>JADFZF010000026.1 GCA_015232645.1 Magnetococcales bacterium | reverse complement strand
CTTCTCCCCTGGAACGTTAAAAAAAATTCGGAGAAAAGCAAGACACCTTGAGAACGGCGTTCGTTCGGCGCTTACCAAACAACACCAGACTTTGACGCTCCTCAGAACGATCCAGCCGTAGGAAGATCCCTGCAGGACATTTTCACAATATCTATATGATATTAAATTATATTATTGTATTTCAAGTAATGGAACTTCGGCTTAAAAGGGCTCGTTCGCCAATTTTCACCCTGATGTCTTCATGACCATCCATGATACCCTGCCTGGGCAGGGTGGAAGACCATGACCAGATCCACAAAGACGGTGGTTCGCAATGAAGACCATCCTGGTCTGTGTCAGATGGAACCTGATCTATGCGCTCAGTTATCACGATCTTGAGAAAATGATGACCGAACGTGGTCTCCATGTCGATCACTCCACGATCCCGCAGTGGATTCTTCACCTACCCTCCCCAACTTGGACAGGAATCCCGAAAACGCTACTGGCCTGTTGGCCGGAGCTGGCGTCTGGATGAAACGTACATCCTGGGCAAAGGACGGTGGAAATC
Organism: Magnetococcales bacterium; assembly: GCA_015232645.1. Taxonomy (GTDB): domain Bacteria; phylum Pseudomonadota; class Magnetococcia; order Magnetococcales; family UBA8363; genus UBA8363. The sequence continues at coordinate 23,955 of JADFZF010000026.1, read as the reverse complement.
CCTGTACCAGACCGTGGACAAATCAGTTCAGACCGCGGACTTCCTGCGGTATCAGGTTGTCCGTTTCCCCCAACAAAAGACACTTTCATGAACATGCATATAACCAAAAACAACCCCATGGAAGAATTGACTCATCTAGACCAGACTCATGTGTGGCATCCTTTCACTCAGGAGGCTACCGCCCCGCCACCCATTCCGATCGTATCAGCATCGGGCGCCTGGCTACAGGGGGCCGACGGTCGGCGTTACATGGATCTGATCTCATCCTGGTGGCTATCGGTCCATGGCCATACCCACCCTTATATCGCCCAGGCCATCGCCAACCAGGCGCGGTTGCTGGAACACGTGATTTTCGCCGGATTGACCCACGAGCCCGCCATCCGTTTGGCACAACGACTGACCCAACTTTTGTCGGGAGAACTCACTCGGGTTTTTTATTCCGATAATGGTTCGACCGCCGTGGAAGTGGCGTTGAAGATGGCCATTCAATACCATCGTAACCAAAGCGACCACCGCCATCGCGTTGTTGTCCTCGAAGGGGGGTATCACGGTGATACGGTCGGTGCCATGTCCCTGGGTCGTTCATCAGGTTTTTTCAACGCTTTCGACGATTATTTATTCCAGGTGGATACCCTCCCCTTTCCCGCCACCTGGGAGGGTGATGACACCGTGGAGGAGCGCGAAGAGGAAGCGTTGGCGACGTTAACACGGTATCTCGATCGCCATGGCTCTGAAATGGCGGCCATTATCCTGGAACCCCTGGTACAGGGAGCTGGGGGAATGCGCATGTGCCGACCGCAATTTCTGCAAACAATGGTTGCCAACGTGCGTCAGACAGGAAGTTTGGTGGTTTTCGACGAGGTCATGACCGGTTTTGGCCGAACAGGATCACTGTTTGCCTGCGAAAAGATTGGCGTCTTCCCCGATCTATTGTGCCTGTCCAAAGGGCTGACCGGCGGCTTCCTTCCCATGGCGGTCACCATCTGCCGGCAATCCGTATATGAGGCATTTTTAGGTAAAACCTTTGACCGTGCCCTGGCCCACGGTCATTCCTTTACTGCCAACCCGTTGGGGTGTGCCGCCGCCTTGGCCTCTCTGGATCTGTTTGCCACCGGCCATCCCTTGCGCCATTGTGCCACCTTGGAGGTCGTCCACCGTGAACGCCTTAGGGAAATCTCCAACCACCCCCGGGTTTCCAAACCACGATGTTGCGGAGTCATCGCAGCTTTGAATGTGACCGGATCGACCCAAGGTTACACGGCTGTCATTGGAGAAAAGCTGAAAACCTTCTTTCTTGCGCACGGGTTTCTCATTCGTCCTTTGGGTGATTGCATCTACCTGTTACCGCCCTATTGCCTGACGACGGAAGAACTTCATACCGCCTGGGATGTTATTCATCTGGCTTTGGATCAGGTTACCTAGCCCCGGAATCATGGTATAATTCTGGTCGAATGCCTAAGGACTGCAAGGAGCAGGTTTGCATGGATACGGATTTACCGCCACGAATGTTCCTGATCGATGGACACGGTTATATCTATCGCGCCTTTCATGGAGTGGGTCATTTGGCGCGCCAGGATGGTTTCCCGACCAATGCCATTTTCGGTTTTCTCAAAATGGTACTCAAGGTGGTCGATGAACACCGGCCTGACTATCTGGCCATCGCCTTCGACGCCAAAGGACCCACATTCCGTCACACCTTGGATGCCCGTTACAAGGCCAACCGCAAACCAATGCCCGAAGAACTTTCCTGCCAAATTGAACCAATTTTTCGATTGATTGAAGCATTCAATATCCCCATCTTCTCCATCCCGGGTTACGAGGCCGATGACATTTTGGGAACACTGGCGCGCCGCGGAGAACGGGAGGGATTGGATGTGGTGATCGTTTCGGGGGACAAAGATCTGATGCAACTGATTTCCCCCCGGATACACATCTTGGACACCAGCAAGGATCGTTGGATTGGATCGGAGGAGGTCGAAGAGATCTGGGGACTGCCGGTACCCCTGTTGACCCAGGCCATGGCGTTGGTGGGCGATACCTCCGATAATATCCTCGGAGCACCCAAGATTGGTATGAAAACCGCAGCCAAGCTGTTGCGGCAGTTTGGCAGCCTGGAGGCCCTTTATTCCCGGCTTGACGAGGTCTCTCAAAAACAACGCGAGAGTCTGGAACAAAGCCAGGAACAGGTCCGTCTGGCTCGCCGACTGGTGACCATCGACGAAAACGTCCCTTTGGATGTCACTCTGGAAACCCTGAAACGACGTCCGGCAGACAAAAAACGACTGTTGGCGTTCTATACCGAAATGGAATTTGCCTCTCTGGCCCGGCAACTATTGCAGTCAGGAGCTGATATCGCGAAGGATGCCAAGGTTCGGGAGGTCGAAGGATACGCGACCAGGTATCAAGTAGTGACAACCATGGACAATTTCGCTGCCTTTGCCGACCAATTGGCCCAACAGGCCGAGTTTTCCATGGATACGGAAACCACAAGTACCGATCCGGTCCAGGCGCGGCTGGTGGGTCTGTCGTTTTCATGGGGCGCTGGGCGGGCCTGGTATCTACCGGTGGGCCATGACGCTACCGTGGTCCCGGAGGGGCAACTGGATCGGGATCAAGTATTGGCACGCCTCAAGCCGATCCTGGAAAATCCCAGCGTGATCAAGGTAGGACAAAACATTAAATATGAATATGTTCTATTGAAAAAATATGGAATTGATCTTCAGGGTTTTTTCAAGGATGCCATGGTGATTTCCCACCTGCTCCATGGCACGAACCGTCGCCACAACCTGGATACCATCGCTCTGGAGGAACTGGGGCGTTCCACCATCACCTTCAAGGAAGTGGCAGGTACAGGGAAAAACCAGGTCACTTTTGACCTGGTTCCTCTGGACAAGGCTGGCCCTTATGCCTGCGAGGATGCGGAGGTGGCCTGGGAAGCGGTGATAAAAATGGAACCGTTGTTGCGAAATCTTGCCGACTCATGGCCATTGTATACCGATGTGGAAATGCCTCTGATTCCAATCCTTGGCGATATGGAAAGTCATGGCGTGTGTATCGACAGGGAGGTGCTGCGAAACATTTCCCGTGATCTGGGAGCCCGATGTGAGGTTCTGGTCGGAGAAATTCAACAATTGGCGGGTGAAGAATTCAACGTCAATTCGACCCAACAACTGGGGGACATTTTATTCAACAAGATGGGAATCAAGGGAGGAAAAAAGACCAAGACCGGATTTTCCACCGATGTTTCGGTGTTGACCAAATTGGCGGAAGGGGGTGTTGCCTTGGCGGCGCAGGTGCTGGAATACCGCTCTCTGATCAAACTGCGCTCCACCTACACCGAGAATCTGCTCGAACTGGTCTGTCGGAAGACCGGGCGGCTGCATACCAGTTACAATCAGGCCATCACTCTGACGGGTCGGCTGTCGTCCTCCGAACCCAACCTGCAAAATATTCCCATCCGTACCGCCGATGGTCGCGCCATACGTCGTGCGTTCATTGCGCCGCCGGGGTGGCTATTATTGTCGGCCGACTATTCCCAGGTGGAATTGCGGATTCTGGCCCATCTGGCCGATGTGGTTCGCCTCAAGGAGGCCTTTGTCGCCGATGAAGACATCCATACCGCTACAGCCCGAGAATTGTTTGCCGAGGATGGCGTGACCGTTGGTACCGAACATCGGCGCATGGCAAAAACGATCAATTTTGGCCTGATCTATGGCATGAGTTCCTATGGCTTGGCCAAACGATTGGGAATATCCAATTTCCAGGCGGCGCGTTACATGGAGGCCTATTTCCATCGTTACCATGGGGTACGCGACTATATGGAGCAGACCATTGCAGCGGCCCGGCGTCAAGGGTATGTCACCACCCTGGGAGGAAGGCGCTGTCCCATTCGGGAAATCAACCATTCCAACCGTAATCAGCGCGAGGTGGCGGAAAGAACGGCCATCAATGCACCCATCCAGGGAAGCGCCGCCGATTTGATCAAACAGGCAATGAAACATCTTGCCAGGGAGCTTGAAGTCAACCATTTTAAAAGTCGGATGATCCTCCAGGTTCACGACGAACTGGTCCTGGAGACTCCGGAGGATGAAGTGGAGAAGGTCAAGGAGGTGGTTCGAAACGCCATGGTTTCTGCCATGGATCTTTCGGTTCCCCTCAAGGTGGATATCGGCGTTGGCCGGAATTGGGAGGAGGCGCACTGAAAGGCCTTGGCCATTTTTCTCTTGGATAAGGATCCGGTTTTTCCCCCGCCAACCCTGGCAGAGGGGAATGGTCTGCTCGCCATTGGCGGTGATCTATCGCCGGAACGGCTCCTGGAAGCCTATTCCAGAGGCATTTTTCCCTGGTTTTCTCCGGGAGACCCCCTGCTGTGGTGGAGTACCGATCCCCGTCTGGTTTTGAAACCGGAGGAGTTGCATGTCCCGGGATCGTTAAAAAAAGTGATGAAACGGGGCCAGTTCAAGATTACCTATGATCGGATGTTTTCCGAGGTGATCGCCGCCTGTGCTCGGGCTAAACGGCCTGAAGGAGAGGGAACCTGGATTACCCGGGAAATGAAAATAGCTTACATCCGGCTGCACAAAATGGGGTACGCCCATTCCGTTGAGGCCTGGAAGGTCGTCGAGGAGGGAGTCCGATTGGTCGGGGGGCTGTATGGCGTTGCCCTCGGGGGGTGCTTTTTTGGGGAATCGATGTTTCACGAGTGCCCCGACGCTTCCAAGGTGGCCTTTGTGACCCTGGTTCGGGATCTCCAAACATGGGGATTTTCCATCATCGATTGCCAGATGACGACTCGACATCTTTTGCGTTTCGGGGCTCGGGAAATGTCGCGGTCGGCATTTTTGCGTATTCTGGAGGAGGTCGTGGACAAACCGGTCTCCAAGGAGAGTTGGCAGATCGTCGCATGAAGCCGTCCCAACTTTCCTTGAGAAAGGTCAGGTGCGGCATGGATGGCTCAAGGACCTAACGAACCAGCCCAATCAACGGGATGGGACCCGACCCTTCCCGGTCCCCTCCTGCTCACGGGTCCAGATTTATCCTTCCCAATCGCGTCACCCTCCGCTTTTTCTCGTATTGAAACGTTTTGTGAAAGAATATTTTCTTCCTCCATTGGCCACTCTGGCTGGCAATTTGCAGTGGTCGTCGGTTGGACAGTGGCCTGATCGCACCCTTCAGGGGAAAGAGGGGTGTGGTTTAATGACGATTGGGGAAAAAAATGATGCTACCGATTCAACCCCTGGGACGCCTGGTGAAACCCTTCACGCAAAGGGTTCGACACCGCCGGGTCTTGATTCTTGGTATGTTTATTGGTGGGGTATTGATCGCCTCCTGTCAATCGACCGACTTCAAGGCTTCGAAGTCGCACTTTTTGCGTCCTACCGACCCTCCGGCCCATATTTCAGCTGGAGCCGATATTCCCCCGGAGATGGGCGTCGGGAAGAACGGAGGGGACACCGGGGCGCATGAAGAGGTCTATACCATAACCGTCACAGAAATGCCTGTGCGCGACCTGTTGTTTGCCCTGGCGCGGGATGCCAACAAAAATATCGATGTCTATCCAGGGATTTCCGGTAGAGTCACCCTGAGTGCCATCGACCAGACCCTGCCGCAAATTTTGGATCGGGTCGCCAAACAGGTCGGGATCCGCTATGAAATTGACGGTGAGACCGTCATTGTTTCACCGGATCGTGCCTACTTGAAAATTTACCAGGTGGATTACATCAACGTCGAGCGTGACACCAAGACCGGCAACAAGGTGTCCAGCCAAGTCTCGACGACGACATCAAACAGCTCAAATACACCCAATAATGCTCTGACAGCACCCGACATGCTGAATTCAGACGCTAATCAATCGACGACCAACTTGACGACCACTTCCAACAGCCGTTTTTGGCGGACGTTGACGCAAAACATCCAATCGATTCTCGGCAGTGAGGCGCGGGTTGGGCTGATCGAAAACACATCGCCCGCAGCCATGGGATCGGGAACCGGTGTTGCCGGTCTCGACAAAGGGGTGAAGGGGGTTACATCATCAGGATTGGTTCCCGGATTGATTCCCGCAGCGGGAGATATTCTGGGAGGCATGGCCCCTTCGGCGTCCGGCTCGGCGGATACCGGCTCCGGTTCCGGAAATGATACCGGTGGAACGGTTTCCATCAACCCCGAGGCGGGGATTATTTCGGTATTCGCCTCTTCGGTCCAGCACGATCGGATTCAAAAATATCTGGATACCGTACTCGACAACGTTCATCGCCAAGTGTTGATCGAATCCACGGTAGTCGAGGTTGAATTGAATGACGATTTTCGCGAAGGGGTGGATTGGAACCAGGTGTTCAGCCATACCTCTGGGGTGACTTTCACCGGGGCGTTTTCCAAAATGAATCCACTGGATTCGCCCATGGACTTTTTCACCATCAACCATTCGGAAGGAACGGGGGGGAGCGGCCCCATAGGAATCGCCTTGAAAGCCCTGGAATCCTTTGGCAATACCAAAGTATTGTCATCACCAAAGATCATGGCTTTGAACAACCAGGCGGCCTTGCTCAAGGTCGTAAGGAACGAGGTGTTCTTTACCCTGGAATCGACAGCTACGGCGACCTCCAACAATACCACGGGAACCACTACCGGGACGACTGCGGCAGCGACAGCCCAGGTCCCGGTATTCAATACCCGGGTGAACACGGTCCCTGTGGGTTTGATCATGACGGTGACGCCGCAGATTTCGGATCAGGATATCGTCAACCTGAACGTTCGTCCGACCATTTCGCGCATCTATGCCTGGAAGAACGACCCCAACCCCGCTTTGCAAAGGAATACGACCACTACTGGACTGGAGTCTCCGGTAATCAGCCAAATTCCCGAAATTGAGGTCAAAGAGATGGAGACCATGATGCGGGTCCACTCCGGGCAGGTGGCGGTGATGGGTGGTTTGATGCAGGATGAAACCAAGGAAATCGACAATGGCATTCCGGTGCTGGGTCGGCTGCCAGGGGTAGGTTTCCTGTTCAGCAACCAGGAACATCAAGTCAAGAAGACGGAACTGGTCATCTTTCTGCGGCCGGTGGTCATGACCCAGGGCAAGCCTCGAGAAACGAGGCAACAACAGGCCAAGAGATTTCCGAAGGTGGGGGGCCAGCCGGTGATGCAATCGGTGAGGAAACCCAACCAGCCACCGACGATGGGCAAAGAGGGCCAGCAACCCGCCAAGGACAGCCCGGTGCCGGAGAAGAAAGCGATCCCGGCAGAGAAGGAGAAGAGTCGCAAAGGAGAGGAAGCTGCTCCTGAACCGACCGGGAAGGGTCCAGAAGTATCGCTCCCGTCGGCGATGGCCCCCGGTGGATCGTATCTGGACTTTACCTTGGCAGGGGGAGTGGCAGGTTCGGGGTCCAACAACGGGTCAGCGCCTGCCTCGGTCCCCGCAGGGGCGATGCCTGCCGGAGTCGATACGAATACGGCCAGCACCATCGCCCCGACTCCAAGCCATCCCGCTTTGCCGCCCGATGAACAAGACGATCTGGCGATGTCCGTGGACAGTGGCGATCGTCAAACCTACGAGCGTCAGCCTGCGACAACGCGACTACCACCCGGGTCTGCCCGTCCCCCGGCTGCCGACAAAGGCAGGACAATGACGGCCAAAGGGGATGTCTTTTTGGAGCTTGGTTCGTTTCGACAAAAAGCCTTGGCGGATAATGTCCAAACCCAGGTGAGTGCCATGGGACTGCCTATCACCCGGGAAGAGGCCATCGTCGCCGGGACCCCCTATCAACGGGTACGTTCAGGTCCCTATGGCAGCCATAAGGAAGCGAGTCAGGCGCGTGACCGCATCGCCAGCCTGACCGGGATTCAGGCCCGGTTGGCGTCGCCGTAGGGAGCGGAATCCAGGAGGGAGTCTGTTACACAAAGAGACGATAGTTCTGAATGCGGATGGAACATATTCCGGAAAATGACAAACCCGGTCAAGGTGACGGCCCAAAAAACCTCGCGGTGCCGTCATTTTGACCGGGTTGCGATTTGTGGGTCGCAATAAATCTTCGGTTACGATATTTTACTCAATAATCATGGTGGTTTATAGAAAATTCATATAGTATGAACGTATGACAGGGTAAGCCGGACCATGCCAGAGAAGGGATGGTAACCGGTCTGTTTCCGTGCTCGTCAAAGGTGTCCGGCAATGCGCAACGTATTCCAAAATAAATGGTTCATTGCACTGCTTGTTGTTCTTGGTGTTGCGATGGCGGGGGCGTTGTTGTTGCTGATATCGCAAAAACAGGTCGAAAACAAAGGCATCGAACTGGACCGTGACAAGCTCATGCAACGGACCAGACCATCAGGGACCGGAGAACAGGCGTCAGCGGCTTCCCAAACTGAAAAAATGACACAGCAGCGCGAAGCGGTTGGGTCGGTGACCCAACTGAGAGGGCTGGCCTTCGCCGAGATGGATAAAGAAAAACGGGTATTGGATGAAGGAGCTCCCATTTTTCAGGGAGACCGCATCGTAACCGGCAGCAAGGCACGATTGATCCTTAAAATGGCAGACGATGCGGTCATCGCCTTGGGGGAGGACAGCGAATTTCTGGTGCAACAATACACCTTCAAAGCCAAACCCGATGGGGGGGCGGATGCGGTCAATACCAACAAGGGTGAGGTGTTATTGAATAAAGGTATCGCCAGATTCGTTTCCGGAAAGCTGGGTCAACTCAAAAATAAGCCGTTTCATTTGGTTACTCCCGTGGCCACCATGGGCGTTCGTGGCACCGAGGGATATATCGAGCTGAAAGGTTTGGGAGAGGATCAGCGCATCGAAGTCGTGACCCTCAAAGATGAAGTATTGGTTTGGATGGAAGAAGCCAACAAAAATTTAACTTCCTCCTCCGGAGAAATTTTTTTCTGGACCGCCTTGATCAACGAGGCGATGGCGGCCGATTTGACCAAGGAACCGACACCGGTCGCCAAAAACCAAATGTTGAGTGGTGCCAAAGGGACCCCTCCAGTCATTTCCCCTGCCCCTCCAACAACTCTGCAAAAAGCTTATACCAATACCGTGATACCCGGTCTGCCACCTGCGGCAAAGCAGGCTTTGGTGGACAAAGTGGCGCAATCCCTGGTGGCCAAAGGGGCTGCGGCCAGTGTCGATGAGGCCAAAAAGGTTTTGGACAAGCATCCGGATTCATTGAACAAATTGGTAGCCGCAGTCGAAGATAAATTGATGGAGAAAACCCAGGAAGATGTCGCCAAGGCCATAGAGGCCGATAAAGAGATGGCAAAGCTTGAGGAGGAGATCAAAACCGCCGAAGCCAAAGGGGACAAGGATAAGGTGGCGGAGTTGACCAGTAAGAAGGAAGCTTTGGAATCGCAGTCGGTCAAACCAGATATTGCCGGAACTGCCAAGGCGGATGACAAGGTTGCCACCGCCGCTGTTGAGCAGACTTCAAACAGGGTGGAAGATTTTGCCAAAGACATTTCCACAGCGGTAAGCGAAGGCAAGAGTTTGTCCGAGGCCCTTGAGAACAAAGTCAAAGAGGTGAAACAGGAAATCAAAGACCAGGCCAAGGCCCTTGGAATTCAAGATCTGGACAGAGCCAGGCAGGTGGCAGATACCGTCAAGGCCCGCACACTGCCTCCGCTCTCGTCGACCCCGGACAGCGGCGGACAGAAACCCGATGGTACCAAATCGACGGGCAGCACAGACACCGGGACCAAGACCGGTCCCGATGCGGCGACTGGTGCCGGTAAGGAGACGAACCTTGGGAAGGATACAGGTGGTTCCGGCAAGTCCGATGCCGCTACAGGGCCGGATACCCTTCGACCAGACGCCACCAAGCCAGATTCCGGCAAAGCGGACGCCGCCAAGCCAGCTGATGGCGCGACCAAGACAACTCCGACCTCTAACCCATTGTTGGATCCCAATTCTATCTTTGGCTCGACCGCTCAGCCAACGACGCCGATAACGGCGACGCCACCGAGTTCCAGTACTCCAGCATCGAGTAATAATAATAATATCAGGCCAATCACCCCCGTCACCTTCAACAAGCCCCCGGTGATGGCGTCCCAGACTTTTTCTGTGGACGAAAATGTGCCTGTGGGTTCCACTGTGGGGACGCTAGCGGCGACTGATCCCGATGTTGGTAATGTTTTGAAATACACGCTGACCCCGGAAGATGTGTTCAAAGTCGATTCATCGACCGGTATTATCACCACCGTTGTGGCATTGGACTACAGAAAGGCAAGCAGCTATAACCTGACAGCGACGGTGACCGATAGCATCGCCGATAACACGACCAAGGTGGCCACGATCATTTCGGCGGCGATTACCATCAACGTGAACCAGATCAACATGCCCCCGACCTTGGAGGCCCCCAATGCACTGAGTGTGGATGAAAACGGCAAGGTAACGGTATCGGGTGTTGTGGTATCCGATCCTGATTCGTTGGGGCCGGGAGGGGACAAGGGAGTTTGGTCGGTCAAGTTAGCCGTAGGAAACGGGTTATTGAACTTGACCGATACGACAGGTGTGACCATCACCGCCGGGACGTCGGGCAGCCAGACCTTGACCATCAAAGGGCCATTGACAGCGCTTAACAATTCCTTAAGCACGTTGTCTTACAGTCCGAACCAATATTATCGTGGCAGCGATGCCATCAAGATTCAGGTGGATGACCTAGGATTCCAGGGCCAGGGGGGATCACTGACCGCCAGCGCCACGATCAATGTGAGTGTCAAACCAATCAGTTTCCCACCAACACTGACCGATACCAATTTGAATTTTTCCGTCGATGAAAACAGTCCGGCTGGTACGGTCATCGGGAAGGTGTCGGCGGCGGCACCGCATAACCCGGCGCTGACCTACGCCATCGTCAAGGGAAATGGAAATAATTTTTTTCTGATTGATTCCAAGACCGGTCAGATCACGGTGAACAAAAACGCGCTGTTGGATTTCGAAACGGTATCAACCTATACCTTGGAGGTATCGGTGGCGGACGACAGCAACCCACCTTTGACCCTGGTGGGTGGCAATGCCATCGTGACCATTTCCATCAACAACATCAACGAACCCCCTACCGTTTCCCTGCCCGGATCCGTTTCCTTGAGTGTTAATGAAGAAAAGGTAGAGGCACTCAGTGGAATTCAGATCGGCGATCCCGATTTGACGGCGACCAGTACAAAGAAGATCCAATTGACGCTGGCGGTGCAACACGGCACGCTTTCTGTCAATGCAGATCACAGTCAGTCCAGCAAATCCTTGGTATTGCAGGATACTCTGTCCAATTTGCGATCGGCGCTGGAGAAGTTGAACTACCTGGGCGATCCGCTGTTTTATGGCACAGATACCCTGAAGGTGACGTTGGACGATCTGGGCAATACCGGTTCTGGAACGACAGAACCAGCCAACCTCTCGGTACCCATCACCGTGGTCGCGGTCAATCATGCCCCGGTGATTACCCTGCCGGGTGATCTGAAGGTTAATCAAGAAACGGTGTTGAAAATCACGGGGGTCGGCATTACCGATGTGGATGCGGGCACCGGAACGGAGAAAGTGACGTTGTCGGTCAACCACGGGACGTTGACTCTGGGGACCACCCTTGGTCTCAAGATTGAGTCTGGGGCCAATGGTTCCAGTTCATTGGTCATTTCGGGAACCTTGACCAGTCTGAATAACGCTTTGGCAAGTATGAGCTATCTGGGCGACTATTTGTTCTCCGGGACCGATACCCTGTCGATTCTGGTGGATGACCAGGGCAATTCCGGCGCGGTGCTGAAGCCATTGACCGACAGCAAGGCGTTGACGATTACGGTGGCGGCAGTGAACCACCCGCCAGTGATCACTCAGGGTTCGGTTTCCAAAACGTTTACCGAAAGCGGCGGTTGGGACGATAACGTCCCCATAGCCATTGATACCACCTTGCAGGTCAGCGATGTGGATAATACGACCCTGGCGAGTGCCACCATTGCTTTTGTCAGCGGTTACGATACCGGCAAGGACAAACTGCAATCGACCGATACCACCAAGATCACCCAAAGTTGGGACAGCAGCGCCGGCATCCTGAGTCTCAAGGGGACCGCCACGGTTGCCGAGTACCAGGCGGCTCTGAGGACCGTCACTTATACTTCCACCAGTCACAATCCGGCATCGGTGGATCGGAAGATTGCTTTTACCGTTCATGACGGAAAAAATTCCAGCGACGCTGTGACCTACTCCGTGACGGTTGTGCCGGTGAATACGCCCCCGGTGTTAACCGCAGGGGGCTCTCTGAATTACACGGAAAAAGATCCAGCGACGCCGTTTGACATCACTTTTACCATCACTGATCCAGACAATACGACCCTGTCGGGGGCCACCGTAACCATTACCAGTGGTTATCAGAAGGAATCCAAGGATTACGATGTTTTGGGATTTACGAATAGCGGCGCCATCAGCGGAAATTGGAATGCCGTGACCGGGCAGTTGACTTTGACCGGAGTGGCAAGCGTTGCAAATTATGTGAGCGCCCTGAGATCCATCACCTTTGTCCATGTTGGATATAATCCATCCGCCATCAATCGGATCATCACCACCAGCGTCAGCGATGGAACCTTCAGTTCGGCGGCGGCGACCAGTACGGTGTATGTAACGCCGGTCAATGATGCCCCTGTAGTCACGTCGGGAGCGAGTTTCACCTATACTGAAGGGGTGGCACCCAATGTCAACCTGGAGGTATTGATCGATGGCAATTTGACGGTCACGGATGCGGAAAATAATACCATCAGCAGTGCCAAGGTGGAAATCAGCAGCAATTATGTCAAAACGGAAGATAAGTTGATTTTTCCGGCGGATATAAAAAACATCAAGGCGGACACCACCAATGGGGTCGGTGGTTGGAATGCCACGACAGGAACCTTGAAATTGACGGGCTCCGGGACGGCGGATGAATATCAGGCCGCCATGAGAACCATACTTTATTATAATTCCAACAACGATACCCCCACCGCCTCGACGCGGACGGTGTCGTTTTACGTGACCGACACGAGCCAAAGTCTGCCGTCAACGGCCCAGATCACGGTGGTACCGCAGAACGATCCGCCGACGTTGACCTCAGGTACGGCGCCGTTGGCGACTTACACCGAAGACAGTCCCACCAGCAAGCATGCCAACGTGATTGATGATGGCTTGGTGATTGCCGACGTGGACAATGCCACCATGAAGGGGGCAACGGTGACGATTACGGCGGCGACCCTGGACAAGGGCAAGGATGTATTGGCCTTCGGCAGTGGTTTGACCTTCTCAAAGATTACCGGTAGTTTCAACGCCACCACGGGGGTCTTTACCCTGAGTGGTGTCGATACCGTGGCCAATTATCAGACGGCACTGCGGGCAGTGACGTATGCCAACACCAGCGACCATCCACAGGGAGGTAATCGGACCATTGAGTTCGTTGCCACCGATGTTGGTGATTTGCCCAGCAATACGGTGAGTGTGACGTTTACCGTCGTTCCCGTGAACGATGCTCCGGTCGTGGCGTCGACGGGGGCTTTGACTTACGTCGAAAACTCGACACCTGCGGTCATTGACAGCGCCATCACCGTCACGGATGCCGAAGGCGATAACCTGACGACGGCTACGGTCAAGATTACCGATTCAAGCAACCTTGCCATCACCTATGCGGAGGATCGGCTCTCTTTTGGCGGTCAGACCGATGTTACCAATGGATACACCAACAACGATGGCATTACTGGAACCTGGGATAACACCAACAAGATCCTTACCCTGACAGGTACAGCGTCCGTGGCCACATTCCAGTCGGCCTTGGCCACGGTGACCTACTCCAACTACAATCCAACCACCGGCCAGCTCAATGATAACCCAACCGCGGGTACGCGGAAGGTCAGTTTTTCGGTGACGGATGCGGGCACTCCGTTGGTCATGACCAGCACCGCCACCACCGCGACAGTCACTGTGGTGGCGGTGAACGATCCTCCAGTGTTGACGGCGCCAACTGCGACCGTGACCTATACCGAGGACGCCGATTCCACCAATCAGGTGATTACACCAGCAGTCAAGATTGATCCCAATTCAGAGTTTACCATCACCGATGCCGAGTCGGGTCAAATTCAGGGGGCGACCATCGCCATCACCGGAATTCCCACCACCACCGGTGATGGGCCAGCGGATACCTTATTATTTACCGATCAAAACGGGATCACCGGGACCTGGAACAGTACCTCCCATACCCTAACTTTGACGGGTACGACGTCTATTGCCAACTATCAGACCGCACTCAGATCGGTGACTTACATTAACACTAGTCGCGATCCGGGTGCCGGAGTGCGAACCTTGACTTGGACAGTGACGGATGCCGGTGGTTCGGTGAATGGCGGTAATCCTGTCAGTAACCCCGTGACCAGCACTCTGACGGTCGTTGCGGTCAACGATCCACCGAAAGTAACCAATGCCGCCTCATCAATGACATATATCGAGGATGAGGAACCGGCTGACGTGTCCAATCCCAAGCATAAAAAGGTCATCAGTTCGACGGTAGCCATCACCGATCCCGACAACGGCAGCATGACTGGTGCGACGGTGACCCTTGTCTCTGGATATGTCAATGGGCAAGATGTCTTAGCGGCAACCGACCTCGGCAACATTCATTCTTCCTGGAATGCCACGACCGGGATACTGACTTTGACCGGAACCGATACCAAGGCCAATTATCAAACGGTATTGCGCTCGGTGACCTACCTGAACACGAGCGACAATCCGAGTGCTGTCAACCGTCTGGTCCAGTATGTGGTGAATGATGGTTCCTTAGGCAGTTCCAGCACCGATTTGACCAACATGCAAAGTACCATTACCGTGGTTCCCACCAACGATGCTCCGGTACTCACGGCAGGTGGTTCCGTGACGTTTACCGAACAGGTCAATGCGGTTACTGTTGCCGATCAGTCCGACCTTTCCAAGCAACCGCCGATTTCTTTGAACAGTTCCGTGACGGTATCGGATGCGGAGGGTGACAATATCACAGAAGCTACGGTTCAGATCACCGGAAACTATCAAAGCACCGAGGATGTATTGGCTTTTAACAACACAGGGACCATAACCGGATCGTGGGATGCCACTACGGGAAAATTAACGTTGACAGGTACCGATACCCTCGCCAGCTATCAGGCCGCTTTGCGTACGGTAACCTATCAGAACACCAATGTCGCCAATCCGTCTGCTTTGACCCGCACGGTGACCTGGTTGGCCAGCGATGGTCAGACAAAGAACCCAGTCAGCACCGCAGTGACCTCGACCATTATTGTCGTGCCGGTGAACGATTCACCGTTGTTGTCAGGTGGAGGGAAGATCACGGCGTATGCCGCCGGATATGTACTGGTCAACAACGTGTCGACTTTGAGTTTGAATCATGCCGACGTGATAGATACTTCCATCACGGTTTCCGACCCGGAAAATGGAAATTTCAGTAGTGCAACGATGACCATCAGCTCCAACTACAACAGTTCTCAGGATGCCTTGTCCTATGCGGGCAACGGCAACAACATCAACGCGGGAGTCTGGAACGCAGCCACCGGGATTTTGACCTTGAGTACTACGGCTGGCCAAACTGCCACTGCGGCCGATTATCAAACGGCCTTGGCCAACGTCAAATTCAGCAACAACTCTCTCAACCCCAGCCCCGACCAACGCGCCATCACCTGGATGGTGACCGATTCTGGGAGCGTCAACTCTAACAGCACCACCGCAACGACCTATATCATTCCAATGATACCCGTCGGCGATATCAATGCCATGGCCACTCTGTCGGCCAACGCCAAGACGCTTTACAAAACTCTGGTCTCCAATATGGCTGGAACCACTCCGGTCAGTACCAGCCTGCTCACCGGCGACCTCAGAACCATGATACTGGCCAAGCTGAATCAGCAGATAACAGGAAACACCACGGGCTTGAGTTACATCGGTTCCATTATCGACCTGATCGGGGTATCGGTGACTTCATCGCCCCAGATCGTTGTGGCCATGCGCCTGAAGGCTCTGGACACGGTTTTAGCCAGACTCCCATCATCGGTGCAGACAACGTTGCTCACGACTCTGTTGCAGGTGGCTTCGCCTTACGTCGGCAGTTCGGTGGTGGATGTCCGCTTGACCCTGATTCCTGTCGCCACGGGCAATACGATTACCTACGATAATGGCAATTCCAAACTGGAGGTATTTTTCTCAACGGGTACGGTCACCCTGGCCCTGGATACTCTGGTTTCCTCCTACAATAGCGCGTTGAGTACCTTAACTTCCAACAACTTGACATTTTTCCTCGGTGGACGGGTGGCTGGTACCTTTGGGGATCAGGGAGGACAAACCTTGGGTGGGAGCATTCCTCGGTACATCATCACCGGACAGTTGGGAGCCAAGGGTGATTCCGCTTACAATACCATGGTGAATCAAGGGGTCTGGCCGACGGCCAGCAGCGCTCAACCCAAAGGATCTTCACAATACGCACCAGATTCATCATCGGGGATCCGTTTGGACTATTATCTTCCGGGAAAAATTTCAAGCGTTACCTTCAACAATGGTGGCATCACACTGGTTCCATAGTCGCTGGAATTCGACAGCGATGGTCGTTTTTTTCGTTCCATGGGATAGGTGAGGGGACGTGTTTTCAACAGAAGGTTCTGGAGAGGCTTTGGTGAAACAAAAGACCCTTTCAGGCTTCACAGAAAAGGCTTCGTTTCCAGACTCACCATGATTTCCAACGAGTTGGAAGGTGTGAAAAGCTTGACCGCCATCCTCGGCACATTATTGGCGTTTCGGGTAACGAATGCGCGATGTGAAAGACGAAAAAAAACGGTATCATAACTTGGAGCTTCGTCCCCACCCCCACTGGGAAGGGGCCAGTCCCTTCCCAGATCCATCCCATCAACCTGATCCGCACTCAGCCTTCCAAGTCCCTCCATAGGTTTTGGCGGTAACCCTTTCTTGACCCGGTTTGAAGACTTGGTGCATTTTGTCCATTTGTGGAGTTTGGACCCAGCCCAGGGTTTCCATCGGGTGATGGTAGTCTACATGTAATCCTTGAACTTGCATACGACCACCCCACAGACATGAATTTCGGTCTTGACATCGATCAGCGGGTACCTGGAATTGAGAGGTTTGAGGTATTGCTGGTTACCGTGTAGGATCAGTTGTTTGAAAGTTGGACGATTTTTCCCCTCACGGGCCACAAGAAACTGATTGTGTGAACCTCTGCGGGTCGGGTCGATGATAATGACTTCGCCCTCATAAAACTCCGGCTCCATGGAATCATCGGGGACCTTGAGGGCAAAGGAACGATCACTGGCCTTGGGGGCCACGGGAACCCACGCAGAAACGTCGGGGGTGAAGTTTTCTGCATCCTGGCCGCAATATTTTGCCATTTCGTCCCATGATATTAATGGAATACGAGCGATCAAGGGATAGGCACGATAGGTTTCGCCATCTTCCCGGACGCCGCTGAATTCCGCGGCGTAAGGTGCCGCGCCAGGGAGAGCCATTTCGCCACGACCGTTGTCCAGCCAGATGGGATCGACACCGCAGGTCAGGGCTATGGCAACGGTTCTGCGGGACGAACGAGAACGTCCGCATTCCAGTTTGTGGACGGCAGTTTGGCTGATGCCAACTTTATCGGCCAGCTCTTTTTGCGTCAGTCCCGCGTGCTTCCTGGCTTGTTGAATCCGGTCGCTCAGAGTGTTAGTCATGGTAACTTGGTACCTCCTGGTGGAAATTGGTCAATCGTCTTGAGGACTATCTGTTGGATGATTGGGAATGAATCTCTGTATTTATTAAAAAGTCTGTTCACAGTACGCAACAAATGATTGAAATAGAGTTCTGACGATTCGTTTGTGTGCGTGGGAACGATTAGGGTTGACAACGACATTTCCTGGATTTTTCATAATTCGCTAGACGAGATCCTTTAACTGCCGGTGAGGGAAGATCGATTACGGACGCTGACACCGAAATTCAAGCCCGATCCGATTTTTGGTCCTATACGAGACAAGATGAGAATACTTCTTTGTTTGACCATTTTTCAAGTGCCCTTGTTTATAGTCCAGTCATTTTTCTCTATTTTCCCCGGTCCTGTTTCGTCAGGGCCGGGGGTAGAGAATAAATTTATGTAAATTTTTATTCATATGTGTTTTATTTCTAATCGCAATGCATCCCGACGGATTCGGTCACTGGTAGTACCAGGCCAGTTTCAATTCTTCCATCGGGGTAAGGTGGCATAGGAGATCCAGTAATGAAAAGAAAAAGTTCGGCTTCAAGACCCAAACCACCCAAAGGTCGGAGCCCTGAGGAGAGGGAACAGGCGATGCAACGTATTGTTGGCGGGGCCGTTGACCATCGAGACAAACGGATGGCAGGCTATCGGGAACAATCGTTGCGTATCCATCCTTGGATCTGCGGTCGTTGCGGGCGGACTTTCGATCAGACAAATATTGCTGAATTGACGGTGCATCATAAAGATCACAACCACGACAACAACCCCTCAGATGGCAGTAATTGGGAAAATTTATGTCTTTACTGTCATGATAATGAACACTCACGTCAAGTGGAGTTCCAGTTGAACCAAGATATCATGGTAAAAAAGGATGAACAAGAGCCAGCAAAATACAACCCTTTTGAAAAGCTTAAAGATTTATTGGGACGGAAGTAGAGACCTCTGGTTCCCTAACGTCTTTCCTACTCAGACAACATGAAAGATAAAAATACTCACGAAAATTTAAAAAATTATAATACGGAAAATATCTGTATAAATTTACAAGTTATCATCGATTACAGAGGTCAGAATATCGATGATCGAACGGTTTGCCGTGGCATCAATCTACAGTGTATGGTGTGCTGCTGGGACGGTTGGAGTTTGATCTGAAAGGAGAACATCGTGACTGCGGAAAACGAGGAACTGGCTATGGATCGTCGATCCGTCATTGCTTTTGAACTGGTGCCACGGGACAGCGAAACATTGAACGGCGAGCTGGAGTTGATTAAAAGCCACTTTGCCGCAGTTTCCGTGATCAATATTCCCGACCTACCGCGTTTCGACATGCGATCCTGGGAAGGCTGTGCCTTGGCCCGAAGATATTTTCACACCGTCATCCCGCATATTCGGGCTCGGGATATTGACCCGGACCGCCCTCTGCCCATGGCGGGATTTCTGCGTGACCACGGGATCCGTCAGGTATTGGTGGTCACGGGAGATACCCACCCCGATCCCTTTTTTCCCCAATACAAGGTTCGATCCGTGGATGCAATCCGGAAATTTCGGGAGGAGATGCCTGAAATCAAGGTCTACGCCGCCATTGATCCCTACCGTTACGGCTTTCAGGATGAGTTGTCCTACACGCGGGAAAAATTGAATGCCGGAGCAACAGGTTTCTTTACGCAACCATTTTTCGACTTGCGCTTGATGGAAGTTTACGGAGAGCTGTTAAATGGTTTGGATATTTTTTGGGGCATTTCGCCGGTGACCACGGTTCAATCCCAGGGATATTGGGAAAAACGTAATTTGGCTGTGTTTCCCCGCTCCTTCAGGCCCACCGAGGCGTGGAATCTGGAGTTTGCCCATGCCGCCATGCAATTGGTCAGGCAGTGGTGTCAACATGTCTATTTCATGCCCATCAATCGCGATTTGCGCAGCTACCTGGAGGGGTTGTTCCCGAGGTGACTGGCACGGGATAGTTCCATACCCATGATGAATTCACCTGTCATGAGGAAGCCTGGACGGAAACCACCGAGGGTTTGAAATGGCGGAGGCGCAAGGCGTTGGTGACCACGGTGACGCTGGACAGGGCCATGGCCGCGGCGGCAATAATCGGGGACAAAAGAATTCCCAATAGCGGAAACCACACCCCGGCGGCCAGAGGAATCAGAATGATATTGTAGGCAAAAGCCCAAAACAAATTTTGGCGAATGTTGCGCATGGTGGCTCTGGAGAGTTCGATGGCCACCGCAACACCGCGTGGATCACCAGAGATCAAGGTCATGTCGGCACTTTCCATGGCGACATCGGTACCGGTTCCAAGAGCCACTCCCACGTCCGCCTGCGCCAGGGCTGGGGCATCATTGATCCCGTCGCCAACCATGGCCACGGTGTATCCCGACTGTTGCAGACGGATGATTTCCTGGGATTTGTGTTCCGGCAAGACTTCAGCCACAATCTGTGTGATTCCTACCTCCCTGGCGATGGTTTCGGCGGTACGCCTATTGTCCCCAGTGAGCATGACGACCTCGACCCCGAGCGCACGCAAACGGGCCACCGCATCGGCACTTTCCGGTTTGACCACGTCAGCCACCGCAATGATGCCCACCACCGAGCCATCGACCGCCGCCAGCATGACGGTCTTACCTGCCTCAGCAAACGATTCCAGGGTGGCCAGCGTCGCGGTGGTCAAAGGGATGGCGCGTTGTTCCAACAGACGACGGGTTCCCACCAGGACCTCGCGATGCTGAACCTTGGCCCAGACCCCCAGACCCGCCAATGCTTCAAACGAGTCCACCGTGGGCAGGTCCAGCTTCTGGTCGCGGGCAAAAGCGATGATGGCCTGGGCGATAGGGTGCTCTGAATGGTGTTCAGCGGCAGCGACCAGGGCGAGATGTCGCGCGTTTCCCGTCCAGTCGGTCACCATGGGTTGTCCTTGTGTCAACGTTCCGGTTTTGTCGAAAACCACCACGTCCAACTTATGGGCAGTTTCCAGGGCATCACCACCCTTGACCAGAATGCCGTTTTCCGCCCCTTTTCCGGTTCCCACCATGATGGAGGTCGGGGTAGCCAACCCCAGGGCACACGGACAGGCGATGATCAATACCGAAACGAAATTGAGCAGCGCGTAGGTCAAGGAAGGCTCGGGGCCGAACAACCACCAGGCACAGAAGGTCAGGGCGGCAATACCTAAGACTGCCGGGACAAAAATGGCGGCGATTTGATCGGCCAACCGGGCGATGGGAGGCTTGGCCCCCTGAGCCTGCCGCACCATGGCGACGATCCGCGCCAGGGCAGTTTCCTGCCCGACTCGGCTGGCTTCAAAGGTGAAGGCCCCGGTTTTGTTGAGGGTGCCTCCGGTGACGCTGTCGCCAACGCCCCGGCTGACCGGAAGGGATTCCCCGGTCAACATGGACTCATCCAACGTCGAACGGCCCTGGAGTATGATACCATCCACCGGGACTTTTTCCCCGGGACGCACAATGACCCGGTCACCCACCACCACTTCGTGCAGAGGGATATCTTGTTCAATTCCATCCCGCGCCACACGCGCCACTTTGGGAGCCAGTTCCATCAGGGCACGAATCGCCATGGAGGTCTGCCCCTTGGCACGGACCTCCAGAAAACGACCAAATAAAATCAGGACGATGATGGATCCGGAGGTTTCAAAATAGACTTCCGCCGCCACGCCCTTGGCGATAAAGAAATCCGGGATCAGCAAGACCATCAACGAATAGATGAACGCACTGAAGGTTCCCAGGGATACCAGACTATGCATGTTGGTCGATCCATGCCGGGCGGTGGCCAGGGCATTGGCATGGAAGAGCCATCCGGACCAAAATTGCACCGGCAGGGTCAACAAGAATTGCAACCATTGATTGGTTGTTTTTGATAGGGCCATCACATGATTCAGACCCCACATGTCCCAATGGACCAGGACCAGGGTGGCTCCCACGAGAATGGACCCCGGCCATAAGCGGATTTGAATGGCACGATAATCTTCGTCTCGTTCCGCCTGGGCCCAATCCACCCCTTCGGCACCCCCCTGAGTGCGTTTCAGATGACCGCCCAGGGGAGCGATGACGTGCTGCAGCTTTTCCAGAGTCACGGTGCCGGGTATATAAGTAATGGTTAAGGTGTCTCCTGTGGCTTCCACTCGGCGAACCCCTGGGACTCCATGCAGGACAGCCACCACCCCGGAGCTGTCCTGAAGGGTAGGATCTGTAGCCAACAGGAATGTTTCCGTGGAGGTCGGCACCCGGAAACCCAATTGCTCCACCGCCGCCACCACGCCATCAACCGTCACTGAACCGGTGATGGCCACCTGGGCCATGGCCAAATTGACCGCAGCCTCGCTAACTTCCGGGATGGTTTTCAAACACCGCTCCACGCGGCCGGAACAAGAGGCACATTTCATCCCGCTGACCGGTAAAGTGAGCGTTGGCTGGCAAGCTGCCCTGGTATCCACAAACCTCACCCCTGCTGGCAAAGATAAATCATCAATCACTAATACTCAGATACATGGACTCAACCATAGGTTTTTGGAAATTAGTCAGCTGTTCATGAAGAGAACGAAAATTTTGGAAAAACGCTCGTTGCTGCTTCACCATCGCTTCCATGGCGGTCAGCTGCTGATCAAGGCGGTCCATGGGGCTGTCGGTGAAGATACGCCGCAGGGAGTTCATGGAATTGATGCGGGTGGATATTAAATTCATGGCCGATTGGGCAAAGGCATTCCATGTTTTCTCCTGAGCGGAGGTTATGCGGATCCTTTGTTTCTGATCGTAAAGGAAACGCTCCACCGCTTCGGTATCGGGGGCCAAGCGGGCAAATCCAAAGGAGGGCTTCGGCATTCCCATGGACTTTGGTGAGGTCGCATCGTTTCCGGATGGAACGTTCATAGGACCGGAAGCCCTACCCTGGGAATGGTTGACCGGTTCCACTGCCTCGGGTGCACTCGTCATCCCCGTCGCCATCGGCTTCATTCCGTGGGGATTTCCCATGTTTCCCATAGGTGGCTGTAATCCCATCATCCCCAATGAAGGACCAGGCGAACCTTTCGTCACCCCGACGGCCTCCGTTGGACCGTCCGTCTTGACCCCTGCGGAAGGACGGTTTTCCTGCGGCATCGTCGTTCCTGCCGTGATCTTTTTTTCGCCGGCAGCGGTAGCCAATGGTTGATCCTTGCTGTCTCCCGCCTTGGGCAATCTTACTATGCTCACAGCAAGAACGGCGACCAGGGCCAGCATACCAAGAATTTTTCCTTCGGAAATATTCATAAATTCCAATCCTCGTGATAAACGTTGGTCCGATGTCATACGAAGTTGGCTAATCGTGTCGTCTCCATGGTAACCTTAAGAATGCCTTATCAAAAGCAAAAACGCATGCTACCCTTATTTTTTCCCTCCATGCCAGGATAGATGCAGACACCGGCCCCTTGAAACGGAATATTTCCATGCCCAAGAGCCCCAATTCTCACACCCTCGTAGCCTTCGATCAGGAACTATCGCATTTGGATCGTCTTCTTGTTCGTCAGTTTGAGCTGGTCCGTGGCATGATTCGCGATGCCATGACAGCCGTTGCCCAATGCGATGTTTCCTTGGCTCGACAAATCATCCTCCGAGATAATGAGGTCGATGATCTGGAGTTTGCCATCGAAAACCATTGCATCAAAATATTGGCCTTGCGCAGTCCCATTGCCAACGATTTACGTTGGGTACTGGCCACGCTCAAAGCGTCATCCGAATTGGAACGCATGGGCGATTTCAGTAAAAATATTGGCAAACGGATCGATGTGTTGTCCTTGGATCCCAACATCAAGGTGAACCAAAATCTTCAGATGATGGGAGTTGTCATTCTTGATCAACTGGAGAAATTGCTCCAGGCCTGGATCGATGAAAAGGCCGAACCAACCATGGCCGTATGGAAGGGCGATGAGGCGGTGGATGCCTTGTACGACAGCACATTTCGCGAACTTTTGACTCAAATGACCGAATTTCCGCTCACCATCAATTCCAACATCCATCTCCTGTTCATCGCCAAGAATATGGAAAGGCTTGGTGATCATATTACCAATATTGCCGAAGACCTTTATTACCGTATTACTGGTCAGAAACCGGCTGCCGATCGACCCAAAGCGGATCAAACCTGCTCTGCGGCCAGCTATACCGATCCAGCCCTGATGGCGTTGAAAAAGGAAGGCGCCGAATAGATAATTCCAACTCCAAATCTATAGAGCATTAATAATCCAGGG
>JADFZF010000269.1 GCA_015232645.1 Magnetococcales bacterium | reverse complement strand
TAATTTAAGAAAAATCAATCAAATTTAGCCACTTCCAATTTTTTTCCTAAAAAAGTGTCCGGTAGTGAAACAACGGTTTGACGATATTTTCATCCAAAACACGGGCTATGAGACGCTCAACCAGACTCTCAGACGGTTGCATGATCATAAAAATGAGTTGCTTCTGGTACTCCAAAGGCCGGATGTACCTTTGCACACCAACGGAAGCGAATCGGATATTCGGGAGTATGCAAAAAGACGTAAAGTCAGCGGTGGAACTCGGAGTGACAGCGGACGGGTATGTCGTGATACCTTCATCAGTTTGAAGAAGACATGCAGGAAGCTTGGAGTTTCATTCTGGAGTTACTTGATAGACCGCTTGAGTTATGCCAAGGAGATTTTGCCTTTGGCTGACATTGTGCGCCAACGTGCCGCTTTAGTTCATAGCTGCGTGCCGTGACTTATTGAGAAGTTACCATTTCCTTCTATTTGAATCAAATAAAAGAAAACTTTATGTGCATATTATACACAATTAAATTTGTCAAATTTAATGTGTTTAAGATAAATATTTTAATTTCAAGAAATTTTCTTGATTGCAATGGTGCATGCATGTTAATAATGAGTCAGTAACATGCAATCTTGAGGCAGCAAAAATGGCATTTAATACCAATTCAAACGGCGACATGTCATGGAAAATTTTGAAGATCTACTTCCAATTGGCCAAAATGAGTTAATTGCTCATGCGGTTGCAAAGGCGGTTGCAAAGGCGCATATCGTTACCGTCTTCTCGGTCACCCAAAGATTTTTCCTGGACACAGCCCTTGCGATTTGATCAAATGCGCCTTTCAAAATCACCTTGGAGGGCACCATGGCCACAAAACAACCACCTCATCAAATTTGCAATCGTCCCTTTGGCGATGAAGGGCTAATCACCGTTCGAGAGGTTATCGGGAACATAGATTTGGGGGCGATCAGCCGTACCGAGGTTGCGCGTCGTGTCTGCATTGCTATGGATTGGCGTAATGCACAGGGAAAACTCAAGGAGATGGGGGCACGAGTGGCTCTGCTCCGCCTTCACCGGCAAGGCCTGATTACCCTTCCCGAACCGAAGAATGGCAACGGCAATGGCAAGGCAGACCGACTTGCCGAGTTGTCGGTTTTAGGATTTGTAGAGTCTGATGTATGCTGCCCCCTCGCTGAGTTGGGCGAGGTTCTGCTGCATAAGGTCGAGAGTCGGGATGATTCTCTCCTCTGGGACGGGATCATTGATCGTTATCACTATCTAGGCCACTCTCCGCTTTCCGGTGCACAAATTCGTTATCTCATCCATTCCGGTCCCGGGGTGATCGGTGCTATTGGTTTTGGGGCGGCAGCTTTCTCCTTGAAGGATCGGGACCGTTGGATTGGCTGGGATCGGCGACAGAGGGAACAACGACGAGAATGGATCATAAATAACCGTAGATTTCTCATTCTTCCCTGGATTCGAGTCAAGAATTTAGCCAGTCATATCCTATCCAAAGCAGCCCATCAGGTACGAGAGGATTTTCGGCTTCAGTATGGATATGCCCCTTTTCTTCTGGAAACCTTTGTCGAACAGGATCGCTTTACCGGAGGCTGCTATCGGGCAGCCAATTGGATCAATGTTGGTTTGACCGCAGGAAGAGGGAGGAATGACCGTACCAGAAGGGAACGCGGCCAACATGGAACACCGCTGCCAATCAAGCAGATTTGGCTATACCCGTTGTGCCGAGATGTGCGCGAGCGACTCTGCGCTCCTCTGGAACCGTTGAACGGAGTCAGGGCGTTGATGGGAGAAGCCGCGTGAATAATCATCTCGATATTATTTCTGATCCCGTTGAGCCGATTTTGATCGAGTCACGAACTCTCAAAGATGAGATTGCCGGGATTGACTTGGGTGACAAAAGGCTCAATCAGCGTGCTTGCGCGATTATTGAACAATTGGGTCGCCAACCAAGCAACAGCATACCTTCCGCAATCGGAGGTTGGAGCGAAACAAAATCTGCCTATAACCTGTTGGCTAATGAGGATATTAACGCCCAGAAGATCCTTGAACCGCACTACCAAGCTACCATTGAGCGGATGAAACAGCACCCATTGGTTCTGGTTGCCCAGGACACTACAGAACTTGATTACACTGGAAAAAATGACATCGAGGGTCTAGGAACACTTAACAGCGAAACTCGCAAAGGTCTCTACCTGCATCCGTCGCTGGCTATCACCCCAGAACGACTTTCGCTAGGGCAGGTATCTTCGTGGAGTTGGACTCGCCCTTTCGTCGATGCTGACAAAGAGTCAATCCGTTGGATTGAAGGGTATCAGCGAATCTGTGATATTCAGCAACAATTCAAAGAAGATGGAGTTTCTACAAAACTTGTCAGCATGGCTGACAGGGAAGGAGATATCTACGATCTTTTCGTTGAACGGGAGCGTATCATGCAACGCGGTGGGATTGCTGCCGATTGGCTTATCCGTTCTCAACATGACCGCAAAACGGAAGAGGGAGAAAAGATTCGGGCATTACTTGCCAAAGCTCCCAGTTTGGGAGAGATTACATTTAATCTTCCAAAGGGGAGAGAGAACCGTGAAGCGCGCCCTGTTGTCCAGACCTTGCGAGTAGTCTCTGTTCCCGTTTCTCCACCGAAAAAAGGACTGCCCGTACTTACTGTTACGGCCATTCTGGCTCGTGAGGAACATCCTCCAAAAGGGACAAAGCCGGTTCAGTGGATTCTGATCACCAATCTCACGGTAGCAACCTTGGAAGAAGCCAAAGAAAAGCTGGATTGGTATCTTTGCAGGTGGCAAATTGAGGTGTTTTTCAAGATTCTGAAATCAGGCTGTAAAGTCGAGGAGTTACAACTGGAGAAGATAGATCGCATTGAAAATGCCCTTGCGTTCTACCAAATTATAGCTTGGCGCATTCTTTACCTCACCATGTTAGGCCGAGAGTGTCCGGAGTTGCCATGCAATCTGGTATTTGAGGATCAGGAGTGGCAGGCTGTTTACATCGTCACAACAAGAGAAAGGCCGCCAGAAATACCACCTTCGCTTGGTAAGATCATCCGCATGGTGGCAGGTTATGGGGGTTTTTTAAACCGAAAGAGCGACGGTTTTCCTGGCTCTCAAACCATATGGATCGGTCTACAAAGATGCCGCGATTTTGTCCTGGGAGTTGAAGCTCAAAAGGATCTTGACGGGAAAAGACGGTAACGATATGGACCTGATGCTCACGCCAAAACAATAAAGAACGATGACTTTTATCAGATTCGCTTGCATTTTAATAAATTTGAGGAGGTTCTTGATCGTTGGGAGAAGAGCTAAATATGAAATACAAAAATCCGGGGACATATATGCCTCCCCCTACCCGCTGCAAGGGATTTTTCCAGTTTACTGGCACAATTAGGATCATGACACGGAACGTCAATCCGAGGGCAACGTACCTATTT
>JADFZF010000268.1 GCA_015232645.1 Magnetococcales bacterium | reverse complement strand
GGCGCATAACCTCAAAAAAGTGACGCTGGAATTCCTCGGAATTTTATGCGGCGTCACACAATTTGCAACATGAGCGACCATGATTCTTACCATTCGGCATCTGGGAAAAGGGGCGCAAGGGGAACGCTTTGTGGTGGAGCGTGGTTCGGATGGCAGGCGTGCCGAGGAGGCGGTGCTGGCGGGGCTGGAGAGTTTGACGGTACCGGGTCGGCCCACCAGCGACTTGCGGCAGGACTTGCATTGGTATCTGGAAAAATTTTTGGAGTATCCCTTTTCGCCCTATTCCGAAGCCGCCGAGGCCGTTTGGAGTACATTGGAGAAATGGGGGGCGGATTGTTTCAAAAGGTTGTTTGGCGCTGGCAACGCAGCCATTTGGTATGGAGAAGCTCGCAGGGCGGGTCTCAACAATCTGACCTTGCGCATTGCCAGTGATGACCCCGCCGTGCTGGCCTGGCCGTGGGAAGCCCTGTTCGATGCGGATGGCGGGGTATTTCTGGCCCACAGCGTCGGTGTGGAGCGGCAGTTGGGCGGCAAACTTCCCGATCCACCCGAATTGCCCGGTAATCTGCCCCGGGATCGCCTGAACATTCTGCTGGTTATTGCCCGTCCCGGCGGCGACCAGGATGTGGGCTATCATGCCGTGGCGCGACCCCTGGTGGCCATGGCCCGGGAACATCTCTGGGTACGGGTGGATGTCCTTCGCCCCCCCACTTTCGACCAACTGCGGCATTTGCTGGAGGAACGGCCCGGCTTCTACCACATCGTCCATGTTGATGGCCATGGCGATTATGATGTTTTCGGTGGCCATGGATCCTACACCTACGACCATGAAGCCCAGGGGCTGCTGGTCTTTGAAGACGACGAGGGCAAAGCAAAAGCTGTTATGGCGAAAGAACTCAACAATCTGCTTGCCAGGCACCGCATCCCTTTCATGGTACTCAATGCCTGCCGTGCGGCGGCTGTGGATGAGCGCGCCAGGGATCCCTTCGCCGCCACCGCGCCGGCGTTGATCCGGGCGGGTGTCCGTGGCGTGGTGGCCATGGGGTACAATCTTTATGTCAGCGGAGCGCAGGTTTTTGTCCCCGCCTTTTATGAGAGGCTTTTCCGGAGCGGTTCCATCATCGAGGCCACCCGGTCCGGGCGCGAGGCCATGGTGGCCCATCCCGAACGGGATTGCTCCCGGGGACGTTTCCCGCTCCAGGATTGGTTGTTGCCGGTACTCTATCAACAGGAGGCACCGGTTCTCCCCTTTCGGGAGACCGCCAGCCCCGCCACGGCGGAAGAGATTGTCGCCATTCCCGAAGAGGCGCAGGTGCGCGGCGATTTTGGCTTTATTGGCCGGGAACGGGCCATCCTGGCCTTGGAGCGCGCCCTTCGCAACCAGCCGCAGCGGGCCATTCTCATCCACGGCATGGCCGGGGTCGGCAAGACCACCCTGGCGCAGGGCCTTCTGGATTGGCTTAACCAGACCGGCGGCTTGAAGTATTCCCCTTTCTGGTTTGCCTTTGACGGCATCCGTTCGGCAGAGTTTGTCCTCAACCGCCTGACCGAGGCCTTGTTCGGCCTCAATGCTACCGCCAAGCCGCTGGAAGAAAAGCTCAAGGCCGTGGTGGCGGCGTTGCGCGATCACCCTTTTTTGCAGGTATGGGACAATTTTGAATCCGCCTCCGGCATTGAGGGGACGGCCATCGCCCCCATGTTGAGCGCGGCGGACCGGGAGATTTTGCTGCGCTTGATCCAAGGTATGGCTGGCGGCAAGAGTCGTATACTCATCACCAGCCGTTCACGGGAGGCCTGGTTGCCCATCACCGCGTGTTATCCACTACCCCTGGGCGGATTGCAGGGGGAGGAGCGCTGGGAATTTTGCAATGCCGTGGTCAAGCTCCTGGGTTTGAAGCCTGACCGGGAGGATCCAGCTTTCCAGGAGTTGATGGAAAAGCTGGACGGCCATCCCCTGGCTATGCGGGCGGTACTGTTGCGGCTGGATGAGACCAGTCCGGCCCGGCTTTTGAAGGAGCTGGAAAAGGGACTGGAAGGCAAGGGCGGTGACGAAAGCACGGAGAAAATCTATAAGGCGCTGGGGATGTTCGAGGCTGGCCTGCCGGGGGAATTTGGCCCGGTGTTGCAGTGGATCGGGTTGCACCAGGGCTTTGTGGTGCTTTCTGATGTGGAAAACATGGCGAAAATAGCCAAGTTGGCGGTATCCCGTAGCCTGATCGACGCCTGTTTTTCCGCACTGGAAAAAGGGGGGATGCTGCATCATTTGGGGAGGGGCATCCACCGCATGCACCCGGCTCTGACAGGCTTTTTGACCGAGGCGCACCCGCCGCAGTTGGACGTACTCCAGGGGTTCGTCACCTCCATGGCCATGTTGGCGGACCGTTTTGCCCCCAAACCACAACATGAACAGCGTCGTGTCTTTGCTTGGCACGAGGAAAATTTCCACCGCGCCCTGGCCTTGGCACCCAGGAGTAAGGATGAAGCAGATGTTCCCGCCCTGACCCAGGCCCTGGCGGTCTGGGCATGGAACAACCGCGATTGGGTTGAAGCGGCGCGGTTGTTTCAGGCCTTAGCGGATTACGCACACAAACGGGTCGATGCAAAAAGTGAGGCTGCGGCCTGCCACCAACTGGGCATCATCGCCCAAGAACAACGCCAGTGGGAGGAGGCGGAAGCGTGGTATCAAAAATCCCTGGAAATCAAGGAACGTCTCGGCAATGAAGCCGGCGCGGCTATGACCTACCACCAACTGGGCATGATCGCCCAAGAGCAACGCCAGTGGACTGTGGCGGAAACGTGGTATCATAAATCCCTGAAAATCAGTAAACGCCTCGGCAATGAAGCCAGCTTGGTCGCTACCTACCACCAACTGGGCAACATCGCCTATGAGCAACGCCAGTGGGCTGTGGCGGAAACGTGGTATCAAAAAGCTCTGGAAATCAATGAACGCCTCGACAATGAAGCTGGCGCGGCCATCACCTACCACCAACTGGGCAGGATCGCCGAAGAGCAACGCCAGTGGGAGGAGGCGGAAAGGTGGTATCAAAAATCCCTGGATATCGAGGAACGCCTCGGCAATGAAGCCGGCGCGGCTAGCACCTACCACCAACTGGGCATCGTCGCCGAAAAGCAACGCCAGTGGATGGCGGCGGAAGCGTGGTACAAGAAATCTTTGGAAATAAGAGAACGTCTTCACATTGAAGACATGGCGGCCACCGACTACCACCAACTGGGCATCGTCGCCCAAAAGCAACGGCGCTACCGTGAGGCCGGGGATTTGTACCTCCGGGCGTTGGTGGGTTTATGGAACACGAATGACCCGCACAGTGCGGGTATTTGTTTACGCAATATGCGCATCCTCCTGACCGAGGCTGACTCTCCAATAAAGCCGTAAGATTTCTTAGCTTTACCTTGATCAGGTAGCCGTGGCCAAGTGATTCTAAAAATT
>JADFZF010000267.1 GCA_015232645.1 Magnetococcales bacterium | reverse complement strand
CCTTGTGTTGGAAATATGGAACGAGAATCGTGGATTTGGAAAATCTTTGGAACCCTGGGGTTCGTTCGGCGCTTACAGTGTTCTTGTTCCAGCTATCGTATGGGGCAGCCGTCTGGCTCCAGGGTTCCTTTCCCTTTTCCGGCAAGTGGATCCGCACCCGGGTCGGGACATGGAAGGCACTGCCAAAGACAATCGCTTCCCCCGAGGCCAGCACCGTGATCTGGTCCAACAGGCGGCGGGACTGTGACGGGACGATCCGCCGAAAGTGCTCGATGTCCTCATGGTTCTGGAGTCGGTGCATGATGATGTTGGCGCACTGACTGATGATGGTGGGACTGATTTCACTGGGGCGCTGGCTGGCCACGATCATGGAGAGCCCGAACTTGCGCCCTTCTTTGGCGATGCGCTCATAGGCCTCCCGCGAGATTTCAGTCCCTGGATCCTCATCCTGCCGACGGGGCCGGATGTAGTTGTGCGCCTCTTCCAATACCAACACCCACGGATCCTTGAAACGATCCTCTGCCGGCACATGCTCCCTGAGTTCGAGCAAAATCCGCCCGATGATGCCGCAGACATATGGGAGAACCTCATGGCCAAGCATTGAGCAGTCAATGACATTGACTTCAGATGCGCTCTCCTGGCCTATCCCCATCCTCTCAGCGATATCTGAAATGCTGCGGATTTCAATGCCGGCATCATCATAATTGAGGAAAGCACCCCACCGCCTATCAGCAATACGATTGTTGAGCCGCAACTGAAGAGTTGAAATATGCTGTTTCAATCGAAACTCATCATCGTCACCTTTGACGCTTTCGAGTAGCCCATTTTGAGACCTGACCGTTGCAATCGGAAAGTGTTTTGGCTTGTCTGCCGAGTCCTGCGCCTGTGACTTTCTCTCTTTCAGTTGTGGGGCAATTTGATTTTTCAGCGTCTCGCAAAGATCGAAAAGATCCTTTTGCCCGCTCTCAACTTTATCCCACTCACCCGCTCCAAGGCTTGATATCTTTGTGTGCAACTGTCCAGTCTCGAAATTCATTCCTCTGATAAACTCGATCACACCAGACCATAATGCTCTGATGTCCTTCGTCCGCTGGCTATCTCGCAGTACACTTTGAATCTTCTCTATTCTTGAGATGGCCTCATGCAGGTAGGATGGCAGTGCTTGGAGGGCATCTCCTCCCTTGGCAACAGACCAGAAGGCTTTCAGTACAGGCTCTTGCGTTTGCCCAGCTGCGCTCAGCCAATCACAAACCTCCCTGGCGTTCATCAGCCATACCGGAACGGAAAATTCCTTGCCATTGAGGTAGATCTTGTTCGGCTCTTTCGTTTTGCAACTGACACCAAATGCACGCCCGTACTCTCCGTTGATATCCAGCACGAAGAACCTGGGACGACGGGTTTCTTTGGTTTCCTGGACAGCGCTTTGAAGCAGGCGGGCCACGGTGAAGGACTTCCCCGATCCCGTATTGCCAACGATGGCCATGGGCCGTGAGAAAAGGTCGTTGAACGACGCCAATAGCGGTTTGTCCGTGTTTGCAGTGGGAATCCCCAGGTTCAACCCAATGTCGTAGTCATCCCGCCCCCCGGCATCGCCAGGGGCGTTTCTCTTTGGAGCTTCTGAGAAGGCGGCCTGCATCACATCCCTGGATGCTGTCCGGGCCGGTGTTTCCAGAGAGGGGAGGACGGTGATTCCCGGGTCGAATCCATACGACCGGTCACGTTTGGGCTTCACGGTCCCCAACAGTTGGACCGAAGCTGTCCTGCGGGGCTTCACCAACTCCAGGGTCAACTCATCGTCCGAAGAAGGATCGAAGCTTTCCCTGGCTTCCAGATCCGTCACCACGCCGATGGCCAACTCTCCCGCACCGATATCGAACGTGAGGTAGGCGTTGATGGCAACGGCGGTCTGGACACCTTCGAAGCCCACGCGGCTCGGGCTCTTGATGTCCGGCTCCAACTCCACCTTCACGCGGAACCCGTGGACACCGATCACCCGCCCTATGGTCAGGGCATCATTCATTCCGAACCCCCACCACCAGCATTCCCTGAGGTCGCCTGCCGGATCTCGTTCTCAAACCGCTTAAGCTTCCTGAAGTCCTCAACCCATTGCACATGGGGCAACAGGTTGTGGGCAAAATCGTCGAACGTGGCCACCTTGGGATCAAGGTCATCCTTGCTCGTGCGCAGGAGGAAGGCCCGCTCACCAACACTCCGATACCGCCTGATGCGCTCTTCCATGGCGGGTGTCGGCGTTCCCGGCGTGACCACCAACAGCACCATGGAAGGGTTGGTCATGGCTTGGTCAATGATCTGGTTGACGTGGTCGTCGCCGAATCCGTAGCCCATGACCAGGAAGAATGTTTGCGGTACGTGCAGGCGCTGATGGAAAAGCCGGAACAGGTGCGCATACGGCATGTCCAGCGTTTGAACGAACTTGTTGGATGTCGGCAAGATGCCAATCCGGCGATCTTCATCTTTCCACAACGCATCAAACCCAGTGGACGGCTTTTCTGCATCCGTCCTGCCTCGCCAAGCCACGAACGGAGACAGATCCGAATGGCTGGCCGTCATGGCCTGATCGGGCCGTTCCCGCCAGTGGATGGATCCGTGCAGCTTGTAGAGATGGAGAAATTTGTCGAATCGCCGTACCCGCCCCTCTGACACCTCTCCGGGGAAGTAGACGTCCAGCCCGTAGGCTGCCGGGTCGAACAGCGCCTCCGTCCGACCGGTGAATCCATCGAAATATTGGATTCCCAGGTGATCCAGCGCCTGCTCGATCACGGTGTCGTAATTGAGGGTGAAGACATGGCTCCGGCCAAGGCTGGCGTCACGTGCGACCAGTTTGGAAAGAAAGGCGTGGTGACCGGTTGCGCCACCATTCTCGTCCTTCTCCGTCACCGGGGGAAGCCGCAATGCGCAGTAGGTGTAGATGGCCCGCTCCAGATCCTTCAGTAGTTCATCTGCCTCACTGGGGCTCAGACTGAGGCTCTCCGAGTCTTCTCCAATACCAATGCGGATTTTGATATCGACGATGGGGTTTCCCTTGGCCGCCAACAGGTGGCGGATATTGCTCAGATAGGAGAGCCATTGTTCAAAATGCGGGGTGTCGTGATCGCCTGCATCAACGTCCTTCTGACGGGAAGAGATCACCTTCAGGAGGTTTTCTTTACTGGTCAGTTGGTAGCGGTTAGCAAGTGTCGCCAACACCTGACTCTCCAGATCGTACATGCTGAGCCCCCCGATCCGGGTAGAACAGGAGCAACCCGCGCCCATGAGGACGACCACATTCTCCATCCTCATCCATTGGGCAAGTAGCGCTTGGATCCGGCGATGCCTGGATTCGTCATCACCTTCCAGGATGTCGTCGCCCTTTTCCCCACCGATCAGGCGGTATGGGAACGGCTTTTTCTCTTCGGTGGTGGCATCAGCGGGGGGGGTGGGCATCCTGAC
>JADFZF010000266.1 GCA_015232645.1 Magnetococcales bacterium | reverse complement strand
TGGTCAGGGAGGCTCGAAGGGAGGTTCGAAAGACCATGGCGCCCAAGGTGGTTCGAAGGATCATGGTGTCCACGGAGGAGGTTCAGTCGGTGGTCAAGATGGGGGGCAGCATGATACGGACCATGGTGGAGCCACGCACGTTACCGAGGTTCAATTGGATATTGGCTTCACCCTGGGGGATCAGGATGGCTCCGAACACCTGTCGGGCCATGTCCTGTTCACCAATATTCCAGAGGGGGTGACCTTGAGTGTTGGTCATCCTGGCGCCGAGGCGGGTACGTGGGAAGTACCACAGGAAAGTTTGCAACAGGTGGCGACCAACGACCATGGTGATACCATCGGTTGGAATATTCCCGGATTGACGGTTTCAGTTCCCGAAGGAGTGGATCATAACTTTGACCTGGGGATTCGCATCACGACGCAGGATGGCAGCGATACCCTGACCAGTCAGGGGCAGGTGACGGTTGATCTGTCCGAGGGTGTGACCAAAACAGTCACTCCCCCCGACTCTGATCCCAAGGGGGGGAGTCATGCAACCGACAAGGTGGCTGGGGGGGGATCCAAGGGCGGATCGGGTGGGCATCAGAATGACCCCCATGTTGTTGTCGATCAACATCAATCCGGAGGCTCCAAAGGAGGGTCTCAAGCGAAGGGAGGCTCCAAAGGAGGGTCTCAAGCGAAGGGTGGCTCCAAAGGAGGGGATCACGCGAGCGGAGGGTCCCAAGGAGGGGATCACGCCGGTGGGGGTCATGACGGAGCCTCGGATGCTACGGTGATTCATGGAGGCGATGGGCATGATGTCCTGGAGATTACCGTCGCCCACCAAGGCAACGGGACCCACGCTGAATTCGAGGTGCAGATTGATGGGCATGCCGTTGGTGGTGGCCCGCTTTCCGCCGACGTGGCTCACAACCATGGCGATTGGGATGTGATTCGTATCGAAGGCGTTCATTTGGAGAGCGGCCATCATACCATCAGCATCGGTGCGGTGGACGATGGCGGCAACCAGGTGTTGGTGGACAAGATTGCCATCAATGGATCGGAGATTCAGGCGGAAGATCATTCCACCTGGAACAACGGAGACGCCAACGTCCAGGGAGGGGACGCGGTGCATGTTCATACGGGTAATGCCATCGACTTCAATATTCAGACCGATGCCGACGGACAGGCGCAGGCGTTTGAGGTTTCAGACCATCTGCATGATGTCGCCAATGCCGATGTGATGGGCGCCGATGGCAATGAGTTGTTCATCTTCGGTCACGGCGGAGGGGTAGACCATGTGGACGGTTCCGCCACCAGCGAAGGGTGGCTGGACAGCATCCACCTGGAGGGAGTCCATGGCGGTCCCGCGGCCGATCTGGACCATGCCGCTTCGGGTGATTGGACCTTGAGTTCCGACCATGCCTATACCGTGGATGCCGCCCATCAGACCATCGACTTCAACAGTCACGATGCCTCCGGGACCATCACCATGGAGGATGGCACCAAGATTGAGTTCCACAACGTCGAGCACATTCAATGGTAGTTTGACCGCACCCAGGTCCCGTCTTCCTGGAAGGTAGGGGAGACGGGAGGGGGCGGGCCATGGTTGTCATGATGGTGTGAGTGAGTCTAAGCCAGACCCCGGGGTTGACGTTGCATTGTCCTTCCCGGGGTTTTTTTGTTTTCTTCCGATCGGGGATATCCGCGGGTTTCCACAGAGGCTGATGGCAGGGGCTATGGGGGTCACGTTTAAAACTGGAATCATAAAGAAAAAACCAAACATACAGGAGAAACGGTCCCTGTTGGCTCCTGGAACTCTGTTGGGTGAGGGACGGTATCGGGTGGAAGAGGTGTTGGGAGAGGGGGCATTTGGTCAAATTTACAAGGTCACCGACCTTTCCGGCGGAGTCATCCGGGCATTGAAACGGGCGCGGTATACCAGGCATCGCCGTCTGTTCGCGGCGGAGCTGGAACATTTGTCGCGGCTGAAGGGGGCTCCGCATGTGCTGCCCCTGACCGATCATTTTGTCGATGAGGATCGATGTCCCGTTTTTGTGACTGAATATCTGGATGCCGGTACGCTCAAAGAGTGGATTCTGTCTCGTGGTTGTCTGAGCATCGGCGAGGCTTTTGCGGTGTTGGATCAACTGTGTCAGGCATTGGCAGCGGCCCAGGCGTTAGATCCCCCCATCGTACATCGCGATATCAAACCATCCAATGTTTTTGGTCGTTGGATAGGTCCGCAACGGCGGCAATGGTATTTATGCGACTGGGGGCTATCGGCCTCTTGGTCGAATGCTCGCGAACCCATGGTTTCCGGGACTTACAGTTACACGGCTCCCGAAGTGTGGGAGCAACGACGCTATCTGGTTTCCGATGTGTACTCCTTGGGAATGAGCCTGTATTTTATGGTATTCGGTTGTCCCGCCTACGATGGCGCCACCCCCTGGGTGCGTCAGTTGCAGCGGGCGCCGGAGCCGGTGGTGATGACCCCATCCACGCCGCCACGGTTGAGAGTCTTGCTGCAGGGGATGTTGGAAAAGAAGCCGGAACAGCGTTGGCCGCTGTCGCGGGTGATCGACCATTTGCGTGGCGACGGAGGCCGTCCCAGGGGCATTCTCGTGCTGCAAAGTCGCCAGCGGGCTGGCCGCCTGTGGCGGGTGCGGGTTGCGAATCGGAATATCGATTTTTCCTGGATTCCTGCAAGAAATTGTCTCAAAGAGACGGCATCCGGGCTTGCGGAGGAGGGACATTTCTGGATGTCCCGGCATCCGGTGACCCGAGGTCTGTTTGAGGTTTTTGTCAGAGAAACGGGTTATGTCACCCGAGCCGAGCGCCAGGGATGGGGTTGGATCGGGCGGTCTGGGGCAGAAGGTTGGGTGCGAGAGGAGGGAGTTGATTGGCGTCATCCTGGCTTTGCGCAGGGGGACGACCATCCTGTGGTCTTGGTGGATCATGCCGATGCCCAGGCTTACATCCGTTGGTTGGCGACCAAAACGGGGCGATGGATGTGGTTGCCCAGCGAATACCAGTGGCAGACCGCCTGCATGGCGGGGATGGACGATCTTGAGGCGAGGGAGAGCGAGACCGATGTCGCCGCGACACGATCGGTATTGGTGAACCCGATGTTGGTCAATGTCTGGGGTTTGGTGGACATGATCGGACATGTCTATGAATGGACGGGGGACATGCGTCTTGATGTCTTGGAGCGGCAGGAGTCGCGCAAGTTTCCTGGTCGGGAAAGAAAAAAAAATAATTTCAAGGTCATATGCGGCAGTTCGTGGTATCGTGCTGTTGGGATGACTGCTTATCGTGCCGTGATAAGTGAAAACGAATGTGCCAACGGGTTAGGGTTTCGGGTCGCCGGGTTGGCGTTATCGTGGGAAAGGTGAGTTGGAGAGGTCACCGTCCTGGTCTCCCCTTCTTCAGGGGTAACCATTCAGATCCCCCGGTTCGGGAATATCGAACAAAAAAAGGGGTCTGGGGGATTGCCCCATAAGCGTTAATTTACTTTAAACTGTTTATTTCCACTTTGTTACTTTCAT
>JADFZF010000265.1 GCA_015232645.1 Magnetococcales bacterium | reverse complement strand
ACCACCGCGATGACCCCGACAAATGCCCAGCGAAAGCGCTGTTCCAAATCACCATTGACATCGGACTCCGGCATCAACACCCCGACATACCAATCGAGGTTGAAAATCGGGTCCAGAGGGCGAAAGAAACCCAACACCGAGATATTCTGACTGGTAAAACGCAATATTTTTTCAGCAAATGGTCCAAGTTTATTCGCTTGCGCGTTGGCGCTCTCGCCGAGGATATCCTGACGCAAGGCATGGTAGGAGTCGGCGATGGCGATGTCACCGATGTCGCTCAGCCGTATGCGTTCAAACTTTTGTTGGTTCGGAGCCGCCCGCAGCAACACCTTTTGCCCCGGCATCCCGACCAATTGCCCCTTGGAGTCAAAAATAAAAATACGGCTGTTGGGGCTGATGGCTATTTTACCGAGAAATTGGGAGATCTCTTCCAGCACCAGGTCAATCCCGGTAACACCCGCCAGTTCTCCATGGCGCATGACCGGATAGGAAATGGTGATACCGGCGGCATAGTCGATTTGGTCATGAAATTTATTTTCCCAGGTATAGACATCGATCCATGATTTTCCCTGTTTTTGTTCAACGCCCGAATACCATGGGCGTAGACGGGGGTCGTAGGCCTTGAGCCGATCGGCATAGTCAAAGCGCAAGTCACCATCGGCCCCCAATTCGTACCACGAGGTTCGGACGATCCAGGAAAGGAGCGTTTGTCGTACCATTTTTTCTTCGGGATGGATTTCCGACAAGGTCGCTGCCCGAGCCAACTGCTCCCTGCTCGTAGGTGAGTCGTCCAGGCGTTCGATCAGTCGTGTACGCAACACACCATCGGGATCTTTTTTGTTCAACCAATGATTACCACCATGATCGCCGAAATAGATCAATTGAAAATAAGGAAAATAATCCATCTGTGCCCGGGCAATTTTATGAAAATCGGCGGCGAAGGTTTTGGATGACTGATTGGCGGCAATCCAGACAGCGTTGTAATTTGCAGATAAATCAGCGGAATTTAGAAAATTCTTTGTTTCTTCGACGATCTGCTGCCCGGTTTTCTTCAAATTGAACTCGGCCCATTGCCGCAGTTGACTGCTGGTAAAATGGAAGGTGAGATACAAGATGACCAGAGCTGGAACCGCCACCAGCAACGGTGCCAGCAGCCTGACTCGGGCCCGCAAATCCGATTTTTGTTCGACTAGCGTTTTCATGGTAACGATGGGAGGCTCGATCGAAAGGAGGGTTGCTTGACACCATGGGAAAGATTACAAAACCTGATCATGCATTTAAAACCCCATTTGTCGCCGAAGGATATCCGAGGCCAGACGCCACCAGCGGAATGCCAGGCTTTCGGAAGCCGATTGAATGACGGTGACGCCCCGGCTCATTTGGTTCACCGATCGATTGGAATCCAATTCCAGGTCAACACGATAATACGATCCCTCGACCACCAACCTGCCATCCTTGAGTTGTCGCACCGGGATCTCACCCCCATACAGAGATGCCAGCCAGGGGGTTGGCAAATAGTGAGTCGGGGTCTGGTCGATGCGGATAATCCGACCTGATAAAGGAGGCTCATCGGAGTTATCGGGATAAAACCGACCAACGCCCCCCGTCACAATCCGAATGCGATCCCGTTCCGCCACATAGCCTTTGACCAGAGGATATTCGTTAGAGATGATGGTCAACAAGGGTTCATCCTTGGCCAACCATTGACCTGGAGTCAAATCATTAGCCATATCCACGACCGTCCCATCCACGGGGGCCACCACATGCAACTGCTGTTGCTCGCGTTGCAACGCCTGCCATTCCGCCTGGGACCGGGCCAGTTCCTGTTGCAAAACCGGCTCGGAGACCAACGGGTCATCATCGGTAGCGGGCTGGGTCAACTGCCAACGCAACAATGCCATGGATCGTTCCACCCGATCCCGTCTGTAGGACAGATCGGGGTCCTCCAGTGTCAACAAGAAGTCGCCGCGACTGACACGCTGATCGGGTTCCACGAGGATCTGATCGATTCGGGATGGCACCGGGGAAAAAACCACCGTTTGTCCCCCTGCCTGAAGCACCGACGCCATGGTCACTGCCGTGATGCGCCAGGGTAGAGTGATGACGGCAACGACTGCCAACAACAAGGTCAAAGTCCGCAACATGGGAAAGCTGAATCGAAATTGAGGAGATAATAGCACCCAAGCCCTGAACTCCGCCAGCACCGGGCGCAGCAAAAACCAACCGATTTCCACCGCAAACAGAAACAAACCGAGCACTTTGAAAAATTTTTCGTAAACCAGCAAGGCGATGCCGAAAAAAAGGATAAAACGATAGCACCAGGTCAGAAAGGCATAACCGATCAACAGACGGCACCACCCCGGGCCAAGGCTCTCTGGAGGTGCGGCACCCAGACCGAACAAGAATTCACGCAAATACCATCGTCCCAACCGAAAGGCCCTCGGATGCAGGTCGCCCATCTCCAACCCGTCGGACAACAGAAAATAGCCGTCAAAGCGGAGAAAGGGATTGAGATTGACCGCCAGGGTGAAGATCCAAATGGAACTGGCCAGCAGAAAAGCGGCGCTGCGCCAGGGGCCATCGGGAAGGAAGCCCCAGGCCAGGGATGCGCAGGCGGCCAGCGTGATTTCCGCCATCATTCCCGCCGCGCCAACGACTAGGCGCTGTCGGCGCGAGGGTAGTTTCCAGACTTCATGGGTGTCGGTATAACAGACCGGCCACAGGACCATCAGCACCACTCCCATCACCGGTACCCGACAACCGTAATGCCGGGCGGTCCAGGCATGCCCCAGTTCGTGCACCACTTTGCTCAGGACAATGGCGCCGCTGTAGGCCAACATTCCGGAAAGACTGAAAAAGAATGGAAATGAACCGACAAACTCCTCCCAACGGTGCAGGATCATGAGACCACCGGACAGGGCGGTGATGACCAGAGCCCCGACAAACCAGCCGTTGAACATCCAGCGTACCAGCGGCAATGTACGCTGCAAAAACTCATCGGGATGCACCAGAGGAATGCGCAAGAACAGGTAATGATGCAGCAGCCAGCGCAGCCAGCCGGTCTGCTGTTGACGTTGCCGGTACAAATGACGCTGCCTATCCCCTGGGGAGATGGGCACCAAAAGATGCGCGTTGCGTAAACGATCGATCAACCGCTGCACCGCCACTGCATCCGCTTGCCAGGTGGTCTCGGCGGCGATGGCAGCGGCGATCCGTTCCGCGGTCGCCAATGACCAGCGTGAAAGGACTTCAAACTCCTGCCATCCGATGCGGAAAAAACGATGCCCTGTCGGGTCGTGGATGGTCCAGGTGGGTGAACCGTCCCAATGTTGCGGGCCAGGATGAATCGCCAATTCTTCCCGTAACGGCGGCAGGATCTCATGAATTTCGACGGTCATGGGGCCATGGAAAATGAATGGGAAGGATTGGCAAAGGGACCTCCCTTCCCCGTGGGGTGGTGGGGCTACGCCCCATAAGCGTTAAATTTTGCATAGACAGCGGATATCCTGTCGCCTTCCTGCTCTTGGTGTATCTGCAAGCATAT
>JADFZF010000264.1 GCA_015232645.1 Magnetococcales bacterium | reverse complement strand
CCAACGTTGGGAAAAGGAATGGGGGTGAATCAACGGGGTCCGGCAGTCCGGGGCCAACGCCATTAGAGGTCCCTGCTGCCGCTGAACCTGCGGTGCAACCAATCGCAGCATCGGCATTGCCCTCGGCCCTGGACCTCCAAACACCGAGCTCGGCGGAAATAACTCCCGGGAAGATGGCTGCCATGGATACGACACCGACAACAGGAGGGACAGACGCTCACGGGGGCAAATCGACCGGGGAAACACAAGCTGAAACACTCCCGTTGGCAGACGGCATTTTCAACCACGCCCCGGAAGGGGATCGAAAACGGGGACATTTTATCGCCATGGGCTGTTTTTCCCACGCCGAAAATGCCCTGGAGCGCGGACGCCTGGTACGACCTTTTGTGCCGCTGGTCTACAGGAAGGCCATTCAAAACGGCGCCATGGTATGTGTGTTTTCCGGGCCATACACCAGTCGACTTGAGGCGGAGTCGCTGTCAAGACGTGCCGCGGCAGCAACCCACATCACCGAGTTTTCCCTGGGGTCCTACTGACCTTGGCGGACGGCCAACCCATGAGATTTAACGGTCTGGACCATCCAATCTCCGTGGCTAGCACACCAGTGGGAAGGCCTAAAACTTAAAACAAGAGCGCCAGCTGGCTGATAAATGGAAGCCGCCATGCCCTGGAAAAGAGGACGGAAACGATGCCGGCAATGGAGTACAGGGTGATGACAAAGACGGAGAAGCTGAAGATGAATCCACCCAAGACCGGAATATACAAGCTAAAAATGGCAAGGATTCCCCAAACCCAAAGAACCAGCCCCTGCTTGGCGTGAAATCTCACGTAATCGTCCCCGTCCTCGTTGAACATCAAAGAGATCAGGCACAGGACCCCGAGGTAGCTGAACATGGCGAGAATCTGAGACCTGGGGGAGCGGTGTTTGGTGATCAGAGCACGAATTGCCATAAGGGAGACACTCCGGAAAGTTTAACTGATGGCCTCGTCCAATTCGTTGATCGAGCCTTTTTTATGTTTCAGGTAGCTGTAGATACCGATTCCGAGGGCAGCCGCAGCCCCGGCAACAAGCAGTGGGGTCATGCCTCCCAGGCTGATGCCGAGAGTGGGCAAGCTGCCCGACCAAAGGGAGCCGCCGGTAGTCACCCCTTTGACGGCGATACTGCCTGGAGCGACTGCCAGGGCCCCCTTGGTCCCTGCAGCAGCGGAGACGAGGGTTTTGCCGGTGGCGGCCTTACTGGTGGCAACAGCAGCGTTTTTGGTATTCAGGGCATTGGTTGTAACCGTTCCCTTGGCGGCGGCCGTTTTGGTCGCGGCTACTTTAGCCGCCTTGACGCCCTCGGGAGCCTCCCATTCGGCCCCGGGCGGCACAGTGGCGGCCGGAGCCGCCTGAGCCGACGCGGTTCCCGGAGGGAGCGAGGCAGCTTTGACGCCACCAGCCACCTTGGCCTTGGCAGCGGCGGCTCGAACCCCCTCGGGAGTTTCCAGTTCGACTCCAG
Organism: Magnetococcales bacterium; assembly: GCA_015232645.1. Classification (GTDB taxonomy): domain Bacteria; phylum Pseudomonadota; class Magnetococcia; order Magnetococcales; family UBA8363; genus UBA8363. Next base: position 2,046 of record JADFZF010000264.1, on the reverse strand, counting down.
GAGGTGGTGTGGCCGCAGGTGGCAAGCTTTTAATGGCTGGAGCTCCCTGAGCGAGTCCCCCTGACTGAACATTAGCGGCGATGGCCATGTTTTTCCCCCTTGTAGCAATTCGGTATCATGGGACAATATGAACAGCTTCACAACCGGCGTGCCAGTATATCTCAGTGGATTTTATTTTTCATGGTTTTTATTTTCGGTTCCATTTTTGCGGTCTTGAGTACCATTTTTGCGGTCTTGGATACTCCATCTCGCGGCCCGGCAACCGAAGCGTCAGCCGTCCAAAACGCCAGCTATGAACTACTGGCCTGAATGAATAAAGGCAAACATGTCCCCAGAGATTCACCCCAGTCTACGCAACAGTTTGTACCTTATTGTTGCTCTTTCCATGATTTTTATGACTTTAGTTCTTGCAACTCAACCTCTTTTCCTTAAGGGCCTGGGGTTGGAACGCGACAACGCCGGCTTCGTCAACGCCAACATCCAGGTCATTACCGAACTGGTGGACCTCCTGTTCGTCGGTTACCTGGGACACCTCTCCGACCGGTTCGGACGCATTCCCATCATGTATTATGGCTTCGTGTTATCAGCGGTTACCGCAGCAGTGACACCATTTTGCCTTGAAATCGGCCTGGCCCTGGGAATCAGCGGCGTGGCGGTGTTCTACGTGGCTCGTATCCTCATGTCCATAGGCTCCACCGCGGTCTGGCCGCAACTGGGAACCCTGACCGGCGACTACACCACCCCAAACAATCGTCCCATGCTCCTGGCCAAAGTCGGGTTCATGACCGCCTTCGGAGCGACCCTGGTCTACGCCATTCTGATGCAACTTCCTAAATATATCGGCCTGACCCTGGTCATGATGCTCTCGGTCGCCACAGCGGTTGCAGGGGCTTGGTTGAGCCGGCATTTTCTGGAAGAACGGGCACCCTTGACCCAACAGGAACAATTCCCCTTTGGCGAAGTGATGGGTCTGCTGCGCCAGGAAAGAAATCTCCGCCTGAGCTTCCTGGCCGCGTTTTCGTCCCGGAATGACATGGTCATCATCGGTTTGTTCCTGATGACATGGTTCATCTACTTTGCCGACCTTCTCCCCAACGTCACCCATGCCCAGGCGGCGGGACAGGCTGGCATGGTGATCGGCTTCATCGGCTTCATCATCCTCGTCAGCCTGCCGTTCTGGGGCTGGCTGATCCAGAACCTGGGGCGAGTCGAGTCCCTGACGCTGGGCATGGTCCTGTCGGGATCAGGATTTACCGCCATGGGATTGATCATGAACCCATTCAGTTGGTGGACCTTCCTGCCCGCCTTGTTCGTCGGACTGGGACAGGCAGGCTGCCTGCTGGCCCCGCAAACCCTGGCCCTGGATCTCGCGCCAACCCATATGCGGGGTTCGGTCATGGGGGCGTTCAATACCGTCGGCTGCATCGGAATCATCTTCTTCATCCAGATCGGCGGGTTTTTGTTCGACCTCCTCAGCCCCACGGCGCCGTTTATCTTCACTGGACTTGCCAATTTCGTCATCATGGCGTATGGTCTCTGGGTTATGCGTACCGGCTCCCGGGATGACCCGGGCAAAAATGGATCGACCTGCAATGAATTCTGCTTCGACACCGAACAGAAATCATGACCCGATAGGCCGCCTCCAAGCCTTCTGACCTGCCGAGTCCCGGCAGTCCACAGATCGGCCCCATTTTTGCGTTGACCCATCGAAATGGATCACCTTCAACAGTCGCCGGTCCGAAAGGGGGTTGAAACGATTCAACTCCAAACATGCTTGAACGTCTGGGGAAAACAGAGTCGTCATGGCCAACATTATCTTCGGGCTCGTCGCCCTCGCCCTGGGTCTCTGGGGTCTGTCGGTGTGGTGGTGGTCGGTGGTGGAAATGCTGCGCGGTACCGTACCCCTGCTGCTGATCGTCCTGGGCTTCGTCGCCCTGGGAGCGGGAATCACCCGGGTCCGTGATGAAGGGAACAGCCCGGGTGATGCCAGCCTCGCGGAAGAATTCGGCAAGGAAGCGGTTTCCAGGGACGATTAAAATCTCATGG
>JADFZF010000263.1 GCA_015232645.1 Magnetococcales bacterium | reverse complement strand
ATCTTTACAAAAAACACGTGGTCAACCCGATACACTTGGCATTCATAAGGTACATTCGCCATTATGACGGTATCATCAACCAAGGAATATTGCAATCCTCTGCAAAAAAAAGCCACCCTCGATACTGCATGGGGTGGCCATTTCTCACCTTCTCGACCTTCAACAAGGAAGGGCAGTGAAGGTATATGTGAAAACGTGAAGCAGACGCCTTTCGAGGTGTTGTCCCGGTTCACTCCATGTCATCTTCTTCCAGGGCGCGCAGAAAGAGGGCATGAAAATCGGATCGTTCATCATCGCGACTCCGGTTGCTGCCTGGGGAGTTTTGCGGCCCCCGTCCGTGGACACCGGAAGTTTTCTGCACCACACCGCCCGGACGCTGCTGATGCGCCATGGCACCAAAAATCATGGCCATACCGGCCTGCGAGACACTCCACATTGGCTTCTCCTTCCCTTGACCTCTTCAGAGAGTTCCTCTGAAGAGTCAGATCGGCATTTCCGGGAAAAGATGAAGCGAAATCTGGATATCACTCTTTGGGTTTTTTGGCTTCCAGCACCTTGCGGGCAATGTGGCTGGGAACCTCCTGATAGGTGCCGATCCGCATGGTGTAGAGGCCCCGTCCGGACGTGATGGCATTGAGGACGTTGCCGTAATCCAGGACTTCGGCCATGGGGGCTTCGGCGTGTACCACCTGCACCCCGGCCCGGGAGACGACACCGGTAATCCGGCCCCGCCGGCTGTTCAGATCACCGATCACGTCACCGACCACTTCATCGGGCACGGTCACATCCATTTGCATGATGGGTTCCAGGATGACGGCCCCGGCCTCTTCCATCCCTTTGCGGAAGGCCATGGAACCGGCAATCCGGAAGGCATTGTCCGAGGAGTCCACCGAATGGTGGCTGCCATCGACCAGCCGTACCTTGAAATCCACCACTGGATACCCCCCCACCGTGCCGGAGGAGATGGATTCACGGATCCCTTTTTCCACCGAGGGGATGAATTGCCGGGGAATCACGCCACCCACGATGGCATCCTCAAAAACAAATCCCCCCCCGCGTGGCAGGGGAGACATTTCAATCCAGCAATCCCCGAACTGGCCGCGACCGCCGGTCTGTTTTTTGAGGCGTCCCTGGACCCGGACGGTACGGGTGATTGTTTCCCGGTAGGGAACCCGGGGGGTTTTCAGGGTGGCCACCGCGCCAAACTTGCGCTTCAGGCGATCCAACACCACGGCCAGGTGGGTTTGTCCCATGCCGGCCAGGATCATGTCATTGGTTTCCTGGTCCCGGTAGAATTGCAGGGTTGGGTCTTCTTCGGCCAGACGGTGCAGACCGGTGGAGGCCTTGTCTTCGGTCTTGGTGTCCACTTCCACGGCGTAGGCCATGGGAGGATCCAGATACCTGACCCGCTCGTAGTGGATGGGGTGATCCAGGGCACACAGGGTATCCCCGGTCTGGGTCTGGGCAAGTTTGGCCACGGCTCCCATTTCCCCGGCACTGAGGCGGTCCACGGGGGTCATCTCCCTGCCCATCAGTTTGAACAGTCGGCCTCCCTTTTCCTTGACGCGCCGGGTGCCGTTGTAGATTTCCTTTTCCGCTTCCAGGACACCCGAGAAAACCCGCAACACGGAAAGTTTGCCCGAGTAGGGATCGATGGCTGTTTTGAACACCACTGCCGAGAAGGGGTCCGTGGCCACAGGATTGCGAATTTCCACCTGATCGGTTTGGTCGGCATGCTTGCCTGCAATGGGTTTGATGATGGCCTTGTCCGGCGGGCTTGGCATGTAGTACAGGATGCCATTGGCCAGGGTACGTACACCGATGTTGGCCTGGGCCGAACCACAAAAAACCGGCAGGATTTGACGGGTAAGGACCAGCTCTTTCAGCCCCTGGTGCAAGACCTCATCCGGTGGGGATTGCTCATCTTCCAGAAATTTTTCCAGGAGTTCGTCATCGGCCTCGACAATTTTTTCCACCAGTTGTTGCCGGTAGTGTTCGGCGTCGTCACGGGCGGAGGCCGGCAGGTCGATCTGGGTGAAAACACCCTCTTTGGCGGACCAGGCGGTCATGGGAATCAGGTCCACAATACCCTGAAACGATTCACCATTGCCAATAGGAATGGTCAGAGGCAGGACCGTTACATCCAGGACTTTTTCGATTTCACCCAGGGTGCGGATGAAATCGGCCCGGGGTTTGTCCATTTCGTTGATGAAGCCGATGGTGGGCACCAGGGCGTCATGAATCATGCTCCAGAGGCGCTCGGTTTCCGGTTTGACACCTGACTCACCGGAAAAAAGCAGCACCGCCCCCCCCACCACCGACAACACGCCCCGGGTGGCTTCGAGAAAATCGATATATCCGGGCGTATCCACCAGATTGACCAGGCAATCCCGCCAGACATACCAGGCCACATGGGGTGTGGTGGTGATCTGGCGTGCCACCTCTTCCGGTTCCGTACTCATGACCGTGCTGCCTCGGTCGGTCGTACCCCGTTTGGGGATGGCTTTGGCGTTGAACAGCAGGGTCTCGGCCAGGGTTGTCTTGCCGCCGCCGCCATGGGCGACCAGGGCAACATTACGAATCATGCGATTGTCGGTGGTGGTCATCGTCCCTCCCCATGCAAAGTTCGCAGGCGTTTACTGGAATATATCGAATCGGGTCAGGCAATTCCCAGGAAATAAAATACTCCAGACGAATCGCGTTCACTTTGCAACGTGTATTTTTCCAAAAAAAACAAATTCAGATCCAACGTCGTTTCGGTTTCACACCCGAATGGATCCAGGCCAGGCCAGCCGGGGCCACCCTGGAAACGAACAGATCCTACCAGACCCGGGGCACGAAATCCGGGCCGTTAGCCAGATGGACCGAATCGCCCGATTGGACGATGAGAAAAAAGCCTGCGTTCATGGCGTGACGATCCACGTCCTTGTCGATCACGATGGCCGCCATGGCACCTATGGCTCGCTTGTTGGCGTAAATGGGAAAAAATTCCTTGAACTCGGCCATGCGTGTCAAATGTTCACGCACGTCTTCGCTCGTCAGGCGGCTCTTGACCTCCACCAGGCCGACGACATCGGTGTTGGCAACCAGCAGATCGATTTCCATATGGCGGTTGCCGGGAAGAGCAGCCTTGACATGAGGACTGACCTGATGGATCGGAATGCCCCGTTGAGCGAACAGGGTTTCGCAAGCGGGTGCCACCAGACCTTCCACGAATTCGCCCCAACGACCACCCAATTTGCCGACCAGTGCTGTAACCTCTTTGATTTTTTTATCAGTTTCCTGGGATTTGCGTTCGGTTTCGGCGCGGATTTCCTGGAAATCGTGTTCCATTCGGGTTTGTCTGGCTTGCGCTTTGGCATCTGCCTCCTGGAGCAGGCGTCTGGCTTCCTGGAAATCGTGTTCCATTCTGGCTTGCGCTTTGGCATCTGCTTCCTGGAGCAGGCGTCTGGTCTCCTGGAGATCGTGTTCCATTCGGGCTTGTGCTGCTTGCGCCTTGAGTTCCGATTCCTGGAACAGTCGATTGGTTTCCTGGAAGAGTTTCCA
>JADFZF010000262.1 GCA_015232645.1 Magnetococcales bacterium | reverse complement strand
CGGGGTAGGATGGTCTGCCAGCAAGACTCGATCAATCCAGCAATGAGTATGAACACGTGAAAAAACGGATTCTTCAGGTGTCAGGAGAGCATGTGGCCTTGTTTGAGGGTGGAGTCCATGGTCCCGCCCTGTTCCTTCTCCATGGCAATGGTTCCTCCCACCAAAGCTTCCAGCGCCAATGGGACAGTACCCTGGGCAAGCGCTATCATTTCGTCACCATGGATCTTCCAGGCCATGGTCAATCCGACAATGCCATCGATCCACCACACCGCTACTGCCTCAAGGGATACACCGCCCTGATCCACGCCGTGCTGGAGGCCCTTGGGGATCGGACCTGGACTTTTGTCGGGCACAGCCTGGGAGGGCATATTCTACTGGAGACCCTGGCGGACCGGGAACCCGACCGGGTTGCCGGTTTGATGCTGATCGGGGCTCCTCCGCTGAGGAGTGCCAACGATCTGCTGGCGGCCTATCCACCTTCCCCGGTTGAAAATCCAGTCAATCAAGGGGCCTCTTTCGAGGAAAAACTTCTTCTGGCTGCCAGGCACCAGGTGGCTAAAACTTCCTGTGTCCCCCCTTTCTTCATGGCCGATCTGCAACGCGCTGATCCCAGAGCCAGAAAAGAGTTGGAGCAAGCGGTCATTTCGGGAGGTCTCGCCAACGAAGTCAATATGTTGAAGCGGATTCAAAAGCCTGTTGCCATTGTGGCGGGAACGGAGGAAAAGGTGGTCGGTCTGGATTACCTGACCCCCCTCTGCGACTCATTGGATCTCTGGGGTGGGGGGCTTTTACGCATCGATGGAGCCGGACACTGGCCTCACTGGGAACAGCCTGATCTTTTCAATCCCCTTCTGGCACGATTCGTGGATGCCGTCGCATAAATCAACGACCTGGACAAGGATGCCGTCGCATAATTCAATGACCTGAACAATATGGTGGAACAACACCATCGAGGCGTGAAACGAATCTCTCTCCCCGTGATGGGGTTTCATTGTTTCCGATCCACCCGGCAAACCCTGAATGGCTTTATAGTCGGTATTCTCAAAGTGGACATGGCGCAATCGTTCGGGTCAACACCAGCCAGAGTCGAGCGCCAGAACCTCGCCCTTTTCAAAACATTTTTTTATCTTTCATACGATCAGGCAAGAATCACGGAAAATCGCTCTACCTCTGTTTGCCAAACAAACGGTATAAAGGGCTTCACTCCATGAGAGCCAGATCCAGAACAAAGGGAGGTTGCAATGAAAAAAAACTCGCTGATTTTCGGATTCCTTACCAGCATTGGGGCGATTTTTTTCTTCAACCTGGGTTCCCATGCACGTGAACCGGTCACGCCCCCAGTAGCCACTCCAGTGCAGGAAGTTGCAATTTTGCGCATGGAACAACGGCCCATCGTCAAGCAGTATGCCTTGCCAGGACGTGTGGTCGCAGCGCGTCAATCAGATGTTCGGCCACAGGTGGACGGAATCATCACCCGACGTCTGTTTGAGGAAGGTTCCGAAGTCGTGAAAGGTCAACAATTGTTTCAAATCGTCGATTCGCGTTATGAAGCGGTGCTGAAAAGCGCTCTGGCCGATTTACACGGTGCCCAGGCGAATCTGATTGCAGTGAAGGCAAGTGTCGAGAGATCCGGTGAGCTTGCCAAAAACAACCTGGTCAGCCGCCAGGCCTATGACGACAAGGTGGCGAGCCTGGGTGTGGCTCAGGCTGCCATTGGCATAGCTCAAGCGAAAGTTGATCAGGCCCGAATCAACCTGGAATACACCAAGGTCTCTGCCCCTATCTCAGGTCGCATCAGCCGTTCCCTTGTCAGCGAAGGTGCCTTGGTTACTGCCAATCAATCCAGAGAGTTGGCCACCATTACCGCCCTCAGTCCGATGTATGTGGACATGCAGCAATCCGCTGGCGATCCGACGGTGATGAATCTCCACGCAAAACTGGCTGGCAATGCCGCCATCCCGGTACATCTGATGCTGGGGCGCGGTGGTGACGGAAATCGTTATGCACACACCGGCCAATTGAAATTCTCTGAGGTTACCATAGACCGGAGTACCGGGTCGTTCACCCTGCGTGCAGAATTTCCGAATCCTGATGGTTATTTATTTCCCGGCATGTTCGTGCGTGCAATGTTGGATCTGGGAGAGGAACAGGTTTTGTTGGTGCCACAGCGTGCGACAACGCGCACTGCCCTGGGCGAGTTGCAAGTCTGGGTTGTCGATGATGAAGGCAAGGCTCAGCATCGCACGATTCAGGCCGAATCGACCTATCATGATGGTTGGATCGTCGTCAGTGGTCTGAAAGCAGGTGAGATGGTGATCATCGAAGGCTATCAGAAGGTCCGGAACGGACAGCAGGTTCGTACCGTGGCATGGCAAGCCAAACCGGCACAGAAATTGGCCGGTGCGGGAGGTACCTGAACCATGGCCAGTTTTTTCATCGACCGTCCCGTGTTTGCCTGGGTGATTGCCATTGTCATCATGCTGGGTGGGGCGCTTTCCATTCAGCATCTGCCTATCGAACAGTATCCGTCGGTGGCTCCTCCGACGGTGACAATCCAGGCAGATTATCCGGGAGCCTCGGCAGAAACAGTGGAAAATGCGGTGACGCAAATCATCGAGCAACGTCTCACAGGAATAGACCATTTACGCTATTTTAATTCCGAAAGTGCGGACGGCTCAATGACCATCACCCTGACATTCGAGCCGGAAGCCAATCCGGATATCGCCCAGGTTCAAACCCAAAACAAGATCCAGGCGGCCATCACTCGTTTGCCGCAAGTCGTACAATCGTTGGGCGTGCGTGTAACAAAATCCAGCAACAATTTCCTTCTGGTAATTGGCATGTACGCCGAGGAGGACGGTCTGACCCAGGCCGATTTGGGCGATATTGCCGTTACCACCTTTCTCGATCCCATTTCCCGGATCAACGGAGTGGGTGACGTGCGTCTGTTCGGAAACCAGTATGCCATGCGCATCTGGCTTGATCCGGACGAGTTGTTCAGCTATCAACTCACACCACTCGACGTGCAAACCGCACTGCGTGCGCAAAACACCGACGTATCGGCGGGCCAGTTGGGCGGACTACCGGCCAAACCGAATCAGCAAATCAATGCCACGGTGACCGCGCAATCCCTTCTGAAGACCGTGGAAGATTTCAAAAACATAATCCTGCGTGTCAAACCGAGCGGGGCACAAGTGCGCCTCAAGGACGTGGCACGTGTTGAGCGTGGTTCACAGTCTTATGAGGTGATCGTGCGCTATAAACGCCGGCCTGCTGTCGGGATGGGGATCATGCTCGCTACAGGGGCGAACGCCCTGGAAACCTCCCGTCTGATCAAGAACAAGGTTGCAGATCTGGAAGAGGTTTTGCCCAAAGGCGTGAAAACCATGTATCCGCGTGACGCAACGCCGTTTATCGAACTGTCCATCAAATCCGTGGTAAAAACACTCATTGAGGCAGTTGCTCTGGTTTTTCTGGTGATGTTGTTGTTCCTGCAAAACTTGCGCGCCACCCTGATTCCGACTATCGCCGTGCCGGTCGTATTGCTGGGAACCTTCATTGC
>JADFZF010000261.1 GCA_015232645.1 Magnetococcales bacterium | reverse complement strand
GAAAGCCCTAACGCCAAACGCTTTTGTGGAGTCGATTATGGTGTTCAGCCGGGTTGAATCCTGGCAGCGAGTTCTCCGACGGCCATGGCGAAGTGGCTGGACCGATTCCAGTTGGTTATCACTTTGAAATTGTTAAACACCAAGTAGAAGCCGGGACCACTGGCATGAACCAGACGGATCAGGGAGGCGGATTCGTTTGGATCGAGTTGAGGAGTGGAAGGTGGGAAAGGGAGGTCATTCCGGCGCCAGTCGTCGATGGTACGCCATTGTTTTTGCCATTGTTTGGACAATGATTCCATGCCACCGTCGTCGGCCAGAGGCAAGGAATACAAACCATCGCGCCGCCATCCGTTTTGCTGTAGGAAATTGGCAATGGAGCCCACAACGTCGGGAACGCTACGGAAGGGATCGCGATGACCATCGCCGTCGAAATCGACCAGATAGCGCCGCATGGTTTCGGGGATCATCTGGCATTGTCCCATGGCGCCGGCGAAGGAGCCTTTGAGCGTGGCTGGATTCCAACCTTCTTCACGGGCCAACAACAACAGGTGACGCAACTGGCTTTGGAAGAAAGAGGCCCGGCGAGGATAGGCGGTGGCCAGGGTAAAGAGGGAACGGAGGATATTGAAACCGTCGTGGTAGTCGCCGAAATCGCTTTCCATGCCCCAGAGCGCCGCTACGAACCGCGCTGGTACCTGGTAATGCTGTTCGACATTGGCAAACAGCGGGGCATGGTTGCGCATTTGTCGCCGTCCACGGCGGATCCGTTGGTCGTTGATGAAAATTGGCCTGTAAAGGTAGTATGGTTTGGCTTCAGCCTGGGAGTTCATGAGATCGATGACCCGCTGGTCCACTTTCAACGGAGACAAGAGGGCATTCAGCCATTCGCGATCCAAGCCATCCTGTTCGACCCAGGCTTGGAGCCAGGGATATTGGGCCACGAGATCGCGATTGGTGTTGGCGTTGGCCAGAGGTCCGGTGAGCCAAAGAAACAGGGGAAGTGCCCCCATCCACCTGAGGAGGCGGCGACGGTTGGGGAAATCGCAGTGGTCCGAGGGGGATGGAATCGATGGATTCATGGAGATTCCGCCTTATTTGTTTGGTAATGATCGACCGGTCGTGAATCGTTCAAGCATGCCGCAGTGGCTTCGATCTGGCCGAAAGGCCCATCCGCAGCCAACTCGTTGACGAGACGTTCCTCATTCAATCCATGAGCTGGTTTCTATCCCGGTTTGAGGCTCAGGGGCCTGGGTGTCGGCAGTTTGTTGGCCTCAGCCCGAGAATCGCCGTCCTAGCATCTCCATAACGAAACCTTAGCACACCGACAAAACCCGTGACAACGGAAATAAACCGGGGGCGGAGGCGGCTGGATGCAACGACTACCGGTCAATGGAAGAGTTGAGTGTGGGCGGTATGACCGGACTTCGTCCCCCGTCGAGCCCGGTGGAGATCCATCCCGGCCCGGATTCACCCCATGGACGGGTCGGCGCTTCCCCTTGCGATTGACCCAACAAAATATGGGGGATTCCGGCCGCCTGGATGAAATATCGAGATGTCAAGGGGCATGGAAGATGTTATGATATGTACTTAAAGCTTATGTTGGCTCATGCCAGTTTTACGCCGATGGTCCAATCGCCGATGAACGCTTCCTACAGACATTGCCCCTTGAAAGTTTGGTCGGCGGAGTACCGTATTCGGATCGTCGTTTGGCTGATGGCGTGTGCGATCGTGATGCTCCTGCCAGACGCAAGCCTGGCCTTGGAGAAGGAGCAGCAGCGGGTGACAGCGGCGATCCTGCGAAATTTTCCACCGCTGTTCATGGTGACAGCCAGTGGCCAGCCATCCGGGTTTGCCATTGAAATGTTTCAAAAAGTCGCCGACCTCCTCCACTGGAAGGTGAGTTACCATGTGGTTGAAGGGTGGGAAGAGGCGATTGCCGCGGTGCGCAATGGTCAGGCCGATCTGCTGTTGGGGGCGGCAGTCACCCCCGATTGGGAACAAAAATTCCTTTTGACCGAATCCTTGGTTACCATGCCGGTCTCCTGTTTTTCCCGGAGCGATGACCCCCGTCACCTGCATTGCGATGATCTGGCCAATCTTACCGTGACAGTATTGAATTCCGGGGCGGCCCATCGCTTTTTTGTCAGGGACCGGAACATTCGCCTGTTGCCCAGGGACAACCTGAATTCGGCGCTCAAGGCATTGCTCAACCATGAGGCCGATCTGATGGTTGCCCCGCAATTGAGCGTCCTGCAAGAGGCCCTGCGGATCGATCAATCCGACAACATCAAAATTGTCGGACGACCGTGGATGGAACTCAGACGCGTCATTCTTCTGCGTCAAAGTTGGATCGAAGCCAAAACCGCTTTGGACCAGGCGATTCGTGAATTCGTAACCACTCCGCAATACCGGCAATTGCTGCAACATTATTTTCCCCACCAGGATTCCCGGCGATCAGCCAGCCGATGGCAGGCCGCCGTTGCTTTGGTTTTGGCGCTGTTGGCGATCCTTGTTCTGGATAAAATAACGATAGCCGATGCCTTGCAGTACCTCCAGCGCCGCTGTCTGCATCATCGTCATACCTCCTGGGTGGTGCTGCTGGTGGTGCTGCCGGGAACATTGATCTCCTGGCAGGTCGCCAGAAGCGCTCGGGAAGAATGGATTCAGCAACGTTTCGAGTACCTGGTGGAAGATGCACGGCGGGCCATCGACAAACGCATGTTTGAATATGAACAGGTGTTGCGTGGTGGGGTCGGATTGTTCAAAGCGGTCCCCGAGGTGAATCGGTTGATGTGGCGCAACTATGTCGAACAGTTGCGTATCGAAACTTTTTGGCCTGGAATCCAGGGAATGGGCTTTGGCCTGATGATCCCGGAGGCGGAAAAAGAGGCGTTGATCCACCGTATCCGTGCCGAAGGATTTCCCGAATTCGTCATTCATCCGGGTGGCGTACGTCCCCACTATACCCCCATCGTCTTGTTCGAACCATTCAAGGATCGCAACCTGAATGCTTTCGGTTACGACCTGGACTCGGAGCCGGTACGTCACGCCGCCTTGGAGTATTCTCGGGATACCGGCGAACCCTCGATGACCGGCAATATCAGCTTGATCCAGGAAACCCAGACCGACCATCAGGCCGGTTTTCTGATGGTCTTGCCGGTCTATCGTCAAGGGATGCCAGCCGAGACGATCCAGGAACGCCGCGCCGCGCTCCTGGGGTTTGTATTCAGTCCATTCCGCATGAACGATTTCATGCGTGGCCGAGTGGGACAAGGTATCCCTGACCTGGATTTCGAGATTTACGACGGGGCCGCGTATTCGCCGGAGAACCTCATGTACCGTTCATTCGATCTTTCGGAGCAGGTCAATCGTTTCAACAGTCACCACCATCACACCTATCGTCTCATCAACCTGCCCGGAAGAACCTGGATGGTGCATTTCATCAGCCGTCCGGGATTTGACACCCACCTGAACAGCGACCTGCCGCAATGGATCCTGGTCACGGGTCTGGCGTTTTCGTTGTTGCTATTTGCCACCTTTCGCGCCCTCGCCCGGCGCCAGGAGGATATCCTCGACC
>JADFZF010000260.1 GCA_015232645.1 Magnetococcales bacterium | reverse complement strand
GACGGAAGCTTTCCGGGCTGTTGGCAGGAAGTCTTTCTTTGCACGGTCCAATTCAGAAAAATCTAAATTCGCCTCGGTAATGGCGGACGTCGCAGAGACTACCTCGAAGCTGGCTTCAACGCTCGGTAACAAGGGGGGGCACCGCCATGGCCAAGAATAACAACACCCTCCTGGCTCTGGACCTGGGAAGCAAAACCGGGTGGGCATTTAGGCAGGCTGACGGTGCCATCACCAGCGGCACCGTGGAATTCCGCCCGGGCCGGTTCGAGGGCGGTGGCATGAGGTATCTCCGCTTCAAGCGATGGCTCAACGAGATGAAGCAGTACGGCGTGGACACCATCGTGTTTGAGGAAGTCCGAAATCACAAGGGCGTCGACGCAGCCCACGTCTACGGTGGGTTCATGGCGACGATGACGGGCTGGGCCGAGCAGAATGAGATGTGTGCTGGGCATGTCTGATAGCTCGGAGGTGAAAGTCCTCTATCCAGCCTGATGGGGCGAAGGATTAGTGTCGCGCAAGGGTATAAGTCGTCGTAAGGCGGCACCTGAAAGAAGCGTGGAGCAAAGTTGCGACCTGACGGACAGAAAGCAGATATAAGGCTGTACGGACCGGACGAGCGGGCATCTGACCGCAAAGTCCTCCACCATCAAGGGTCCGTGTAGTAAATCTGCCAGGTGTGCATCGAAGGCGATCAGACTTACCCCAGGAGGTCCATGATTCTGGTCCAATTACGGATCTGAGTGGTATCGCAAGAGCCATTGATCGGGTCATGGAAGTCAGCAGCGGGCATAATAGGAAAGTGATTCCCAAAAAGGGATTCCCAAATCTGAAGGCCCAAACGGTCCCCGCAAGGGGATGAGGAAGCAGTGAGTAGGATACATTTCCCATGGGTGAACAGCAGCAGAAAATCCAGTACTCCCTGGCCTTTGCGGATGGCGATACGGGTGAAGCCCGGAAGGACTCCGACGGAGGGACTGAAACACTCACGGCATCATGTAAAACCGAAAGCTCGGCTGATGACGAGCAGTTGATGGAGAAGGTGTGCGAGGCGACCAATATTCAGATCGCCCTGGCACAAGTTCGTAGCAACAAAGGTGCGCCCGGCATAGACGGTATGTCCGTCGAAGCCCTCCCAGCGTACCTGGAAACACATTGGCCAGTCATCTGCAAACAACTATTGGCCGGAACCTATCGGCCACAACCAGTTCGCAGAGTCGAGATACCAAAACCGGGCGGAGGTTTGAGAATGCTCGGCATACCGACAGTTCTCGACAGACTCATCCAACAAGCGGTTCTTCAAATCTTACAACCGCGATGGGATGGAACGTTTTCAGACAACAGTTTTGGGTTTCGCCCGGGCCGCTCGGCCCATCAGGCAATTGCCCGCGCCCAAGAATTCATTGAGCAAGGTTGTCAGATCGTCGTAGACATTGACTTGGAGAAATTTTTCGACCGTGTCAATCACGACATTTTGATGTCTCTGATAGCCAAACGTGAGTCCGACAAGCGACTGTTGCGACTCCTCCGTGCATTTCTCACGGCTGGAATCATGCAAGACGGGTTGGTCAATCGAAACGAGGAAGGTACCCCTCAAGGGGGGCCGCTCTCACCTTTACTATCGAATCTTATGCTCGACGTATTGGATAGAGAGTTGGAACAACGTGGGCTGAATTTCGCCCGCTACGCGGACGATTGTAATATCTATGTCCGCTCCCAACGAGCGGGTCAAAGGGTTATGGACAGCGTTACCCGATTCTTGGCCAAAACCCTGAAGCTGAAAGTCAATACTGCCAAAAGCGCGGTGGGAAAACCGTCGAAACGTAAATTTCTTGGATTCAGTTTCCAAGTAGTTAAATCAACTGTCAAACGGCGCATCGCGCCCAAGGCCATTGAGCGCTATAAGGAACGAGTCAGGAAAATCACACGCAGAAAACGCGGAGTGAGTTTGACGTGGATGATCAAAGATCTATCCAGATTTCTCATCGGGTGGCGGGGATATTTCGGCTTCTGCCAAACACCTTCTGTGTTGCAACGACTGGACGAATGGACGCGACGGCGCGTGCGTTCCGTCGCCTGGAAACAGTGGAAAACAGGCAGACAACGCTTCCGCAAACTCGTGAATCTTGGAGTACCACCAGCAAACGCGGCCCCAGCAGCTGGTTCAAGCCTCGGACCTTGGAGGCTTAGCCGATCACTGCCTATCCACATTGCGCTGGACAATGCAACTCTGACCAAACTCGGCCTCCCTCCCCTCCTCCCGCCAGTTCCGCCCTAGCCAGCTTAATCCGCCGAATCGCCGTGTACGGACCCGTACGCACGGTGGTGTGGGAGGGGGGAAGGCCGAAAGGCCCCCTCCTATCCCGATTCCATATCGGGGAATTCCGGTGGGAACGATCAAGCGCTATGCGACCGGTAAGGGCAACGCATCCAAGGCCGAGGTGATGGAAGCCATGCGGCGGAAGGGCCATAGCCCGGTTGATGATAACGCCGCCGACGCCCTGGCCATTCTGCACTACGCGCTTGATGAGGAGGTGATGCCATGAACTTTGGACCTCTCCCCCCGCGTTCGTGCTTGGCTCGTTTTCAACCGGTACGTCTGGATCCCGAACGGGAGAAGCTGAATGGATGGAAAAATCATCGGATTTTGGTAGTCGCTGCAAATGATCCCCGTCTTGGCTGGCCGGAACGAGAGATGATCAATCACTTGGCCAAGAAGCTTTTTGGTCAGAAAGTGGCAAAGGAGGTCACCCATGACTGAAAAATGGACACCCAAGATGGTCGCAGATCGTATGGCAGAAGCAGCCTCCAGTCTGCGACGTCTAAAGGTCTCTGGCCTCAAACCTGTCGGCTACGGTAGTTCGTGGCCGGATATCATCCACGAGTTCAGCGAGGCCTATGGTTACAACGACTTGGCAGTCCGCCTCGGCCCGCCTACCGCCGATGCCATCACCCGTATGGATGAAACCATGGAATGGCTGCGGTGGCTGGAATCAGATCAAGTGCAGCTGGTGTGGCTCCATGCCGAGGGAGTGCCTCGAAAGGTGATCATGGCCAAACTTGGGGTACAGCGAACCAGAGTGTGGGAAATGTGGGCAAGTGCATTGACCATTATCGTAACCATGCTGAACCGGAAGAAAATGTCCGAACAAAGTTGTTCGAACAACAAGAAAGTGGACATAGTGAACAGAATTTGACAAAATCCTCATCATGCTGGGGAAGCGTGCGCATAAAGACACGCTCCCATCCGCTCACCACTTTCGACCCGCCCGGAGAAATCTGAGGCGGGTTTTCCTTTTCGGGAGAGCAAGTCCATGGGCCTCGACCCGCACCAGCTTCTGGAATTTGTCATTCGCCCCACCCTTAAACGCCTCGACCTATGGAGCGAAGCGGCTGAACAATTGGTTTTGGGCAGTGGGATTCAGGAGTCCGGCCTTTGTTATGTGCGCCAGATCGGTGGTGGACCGGCGTTGGGCCTCTGGCAAATGGAACCCAACACCCATGCAGACATTTGGGATAATTTCCTGCACTTCCGCACCAAGCTCGGTCTCAATGTCCTGGGCCCATATTCCAAACCCAGTCA
>JADFZF010000025.1 GCA_015232645.1 Magnetococcales bacterium | reverse complement strand
AGAAATTTCTCGGCGGTCGGTCTCTTCAAAAGCCGCCTTTGACCCTTCCTGAAATGGCCAACTGCCGGATTTAGGTTTATAGATGCTCTATCTACTTTGGAGAAGAACCCTTCACGGGTTCAAAAAATGGCTGGCTTTGACTGGATAGTTAATATCCATTTGATTGCAACTTAGTATAACAATGCGGCGGAACGGGCGGTACGACCGGCGGTATTCCGGCGCAAAAGCTTCTTTGCCCAATGGGTCATGACAGTGGCTGCCACCTGCCGTCAGCAGAAACGGTATGCATTGGAGTTATGGTTGCGGCGTTTTGGGCAAATTTGGCAGGGTCAAAGCCCCCTTCGCTGCTTCCAGAGCAAGAAACGGCGGTCGCCAAAACGGCCTGATGTTTTTTTTTGCTGAACGGGTAGCGTCATCGAACTCCAGCCATGGCAGCAGGATTGACGCAACACTCCTGGAGTGTGATGGAACTTGTGAACTATCAAATTCTTGGATCTAGATGACTGCCAGGCCACCAATAATATAACTATGGCGGGCCACCAAGTGATTTTGACTTTGATTTTTTTGCCTGAAGGGCATATTGTATCCAAGGATAGCAGAAGGACTTTTTTCGGGAGGCTCTTTGCTCGCTGTCTATTTTTTTTCAGAGGACTCAGGTAGGTGACGGTTACGATGCGTATCAATCGCCTTTCGTTACACAGCGATATATTTCCTCTGCGCCCTGCCGAAAGTACCTTCTTTTCAAATTCAATTTTTAACACCGTCTTCTATTATCTGGGTATTTTTTATTTTTCCATCACGCTGCTGTATGTAATTTTTGGATTAACGCAAGGACGGATTTTTTTTCCAGACAACGCCGGCTCGTTCATGGTCTACCTGCATCGTTCCGTCCAAATGGAGGAGTGCTTTTTGCAGGACTGTCCCGCTCTGGAGGACATCAAGAAGCAGGTGTCGGCGCCTGGCAGCAAACTAACGGTGGAGGGCCTTGAGATCTACACCCTTTTTTTTCCACTGCACAACAATCTGTACAACTTTTTGATTTGGACAACAAAAAGATTGACCAGTTGGTCGTGGATAGAATCCCAGAAAGCGATTCAAATCGTGGGGGTCGTGGTCGTCATCCTAGGGATGTCGATGTGGTTGAAGGCGTTGATCGGGCCAGCTTCGGCCGGACTGGCACTGATACTCATTCCCGAACTGCATTACCGGTTGGGTGAACCGGGGGTACTCTACATCAATCCCAACGCAATCTGTAACGGCCTCAGTTTTCTTTTCTGGGCGATTCTGATTTACCATCGGAATCGAGTCCGATGGTGGTGGTTGACGCTCATGGTATTATCGCAAATCTCCATGCACCCAGCCGGATATGGGTTGGCCGGGATTACATTGGGGGCCTATGTGCTTTTGAGCCAAAAGCCTTTTCACCCCAGGACAATACTGAACGCGTCCGCGGGCGCAGTGTCCCTGGTAGCCTATTACTCCATCTCATTGATCGTCGACCGTCCGGCTTTCTGGAACCTGAACGAAAACCGTTCCATCATGCCCAAAGGCCACTCCGGACTGGGGTTCCACACGGCCAACATTGATGTTATTTTCAATTTAATCTCGCGTTGGGCGGATCTCGTCTCTATCAACTGGATAACGCTGCTGGCCGTTACCATGGCGGCGCTTTTGTTCTTCAACTCCAAATTGAGACAGTCCTTCAAGGCATTATCAATCCTGATGCTGGCAGTTCCAACTTTGGCGATGATAGGTCAACTCTACGTCTCGGCCTCAAAAGATTATTTTTGGTTCCGGATCCAAAAGGATTGGCAAATTCTCTTTTCCATGCACTGGTTTTTCCTGGCCGCGGGCATTTTAATATTAGTAGTTTGGTTTCCCATCAAGTGGAAGAAGGACGAATTGACCGTATTTTTCGTGTTGTTCTCTGGATTGCTTGCTGTGAGCACTTTCTTAACCAATTACAATGAAATCCCCTCCCGATTCTGGAACCCCATGTCCATCCTGCTTACTGGAGCGGCCTCATTCATCTTGCTGTGGTTGGCCGAGCTTGCCATGCGAATGTATGCAGCCATGGCGACCGGTTCAGTTGAGAGCTGCACAAACAGGGATGGTCGGATCTGGATCAACCCGCTTACTCCTATAGTTGCTGTTGGCTTGATCGTTGGATTGCAGATTGTCCAAACCGTCCTGCTCAACAAGACTCAAAAAATTCCCAGCCTTCGTGAACATACTTTGGAGCATGCACGTAGAGCCAATTATCCGTTCGATCCAGATCAACCCGCTTTACTGAAACAATCAGATTTTCCGTGCGACAAAGTGATCTATTATGATCATGAAATATTTAACGGTGATGGAAATTGGATGCTTCCCTATGCCTATTTTATGTATGGAGCTATGGATTGTGGCGCTATCTTAAGTGGTGCGGTCAGACCTGTCGACAATAAAGAGGCTAAGCAGTTCTACAACGAAAATCACAATAAAATTACTCATGCTGTTTTTCTCAATCTGCCTTTTTCTAACCAAAGATTTTTGTCTATCAAAGATGATAGGATAACTTTTAGATTTTGGAAAGAGGTGAACCAGCACCCCATGCATATCTTGTTTCAAAATCCTGGTGCTGTCGAAGCTGTAGTTAGTCTGAAATCGGTTCAGGGAAAAGGGGCACCTAAGGAACTGACTCAACTGGTCATTCCAGCCATGGTTAAAACATGGGTTGAGGTTCCCCTTCCTTTCAGTGCGGATGAACAGCGGTTCCTCTTGGTCATGAAAACAGGTGACGATGTGTGGCTCGAAGGAATCAGAATGGGTAACGAAAGCGGAACAACCTTGCTTTGGCCGTGGAACCAAGGGGTTGAGCTTTCTTTTTTCTCTTCCGTTCTGCAGAATGGCAAACATTACCATGCCGCTCGTCGAACAACCCGTTTTACGCTATTGGAGTACACACATGATGCAACCCTGGACGGCGAGATTATTGCTGATCAGGGAATGAGTGCATTGGCCCGCATCCATCCACATGATTGAGACTGGCCAGAACAAGAATTCACAATTTGGTTGGAGTGGGGGAGAAAAATGATCAGTTCGGAGCGTCGCCCCGATCCAGGTAAAATTTCCGTCATCCTGCCCGCGTACAATGAGCGGGATAACCTGTTGCAGTTGATCCCGGCCATTCAATATGAGTTGCATGGGAGAAATCTGGAAATCATATTGGTGGATGATAACAGTCCGGACGGGACGGCCGATGCGATCCGAGAGGCCTTTTCCGGTGTCCCGGAAGTGCGTCTGATCGTCCGTACCGAGGGTAAGGGGTTTGCCCGGTCCATATTACATGGCATCCGGGAATCGACCGGAGATATAATTATTGTTATGGATTCAGACTTCAACCATCAACCGCACTATCTGCCATTTATGGTAGACGCCTTGAAGTATTATGACTTGGTTACCGGTTCCCGTTTCCTTATCGGTGGTTTGATGTCCCCTCGTAGTCGCCATCTTCTGAGCTGGTTGTTCAATGTGTGTGTTCGTTTGGTTACCGGTGGCTCCATTACCGACAATTTGTATGGTTTTTTTTCTTGTCGACGGGGGATTTTATTTCGTTACGAAAAGAAATTCGACGTGATTTTCGAAGGATTTGGAGAGTACTACATCCGTCTTCTTTACTGGATTCAGCAAGACGGCGATGTGACGATTCTTCAGTTCCCGGCTATCAATGGTACACGCCGTGCGGGCGAGAAAAACAGTTCCTTTGTTAAACTGTTCTTAAGCTACATGGCGGCAACGATCGCATGCAGATTTAAGGTGTAACACATGTCTACCCCCATTTTCTCCTGCCGTATATGCAATTCAAACCAACTTGCACCAGTTTTCTCACTGGGTGAGATGGCCATGACCGGAATTTTCCCTAAATATCCGGATCAACCGGTCTCCCGGGGGGAGTTGGCATTGGTGAAATGCGACCAGACCTCCAACCCAGATGGATGCGGGTTATTGCAACTGGCCCACAATTTCGATCTGACCGAGATGTACGGCATTCATTATGGCTACCGCTCGGGACTGAACGCCTCCATGGTCAACCATCTCCGCGCGATCGTTGCCGATATTACGAAACGAATCACTTTGAGTTCGGAGGATCTGGTCGTGGATATCGGATCCAATGACGGCACGCTCCTCTCCTTCTATCCCGAACCGGTGCCCGTAAGGGTCGGAATCGATCCGACCGGAATCAAGTTTTCTTCGTATTATCCCAAAGATGTCCAACTGATCCCCGATTTTTTCCGTAGCGAGAGTTTCCGTGAACGTTTTGGCAATCGCAAAGCGAAGGTGGTCACTTCCGTAGCCATGTTTTATGATTTGCCCGATCCGATGGGGTTTATGTCCGAGGTCAAATCCTGTCTCAGTGAGGACGGTCTCTGGCTGATTGAGTTCGGCTACATGCCCCGCATGCTTGAAACACTGGCCTATGATGCGGTCTGTCATGAACATCTGGAGTATTATGGTTTCAGCCAGATCCACTGGATGTGTGATCGGGTCGGTTTTAGGATCACAGATATCTCGTTCAATGATACTAATGGCGGCAGTATCCGACTCATCTTGAGTCCATCTCCACTGGCGGTCGAGTCCGAAAAGGTGAGACAAGTGTTGGCTGATGAGAACCGGGCGGGCCTTGCCACCATGGATCCTTATTTTTATTTTGC
This sequence comes from Magnetococcales bacterium, assembly GCA_015232645.1. Lineage (GTDB taxonomy): Bacteria > Pseudomonadota > Magnetococcia > Magnetococcales > UBA8363 > UBA8363. Next base: position 20,015 of record JADFZF010000025.1, on the reverse strand, counting down.
ACAGCGGATTATCCAGCACCGAGAAGAAATGCGGGCTTTTGTCAGCAAGATAAAACGGGAGGGGAAGAGGGTTCTCGGCTATGGCGCTTCTACTAAGGGTAATGTGGTACTACAGTACTGCAACTTTACCAAGGAGGATATTCCGTCCATCGCCGATGTCAACGAGGACAAGTACGGCCGTGTGACGCCGGGTTCCTTGATTCCCATCATTTCCGAAAAGGAAGCCAAAGCCCTGAATCCCGATTACCTGCTGGTTCTACCCTGGCATTTCGAAAAATTTATCATACAAAGGGAAGTGGAATTTATAAAAAATGGAGGTAGGCTCTTGTTTCCGCTTCCAAACATTCGAATCTATCCATCCTAAATCAACCGAATACGATTTCCATGGAAAAAGATAGCCAACGTCAGATTTATTGGGAAAAAAATATCGTTCCCTTCTCCGGTTTTTACCATGCTGGATCCGAAGAGGCCATTGATGGACCTGCTTGGTTTCGCTGGCTTTACAGCCGCCTTATCTTTCCCATCGAAAAACGTTATATGCGGGAACGCCATGACATGGTCAAAGAGTATCTGAGCTGCCATTGTCGCGAACAGGTCCGTTTGGCGGATATCGGTTTTGGCTCAGGAATTTTTACCCGGGTTGCCATAGAGGCCGGGGCCAGGGTATGGGCCGTTGACTTTTCGAAAAGCGCTGTCGAAGCCGCTTCGGCGGCAATTCCCGAACAGTTCCGCGCTCAGGTCGAGTTCGTCCATGGCGATATTCGTCAACACCCTATTCCTTTCTCTGATGTGGCCATCGCCATTGGCCTGTTGACCTATATCGATGATGCAGATACCTTCTTTGATCATGTGCTGCCTCATACAAAACGAATTCTTTTCAATTTCATCAACCGGGATAACTTGCTGAACCGCCTTCGCCGACTGATTCCCATGTTGGATGTCCGTTCGTTGGCCTACCACAAGTTGGATGAGATCGAAGGGATGTTACACGAACGAGGCTTCATCATCGAATATGTGAAGCCTCTGGCCACCGGATTTATGGTTAGTGGGATGAAAACGGTATGAAATCCTTGATTCCCTGGGCCGACAGGGTCATCACTCCCAGAGAGAAAACACTCGTCTCTGAAGCACTTGATTCCACCTGGATCTCGGACGGGCCGTTCGTCACCCGGTTCGAAGAAAAATTTTTACAATTAAATGAGGCCACATGGGGTGTCACGGCGTCCAATGGTACCACGGCCCTTCATCTGGCACTCCTGACTTTAGGAATAGGTTCCGGCGATGAGGTGATTGTGCCCGGTTACACCTTTGCCGCCCCTGCCAACATGACTTTGGCAGTTGGAGCTCGACCGGTCTATGCCGATGTACGGGACGATGATTGGCTTTTGGATCCGGTCGACGTCGAAGCCCACATTACCCGGAAAACCAGAGCGATCATCGCCGTTCACCTCTATGGTGCCGCTTGCGACATGACCGCTTTGAAAATCATAGCCGAACGGTACGGTCTGCTGCTTATAGAGGACGCTGCCGAAGCCTGTTTGACCCGTTTTGATGGCAAGCCAGTCGGAAGTCTGGGGGATGCAGGCTGTTTCAGTTTCCAGGCCACCAAGACCATCTCCATGGGAGAAGGGGGGTTTGTCACGGTACGCGAAAAGATATTGTACGATCGCATGGTACTGATTCGTAACCATGGCATGACGCCGGCTAAACGATACTGGCATCACGTTATCGGTCATAATTTTCGGTTGCCGAACCTGCAGGCAGCTCTGGGTTGTGGCCAACTGGAGCAGGTCGAGACGATTATCGACAGACGCCGTCTGCTTTACCAAAGGTACAAGACACGGCTCGAGGGAGAACGTGGCATTCGTTTGCAGGCTATTCACCATTTGGTCGAGCCGGTGATTTGGACGTTGGCCCTGGAGTTGGATCCTGCTGTTTTTCCAGAACGATCGCAAGTGATCCAAAGGATGAGGAATGCCAACATCGAAACCCGACCGGGTTTCTATCCTATGAGCCAGATGCCGATTTACGATGCTCCGGATCTTCCAGTCAGCTCACGGGTTGGCAAGCAGATCCTCTGTTTGCCCTTCTACCCCATGCTGGATGAGGAGTTGGTTGATTATATCTGCGGAATTTTGTTGGGACTTCGGTATTAGTGCGTACTGACATTTTTCAATCGATGTCTTCCAGGTCTTATGTATGGACCCCTCCGGTTTTCCTGGGGACACTTACCGTTCTTTTCAATTCGTGACCGCGTCAATGGCGATCATCGAATACAATTCGGATTTTGAAAAACGCTATGTGGAGTTGGCGCCAGCCGCTCTGGCATTCGAACGCCTTCTGGAGTGCCAGCTTTACCTTGGCAGAAAGTTGGAAAAACCGGTTTTGGATGTGGGCTGTGGTGATGGCCTGTTCGCAAAAATTTTGTTCAAGGAACCTGTGGATCTGGGGATTGATCCCGATCCTTCTGAAATCGCCTTGGCGGCGGCCTCCGGAGCCTACCACGAGGTAATCACCTGTTTCGGTGACGCCGTGCCGAAGGCGGACTCCAGCTTCAGCACCGCATTTAGTAACAGCGTTTTGGAACATATCGAAAATATTGAGCCGGTGTTATCCGAGGTGCATCGGCTATTGAAACCACACGGTATCTTTATCGTCACGATCCCCACTGATTTGTTTGAACGGTACTCGTTAATCGCCCGGATTCTGTTCGGCCTGGGATGGACCAGAATTGGGGAACGGTATTGCCGGTTGTACAACCGGTTTTGGAAACATTTTCACTATTATGATCCCGACGGATGGAAGCAACTGTTCGGTAGTGCGGGCTTCACTGTGCTTGAACAATCCACATACGCGCAAAAAAATGTCTGCACAGCCCATGATGTTCTGACTTTATGCGCTTTACCATCCTTGGTCTCAAAACGTCTTTTCAAACGCTGGATTCTGTTTCCGCATCTGAGGAGGCTATGGGCACCACTCATTGGCCGGATGGGCCGCCGCATTCGTCTTCAAGAAGAGGGCGATGGGCCTGGTGGACTTTGTTTTTTTGTGCTTGAGGTTTCGGAAAAATAATACCAAGTCCGTCAACTCAGTTCAGGAATTGTCATCGTTCAGCCGAGTAGCGGATTGCGCCTGCGTCGGGTGGCAATGCGGGAAGAGAGGTTGCGACCAAATTGGCGCAATTTGTCGAAGCCCCCCGTCAGGCGCCGGCCCTGCCACTGGGAAACAGACCAAGGAGCCGACTGGTCGCCAGCGTGGCGGGTAGCTTGGACACCCACCCTGGGACGAAACAGGACTGGCTGTCGTCCAACGAGATGGACGAGACGGAGGATTTGAAGGGATGTCTGCGCGCCGGCCGCGGGCAGGCGTTGGAAGGGGAGGATGCCCATCCGCACCGGCACCGGGTGACGAAGATTCCACCGATCCGACCCCAGGTGACGAAATATCGGATTCATCTGCTGGTCCGTCCGTGCTGCGCGACGAGAAATGGCGGACGGTTGCCCGAGGAGTGTCGATGGGGAACTCGTGGAACACGCTCCCGACATGGGATGTGTTCTCGGCAAGGGGAGGGGATCACCCTAATCCTGGTTGAATCATTTACCAAGGTGTCAGAAACAACGCCTGATGTGATGGGAAAGCGGAAAATCAACCCTCCAATCAAGGTTTATGCCGGGTTCCTGATCCTGCCGGGAAGGCCCCCCAGACTGGTTTTGAATCCATTCAGGGAATGATCCGTATGAGGCCATGGATGGTCAGGGTTAGTTATGAATATACCATAACGGCCTTGTTTTTTGTATGGTTCTTGGTGGTATTCCGTTTCCAAACACGATAAATTACGATAAATTCCCTGGTCGGAGAGATGGCGGTACCGATGCACCCGGTGTTCCGTTCCAGCCCAATTCAGGGCCAGGCGGAAGTGTCTCAATATCAGTGAACCGAGGAAACGCAGGTCATGAAGAATTTACGTGTCGGGATCAAATTGGGTTTAGGTTTTACCATTGTGCTGATGCTATTGATCATCGTCGCGGTAGCCGCCCTGAGCACCATTCATGTCTATAAAGTCAATGGACCGGCCTATCACAGGATCATTCAGGGCAAGGACCTTCTGGCCGATATTCTTCCACCTCCCCTGTACATTCTTGAGGCTTGGAAAGTGGCCTTGGAGACGGCGATTTTTACACAGAAGGAAGAAGTTGATCGCGCGGTGGAAAAGCTTGGTTCGTTAAGAAAAGATTATGAGAAGCAACGAGCCAAGTGGCAACAGATGCCCCTGGACTCTGATCTGGTCGCACTGATGCGCCAGGCCGACCAATCCGTTGATGCCTTTTTCCACTTGGCGCAAAACGATTATATGGAGTCGATTCGCGGTGGACTTCAAGATAAAAGGATCTCTCAGTTACAAGAGTTGCGCCGACTTTACACACACCATCGGCAAGGGATTGATGCGTTGGTGTCTCAAGTTACAAAATATTGTGATAGAATTGAGAAAGAAGTCGATGGAAAAATTTTGCGTTCTGTATTCATTATTATCATTGGTAGTATTTTGGCGGTCGTTGCCGGAATAGCCATTTCCTGGTTTATCGCTCGTGGTATTGTCATGTCCCTTTCTCAAGGGGTGGTGATGGCGGAGCAGTTGGCAGCAGGCAAACTGACGGCACGTATCTCTCTGGACCAAAATGATGAAATGGGCACTTTGGCCCAGGCGCTCAACCACACGGCGGAAAATCTGCAAAAACTTGTAGGTGCCATCACCTTGAGGTCGGTCGACCTCAAGGAGACTTCCATTACCCTTCAAGGGGTGGCGGATGGCTTGTTACAAGGTGCCTCTCACTTGGGTACGCAAGCCAGCCAGGTGGCAGCCGCCAGTGAGGAAGTCAGCGTCACCATGGAGACCATCGCCCATGCTTCGACGGAGATGTCCACCAACATGGCTACGGTTTCTTCGGCCGCTGATGAAATAGCCACCAATATGACCATCATCTCTTCCGCCGCCGAAGAAGCCAATACCAATCTCAACACCGTCGCCTTGGCCAGCGAACAGGCAAGTGCCGGAATGGTTCACGTCCGGCAAGCCAGCGGTTTGACAAATCGTAATGTCCATTCTGTGGCTTCGGCCATGGAGGAAATGAGCATCTCCCTGACGCAGATGCATCATCTTTGTCATTCAGCGGCCGGAGATGCCCACCACGCTCGTAACAACATCAATTCCACCCGCGACGTCATGGAAACATTGGTGGTCTCCTTGCGCGAGATTGATCATGTGGTATCGATCATCAACGACATCGCTGGACAAACCAACATGCTGGCATTGAACGCCGCCATCGAATCGGCTGGCGCGGGGGATGCCGGCAAGGGGTTTGCCGTAGTGGCCAATGAGGTCAAGGAATTGGCCCGGCAAACCACCGATGCCACCCGAATGATTGATGATAAGATCAATGAGATCCAAAAAAATGCAGAACTTGCCGGGCAGGCCACCGCCTTGGCCATGGAAATCATCGAACGTTTGAATAAATCCAATAATGAAGTCCTGCGCGCGGTGGAGGAACAAAATTGTTCGTTGAAGGAAATATCGCATTCCATGACCAATGCCTCGCAACAAACGACCGAAGTGACGGAACAGGTCGATGAATCTTCGCGCGGTTTTGATGAAGTCGCCCGACGTGTCGTTGAAATTACAGCAGGAATCGGAGAAGTATCCCATAGCGTCATGGAAGCCTCCTCCGGGATCGATGAAATCACGCGACGGATTGCGGAAACATCGGGAGCTTCGGTAGACGTCAACAGAAACGTGACGGCCGCCAGTCATTCGATTCAGGAGGTGGCGGAAAAAATGGGTGAGGTCAATGAGTCGGCCGAGAAATTGTTGAGTGCCGGGCAATCGGTCAGTCAGCAGTCCCTGCGGATGGCGGAAATGGCTGCCGGATTGGAACAACAATTATCCGTTTTCCATATCTAAGCGGTGTCCAGGGTGTCCCAGCGGTCAGGTGTCTGGCAATGAGTTGAAAATGCGTACCATACTGTCATACCTCTGGCGGGTCACCTTTCCCTCGGAGACGGCATTTTTGATGCCGCAATCCGGTTCATGCCTGTGGCTGCAATCCGTGAAGCGGCACGGTCCGGCATGCACAACCATATCGCGAAAATAGTGGGCCAATGATCTCCGGGAGACGTTCATCAGACCGAATTCGCGCACTCCTGGGGAATCGATCAACATCCCCCCTCCCGGAAGGTGATAGAGCCGGGCGACCGTGGTGGTATGGCGTCCGGCTCCGGTGGGCTCGTGGGCTTCGCCAACCAGGGGTCGATCGGCCGGTGGAACCCAGTGGGCAACGATCGATGACTTGCCCACCCCGGAATGGCCGGCAAATACGCCGGTTCGACCCTGAATCAGCCGTTCGATATCGACGATCCCCTGACCTGTGTGGGCGGAGACATAACAGATGGGGTATTGCATGGCGACATACGGCTGCAAGGGTTCGTTCAACACGTTGGGATCGGGCAACCGATCCATTTTGTTGACGAGGATGATGGGCTCCATATCGTTGATGGAGGCAGCCACCAGATAACGGTCCAACAACCCCAGATTGGGCTTGTCCGCCGCCAGGGTGACCATCAACAGATCGATGTTGGCGGCGACGATTTGCACCCCACCTCCCAGCACCGGTCGCGGCAAGGCATTCTTCCGCTGCACCACCGACCAGATCACCCCCTGCAATTCCAGGTTGCCGGCGCGACTCCAGGAGACCCGATCGCCACAGACCGGTTCCATTCCAGCCGTTTCGCGAACGGCACATCGGAATCGTGCCCCCTGTGGATCTTCGACCTCCACGTTGTAACCAAAGTGCGAGATCACCCGTCCCTGCTCCGGGGCCAGCAGTTCGCTCTGGGCCAGGCGTTCCCAGGCCAGGAGGCTGGTATCAGCCCGTTTGCAGCGTCGTTCTTCGCGCAGGCTTTCGATGCGATTTTTTTGGCGCTCCGTGAGTCGCCTGGATGAAATTTTTCGCGGCATGGTTGGGGGTCGGTAGCGACGGCTAGGAATGTTGGCTGGCAAACGGTCAAAGGCAGGGGGCTGGAGCGGGACGGGTCGCTTTCGCGCCCCGCCCATGAACTGGTCGAATCCTTGACCGTCCAACCGTCATGCCTCGGCCAGCGTCTTGATGGCGACGTAGTCCAATTTGCCCGTTGCCAACACCGGCATTCGGGCCACGAGCATGATCTTTTTCGGGATCATCAGTTCTGGGATACCCTTGTCGCGGGCATGTTCCAGCCAGGTCGTTCGGTTGGCCTCGGGACAGTCGGTCACCAGCAGCAACTGCTCGCCTTTTTTGGCATCGGCCAGCGCTACCACCGCATGAGTATAACCCGGCCACAACGCCGAGGCCTGGCCTTCTACCGCAGTCAGCGACACCATCTCCCCGGCCACCTTGGCAAACCGTTTGGCGCGTCCGACGATGGTAACATAACCCAAGGGATCGATGCTGACGATATCCCCGGTGTCGTACCAACCCTCGGGTGGCGGTTCCAAGACTCCGGGGCGTTGGGTCCGGAGATAACCTTTCATGATATTGGGTCCCGATACCAACAAACGCCCCCCGTGTTCGATGCCGGGGATGGTTTCGAGACGATACAGAATCCCCGGCAGAAACCGTCCCACGGTCCCGATACGGCAATGCATGGGGGTATTGATCGCCAATGCCGGGGCGGTCTCGGTGGCGCCGTACCCTTCGAGGATGCGCAGTCCAAAACGATCCATCCACAGGCGCCGGGTATCGTCCTTCACCTTTTCGGCACCGGCAAAAACATAGCGCACGCTGTAATAATCGTAGGGGTTGGAGACGCGGGCATACCCCTTGAGAAAGGTATCGGTACCGAAAAGGATGGTGGCATTGCTGTCGTAGACCAGTTCAGGAATGATGCGATAGTGCAGCGGCGACGGATACAGAAATGTTTTGATCCCCGACAAGACCGGCAACAGCAGGCCGGCGGTCAAGCCGAAGGAATGAAACACCGGCAGGGCGTTGAAGACGATGTCGGTAGGATTATAATCGATGCGGGCACTCAGTTGTTGACAGTTGGCCAGCAGGTTGCGGTGACTCAGCGCCACCCCTTTGGGAGTCCCTTCGGAGCCGGAGGTGAACAACACCACGGCGGTAGCGTGACTGTCCAGCCACCGACTTCCGGTCAGGAGGTCCCATCGGCCCTGGAGCCAACCTGCGGCCTTGTCGTACCACGACAGGTCAGCGGCCACATCCTCCAGATGGCGAATGGTTATCGAAGTTGCCAACTCGGTCATGACAGCGGTCAAGCGGGCCATTTCCACAAAACGCCGGGAAGTGATCACCACCGTCACCTGGGCGGCAGCGCAGGCGGAGCGTATATTGTCCAGGCCCGAGGAAAAATTGAGCATGGCGGGGATCAAGCCGACGGAGTGCAAGGCAAAAAACACGGAAACCGTGGCCACCGAGTTGGGTAGGATGATCCCCACTACGGTGCCAGGTGGGCCAAGGGGCCGCAGTGAACGGCCCAATACCCGGCTGATGGTCAGCAGACGATCATAGGAGATAGGGCGGCGTTGGATATCTTCCAACACCTTGAAGCTGCCCCCTTGGAGCATTCGTGCCTGCAATAAGGCTTGATCGATGGTTTGCTGCCAATGGCTGGTGGCGAAGATCATTTCGCTCAGAATATCGTACAATTCCTGACCCAACAGGCGTCGGCGTTCGCGTCCGCGGATGGCCCCATCCACTTGCAACCGCCTGGGGGGCAACATGGTGAGGGTGATTTTAGGGAACCAGTGCAGACGGACCTTGCCGCGCAAGCGGGAGAACGGAGTCAACTGGGCGCCGTCGATGCGTATGGGGACCAGGGGGGCCGAGGCTCGATCGGCGATCAGACCGGGTCCTTCGTAGATTTTCATCAAGGCGCCGGTAACGGTAATCCGTCCTTCGGGAAAAATGACGCAACGATGTCCGTCCCTGACCCGTTTGGCCAACGATTTGGTGGCGAACGGGTTGGTGGGGTCCAGGGGAAAGGCGTCGATCAGTGACAAAAAAGGGCGAACCCACCATTTTTCCGCCATGTGGGTATGGATGGCAAAGGTGGGTTTTTCGGGCATGTAGGTTGCCAGGAGGGCCGCGTCGAGGAAGGAGACATGATTGACCACCACCACCGCCCGATCATGGACCGATTCCCAATGATGCCATCCCTTGAGTTCCACCCGGTACAGGAGGTGGAACAGACGGGCGAGCAATGTTTTGATCAGGGCATCGGGGAGTAATTTGCAGATGTAGGCGGCGACCAGGATATTGGCGCCCGCCATGGCGAGAAAGATTTCCGGGATGGTGAAGCCCAGGGCGAGAAGGGCGACGGAGCCGGCGGCGGAAGCCACCATGAACAGGGCGTTCATGATATTGTTGCCGGCGATGATTTGGGAACGGTTTTCCTCGCTGCTGGAGGTTTGCATGATGGCATAGAGGGGAACGATGTAGACCCCAGCGGCCATGGACAGGCCGAGGAGATCAATGAGCAGGCGCCAGTTGGCCAGGCTGTTGAGGAAAGTGGGGGCATCGATAAGGAATCCTGGGGTGACGCGGTTGCTGGCGCTGACCAGGTCGATGGAAAAGAACGCCATGGTCAGGGCGGCGAGGGGGACGTATTGAGCGCTCACGGCTCCGGCCAGCAGGCGGTTGCACAGGAGTGATCCCAGGCCGATTCCCACGGAGAAAACGGTGAGGAACAGCACCACCACCTCTTCATTGCCTCCGATGACGTCTTTGGCGAAGGTCGGGAACTGGGTCAGGTAGGTGGCGCCGGTGAGCCAGAACCAGGAGATGCCGAGGATGGCCAGGAAGACATCGCGACGTTGGGCCGATTGTCGCAGGATGGACCAGGTGCTGCGCAACAGATTGAGATCGATGACTTGGGTGGCGCAGGCGACGGATGCCTTGGGGACGGCACGGGCCGCAAGCCAGCCGCCGACGGCGATGACCAGGATGGCCCCCATGATGATTTCCACCCCGTGGGCCTTGAGGACCACCAGACCACTGGCGATCGTCCCCAGGAGGATGGCCAAAAAGGTCCCCGCTTCAACGAAGGCGTTGCCGGCGATCAGTTCATTCTGGCCCAGATGATCGGGGAGAATGGCGTATTTGACCGGTCCGAAAAAGGTGGCCTGAGTACCGAGCAGGAACAATACCGTCAATAAGAACCATAAATTATCGAGATGGAATCCAAGGACCGCCAACCCCATGATTCCGATTTCCGCCAGTTTGATGTGGCGGACCAAAGTCGATTTTTCCGATTTGTCTGCCAGTTGGCCCGCCAGGGAGGAAAACAGGAAAAAGGGGAGGATGAACAAGCCTCCGGCGATGCTGACCAGGATACGGCCGTCCATGTGGATGGCATCGGCGATACGGTAGGTGATCAGCATCACCAGGGCATTTTTAAAGACATTATCATTCAATGCCCCAAGAAATTGGGTGATGAATAATGGTCCCAGTCGCCTGCTGAACAAAAGTTTGTGGTTGGTCTGGTTGATCATGTAACCCTCTTCGTCCTAAAGTCAGGATGGGTTCGAGGGGAGGAAATTCAAGCCGGGGACAGACATGAGAGAGCGATCGGCGGGGTTGGATCGCGGGAGGGGCAGGCCCCAGTCCCTGTGGAGCGGTCCAGAGGGCCGATTCGACCGTATGTCCCTGCGTTCCCCCAAACGGGTTGGATGTGTGCCGTGGATACGTGGTGCTGCGGCCCGGAAGGAGGTCCCATGGTGATCTGAGGGGCCTCCGGACCGCTGGCGCGGTCTGGAGGTGTATCCATCACTCGGGGTGGAAGGGGGCCGAGGTTGTTTTCATCCTTTGACGGGGCCGACCAGGGCGATGAGGACGGCTGCAAGAATGGCGGTTGTAATGACGCCGCTGATGTTCGAACCCAAGGATTGCGGCAGGATCATGCATTCGGGATTGCTTTCGGCAGCGCTCTTCTGGGCCACCTTGGCACAGGTGGGTACGCAGCTTACACCGGCAAGTCCGATGAGAGGATTATATTGTTTTCCGTAGTAGAAATAGAGCACGTATCCACCGAGGATACCGCCGATGGCAGAGATGGTGAGGGCGGTTACACCGAGGATCAGAAGTTGAAACACGACGGGGTTCATGATGGTGGCGGCTTCACACAGGATTCCTAGAACGAGGCCGAGAAAGAACGTCGCGCCGTAAAGGATGGTATTGGAAAACAGATTGTGAAAGTCCTTGAGACCGGCCTCACGAACCAGCACCCCGAGAAACACCGAGAGGAACAAGGGTGCAGCCACAGGGAACAGGAGGCACAGCAGAATGCAGGAAATGATGGTAAACACCATTTTTTGTCCCGGGGTGATGTTGCTGGCCCTTTCGATGGGCATGGGAATGCCACGGATATGTTTGGGGACCAGGAGTTTGATCAGGTAAGGGTAGCCACCGTAGGTCAAGCCCAGGTAGAGGTAGGCGACGACGGTGATGGGGACGAAGATATCGGGAGCGAGCATCAGGGATGAGAAGAGCACCATGGGACCGTCGGCGCCGCCGATGGTGGAGGTGGCGGCTGCCGCTCCTTCGGGAAGGCCGATGGCCACGCCGAGCGGATAGACCACGATCGTGCCCAATTCGGCACAGACAGCCAGAAACATGCTTTCGAACGGACGACGCATGACATAACCCACATCCAGCAGCGATCCGATCCCCATGAACACCAGACAGGCAATCAAGCCGTTGGAAAAGGTGAAGATGTATATGGGCTGCAGGTAATCGACCTGGAGGATGTAGATCAATTTTTCTCCCTCCGAGATCAGCGGATTGAGAAACAGGGTCCCCTTATCTCCTTGCTGTGGCAGGTTCATGGATGAGGGGACAAACATCACCCCGGCATTGACTGCCGACATTCCCAACCCCATGGGGACCATGAGCAAGGGTTCCAGCACCCCCTTGTGTCCCAGGTAGATCAGCACGCATCCCAGTCCAATAAGGAAAATTCTGGCGATGGCGATGTCGGGCTGGTTATGGAACGATGACATCAAGGTACTGATGCCCTGAAATAGATCCAACGGATTAATATCCACGTAAGCTCCTCCTGAAACACCAAAATATGCGCACCACGCGTCAAACTTCTACCAAGAAACAACCCTCGGTCCAAAAGCGATTTTCAACCACCGAGGTTCTCTACCTTTCCTGCCCGAGGATCCTCCGGAGTCGTTGCGATCGGAGGGACCGAAATGCCACCGTGCCGTCCGCAAAAGTCTTTGGCAGCAGCGCGGCCGGGGACCTAGCGCCGGGTATCATGCGAGGACAGGTGTTGCGACCGACCGATTGAGGTCCAGTTGTGGTCGTCCCCCCCGTCTATCCGTACGATTCGACCGCTGGTTACGTAATGGACCGCGGCAACGATGGCCGCCACATGGTGAGCTGGTACCCCATAGGTCATTGTTGGCAAGGAATAAGGTCCTGCCGGGGAGGTTTCGATATCTCTGGGAACATTTTTTTCCGCAGCCCGGTTGAAGAAGACCACAATGACCTTGATGACCACCGCGACAAACAATGATATGACCGCCAGCAAAAAGTAGGCGTATAAAGATTTCATGATGACTTGTTGCAGCATTTTCATTCCTTTGCAATTTCAAAAGTGAGGCCTGCAATCCCCTGCAACAGGGGTCGGCAGGCGGCGCGACGGCCGATCCCCTCCCGCCAGGGATTCAACGGGATTTGGTTGTTTGATGACTCACGGGGGCATGATGACTCCAGAAAAAAGGCCCGTTCATTGAACAATCTTGATAGGCTGAGTATGGAAAGAATTAAAATGTCATTCCATACTACGGCGGGTTGAGAAAGTCAACGGTAAACATAACGATCAGTCAGTCACAGCCGTCCCCGCCCTGGAGTTTCAGCGTGTCGGCATCGGTTGCGTGATTTCGGGTTGGTTGGAATTACCGTGATAGCGATCAGCGGTCGGATGCCACCCTACCAGGGCAAGCAAGACAAAGAAGCCGATGGTGTAGGCAATGGTGACGTGGTAGCCATCACGCAACCATTTTCCCACCGATTTGGCTTCGGGGAACATGTTGGTCAAGGCGACGCCGGCCGAGGAGCCGAACCAGATCATGGATCCTCCAAATCCGACGGAATAGGCCAGGGCGCCCCAGTCGTAACCACCTTGTTTGATTGCCAATGCCGTCAAGGGGATGTTGTCGAACACTGCCGAGACATAGCCGAGGCCCATGGCTGCTTGCCAGGAGGCGATGGGTAGCTTTTCCACCGGCATGAGTGACGCCGAAAGTACCAGGGAAAGAAGAAAGATGCTGCCTTTGAAGGTTTCCGGCAATATTTTCCAGTCGGGCTGGCGCACTGGGACCGATACCAGAATGGCCAGCCAGACACCGACACCGATGAAGGGGAAGGTATCGGAGATTTCGTTGAACTTGAGGTTGACGACCATGTTGACGATGATGGCAAAGACCAGGATGAAAGCCACCAAGGCCACCCGGGGCACGTCCACCTTGACCTCGGAGGTTTTGTCGGTGCTGATGGGGGAGAGCTTTTCCTGCTGGATGGCGGCCGGGATACCGCAGATGACCAAAGCGATCAAGGCACCGGCATAGGCATGCAATACCGCAGCCGGGCTGATGCCGGCGATCCACATCATGGTTGTGGTCGTATCCCCCACCACGCTGCCTGAACCTCCGGCGTTGGAGGCGGCGACGATGCCGGCAAGATAGCCGATATGCACTTTGCCGCGGAACACGGTCCGGGCCACGGCGCCACCGATGAGGGCGGCGGCGATGTTGTCCAAAAAGCTCGACAGAACAAATACCATGAACAGCAAGGTGAAGCCCCCCAGCCAGCCTGCCGGAATGAAACGGGGCAGGAGGTCGGGGACCTTGCTGTGTTCGAAGTGGTTGGACAGCAAAGCAAACCCCATGAGCAGGCAAAAAAGGTTGGCCAGGGTGACCCATTCATGTTGCAGGTGTAGGCCCAGTCCCGTCAGGCCGGTCCCGAATTTGAAACCGGCGATCAGAACCTTGTAGAGAATGATGGTCGTAACCCCGACCAGGCCGACCTGTAACGTTTTGTCACTGAACAGAGCCACCCCCAGCAGCACCAGGGCGAACAGGATGAAGTCCACCGGGACACCAAGGAGCGCCGGCCCTTCGCTGGCAACGCCAGCAGCGGCGCCGGCCCAGACATTGACCGGAATCAATGCCGCAGCGGCAAGCAGATATGCTATTCGTTTCATGTCAGGCAACCTTGTCCATTTGTATATGTTGACGATATTTAAAAATAAATCAATAAAATTGGATCCTTATGGTGGTAGGATCCATAGATTAATGAAAAGAAAACAGCGTGATGAGGCCTTTCTTTACTTTGTGTCTCCACCAAGTCATTAAAAATGGATTTGAAAATTGGCGGCGACTCTAGCAGAACTTTATCCTTCAACGCCACCAAAAAAATGAGGTTGGTCTGATATTCATTTTATCCTGCACGAAGTCAAGCCGGCAAGAAGGGCGAAAAAAATTGCTACCCAATATTAATTATAAATTATAAGCATAAATAGATTTTTGTTTGTGCATGGCGGCCAGAATTGATATAGATAACAAATATTATTGATGTATTAACCACTATTTATTAAAATTATCATTTATTGGCTCTCGTTATTCTGGTTGGGATTGTATTGTTGGCACGATCCTGTGTTGGTTTCAGGCGGATTAATATAAAGATATTATAAACGGATCGTTGATATCGACAGCAATTTTTTTTATATTGTTCTGCGGATCAATGTGCGCTTCCAGTGATGGTTATGGATGAATTATTACGTAGGACTGATTGTTTATATACACCCGCAACCCCAGCGGCTTTCCTGGGCTGAAGGGTGGAATCTTGATGAATTTTTTATATTTTCATTTTGTTTGCGTGTTTCCGGCCAATCCACTATCATCAGAGTGGCCTTGCGGGAACATGGTGGGATCCTTCCCTGTCCGCGCGGTCTTGTGGGATGGTCTCCGCGGCTGTTCGGAAGCCACAAGGATCAACCGTGAAGATGTCAAGCGTCTGGAAATCATCGTCACCGTGACAACATCAACCCCCCGCCGGACAGTCGTGATTCCGGATCGGGCCACCAGCAGCAAGTATATGGGAGGTTAAGGATGCGCAGACCAAAGTCGCTTAATAATTCAACCTGGATGGTAGCTTCCCTTCTGGCCGCGGGTATCGGCATGGCCGCGACTGCCAACGCCTACGACCGCGACGCAGGGGTGGTATGGACCGCTTGCGTGTTCAATCGGGATCACCGCGATAGAGAAGTCTCCGCCACCTGGTATGGCGATCGCGGCAGGAATGACCGTTGTGCCACGTCATCGATCATCAGGGCAGGGGGGGTCTATCCGTTCAGCTGTCGTTTCCTTCGGAGTCATCCGAGTGTCAAAATCGAAATCCTCGGTCGTGATGGAGGCGTCCGGGTGGAAGGACAGATCAATGTGGCCCCAGGGGGGGGAAGCCACCATCGTTGTGACCGCAACAACTCCTCCACCATCACACGGGTGGGGCACGAACTCGTTCTCCAATCCGGCATTCCGCGCGAAGAACGTCGTCACGGCCGTGATGGCTCCGCTTATTAGGGAAGGGTAAAGGTCTCTTTCGCCAGGATGTGAAACTCTTCCATGGCCACGGAGGGGTTGGTGAACGTCCGACCACTCCGTGGACCCTCGACCGTAGAGGCAGGCGAGTCGCTCCTGCCTGTCTCAGCCGGCAACGGGAAAGGGGGATCCCTTTCCCGGGCCGCCACAAATCGACCTAGTGATCATTTCTCCTGGACGGCCAACAATTTGTCCCCTTCGCCGCCAACCCGCGTGGCGACGATATCGATGATCGCGCCATAAATGGCACCCGCTGCCAGAGTCCCCCAGAAAATCAGCCAGGGAGACATGGGGCCACCCGTGGGGGGATTGACGAAGATACCGGGGGCAATGGGCAGCGATACCACAGCTCCCAGACAGGCCCCCCGGAGGCAGGGGCGGTACTTGAAGCCCAAGAGCGGATGCACGGTAAAGGCCCCGGCAAAAGCGACGACCATGCCGATAAGAATGCGGTCTGTCAGGATGATCCAGAAGATCGGGTGCGAGAGGCTTTCAATTTCGTGATGCCCGCGACTGGCCAGGTAAAGGCAGACGAATCCGAAGATGGTCCCCAGGGTGATGGCGGTCAGGAACCTTTTGGCGGCAGGATGGTGGCTCATGGTGCTTCCTTTCGAAAGTGGCGAATGTTTGTGCATTCAGTCGGAGTGACTTCAACATGCCCAGCAACCGGTTTTTTGAACTGGAGATCATGGGCGGGTTTCCCGAGGGCGGTAAGTCGGATCGTACGAGGCTCACCGTGCTCGGGTCAGGGTATCCTGGCCTGGGCCGTCCTGTCTTCCAGGATGCGCAACCTGTCCTGTGCAAAACGGACCACCTGGGTATCGGCCGGATTCATTTTGATGACGTGCTTATAGAAGGAAGCCGCTTCGCTCCTGCGCTTGGCATGGTCCATGTTGATCGCCAAGCCCAACCACCACCGGTATTGGTCTGGTTCCAAGCGTACCAGACGATTGTAATAGCGGTTCGATGATTCCAGATTCCCACGCTTTTGTTCCACAACCGCCATGATCCCCAAGGCAGCCGCCGATTCCCCTTCCTGTCCAGCCTGTTCGCGCACGACCCGTTCTGCCTCGTCGAGCTGACCGTCCTCAAGAAGAGTTCGGGCCCAGGACAAGGACTGAACCTTTTGTAGCGGCATGACGGTTTCCAGTGCCTGAGGTACGACTCCCTGATTGGTACGGGCATTGGCGCCTTGTTCCGGTTTGACGGGGGTGGGGGGCTGTATTTCTTGAGATCGCTCGAGCCCGACCGAGGCAAGTTTTTCAATATTATTGATGTTGTTGATGGAAGTGGTGTTCCCACCACCGGCCTGGATGCGTTGAACCTGATTGGCCGGAGCGGCCTTGTTGTAGGAGGTGACGATAACCGGGGCCTGTTTCAGCGGCAGCGAATCGAGCTTATTTTTTTTCGCCAGGGGGGTCGATGCCGGCATTTGTTTGTGCGACACCGGCGGGTTGACAGTGGCAACAGCTCGATCCTTGCCGGGAAGAGGGCCTTCACTGGCGAGCGCGGGGATCGTGACCACTCCGGAGGGGGCCACCGATTCCTCCTCGGCCAGGAATTGCGACATGACCCCCGATGGAGAAAAAGTGGCCTCCGGGGTGATGGTGGCGGTGTGGGTCGAAGGGGTCCCGGTGGCTGTGGCGGTTGTGGTGGAGGTAGAACCCGGGGAGGCCGGTTGCGGAGCGGGCGCAGAGGCTGCGACCGCGGCCGGGGCGGTGGTGTCGTTGGACTCGGGTCGCTCGACCCCAGGGGTTGGCTCGGGAACTGAAACTTGTGTTTCCGCCACTGGTTTTCCTCGATCAACCTGGTGTTTGAACCATTGGGTGATGGAAATACCCCGCCAGGTCATCAAGCTGACTGAAAACAACACCATCAGACCGATGATAAGCAGCAGAAAAGGCCTTGAGGTTTTTTTTTCCGGCGTTTGGTTAGCCACCGGGGACAGTCCCAGAGCGAACAGATCCGCCGGACCGGCCAAAGTCGCCTGGCGCTCGCTCAGGTCCGATAATACCTGGTTGATCAGACTCATGATGCACTACCCGTTAGAATGAAATGGGGCAATCCGACCATGATCAGCAGGGCTGCCGGCCATTTGACACCGATGGTGATCAATCGGGGGACGAAGCGCCGGATGATTCCCGAGACTCCAGAAGGTCGCGCCCCTTCGGTATCGGCGGCGGCGGCGGCCACATGAGGCAGATCGACGCTGGTGGCCCCCTTGCCGAAGGCCGCCATGAGACTTTTGTGGGACAAAATATTGATGAGCCTGGGAATGCCACCGCTATGCCAATGGATTCGTTTGACCGCTTTGGCGGTAAACAGTTCGCCGCCTTGATAACCCGCAATCTGCAGGCGATGAGTCAAATACTGCCGTACTTCCTGATGGTCGAGCGGCCTGAGGCTGCTGGAGAACGTGATCCGCTGCCGCAATTGCCGCAAGTTGTATTGATGGTCCAGGCGATGGTCCAGTTCCGGCTGTCCCAGCAAGACCACCTGGAGAATTTTTTGTTTTTCCGTTTCCAGGTTGGTCATGAGACGGATGGCTTCCAGGGTTTCGTCCGCCAGGGTTTGGGCTTCATCAATAAACAGGACGACATTCTTGTTTTGTGATTTGAGATCGATCAGACGGTCGGTGATTTGCTTGATGAAATATTGGAAACCTTTAGACTCGTCAAAAGTAGTCAGTCCCAGTTCATCGGCAAAGGCTTTATAGGCGTCTTCTGGTTTCATCATTGGGTTGAGGAGATAGGCGGTGACGAAATTACGCTCACCAAGCATGGTCAGGAGTTTGCGGCAGAGCAGGGTTTTACCGGTGCCGACCTCGCCGGTGATTTTGACAAATCCCTCGCCAAAGGATAAAGCCACCATGGCCACGTTGAGCGTCTCCTGGGCCGACCGGCTGAAATAGAGATAATCGGTATCAGGAGTGATTTGAAAGGGGAGTTCTTTTAATCCAAAGTGACTGCGGTACATGCGTTTTTAGGCTCCTTCACATCCTGGTGTGTTCGCGGGCCCCGGCAAGGATCCTGGTGGATCAGTCAACGTCGGCGTTTATGTCGCAGAAAACGGCACAGCAGCATCTTAACGAAATACAGGGACAAAGTCCTGTTTTTTTTTGCGGCTGATTCCGTAAGGTTCGGAGTCCGGCGGTGGTCTCCGAGGGGCGATGCACATATCGAGCCGGAGTTGGTTGAAAATTTTTCTTCTCGCAATGAGTCGGGGCTGGAGGCCACTGGCCAAAATTGCGATATTTCCGACTCCCCGGTAGCAGCGCGGGAGACGAGGAAAAAAACGGGGCGCGCCGGTGTTGGGGGGAGGCGATGGTTTATCGGCCCAGCAGGGAGACGGCTTCTCCATGGGGGTGGGGAGGCGCGGCAGGCTCTACCAGAAGGAAGTCTCTGAATTGGATATCTGATTCGTTAACGTGAGTCAAAAACCATTGCCGGATAAAATCTTTCACCTGCTTGACCGAGGGGTGTCCATGATGGCGGCAATGGTAGATGAAGCCGTCGAGTCGCACCAAGAGGAGGTCATGTTCATCTTCGTGTTGTTGCAACAGTGGATATCCATGGTGCCGCATGATGTTTTCTTCGGCCTCGGCATGCTTTCCCATGGTATCGCGTATGGTAGTGAGAAGATTGATGACGTGATCGCGAATCATTTTGTTCCCGGGGACCCACTTTTGTTTCTTTATCAGCTCCGCCAGATGGATCAGAAGTGACAGAATATCGTGGTGGTGTTGGTCCAACTCCGGGTGGCCAATTTTGAGGAGGTAGCTGTACCCGATCCGGTGAGGTGATCCCAGGGTTGTTTTGTCAACAAATAATTTTGGCATGTTCCGACCCCCACTCATTCTGCACAACGCAGCCATCCACCCATGCCGACAATTGAGGTCAACGGGGGAATTGATCCTGATGGGAGAATGGACGGCGCCGCAGGTGCCATTCAGCCCGTCGCTGCAGCGATTAAACATTTGTTTATTACTTGTTTTTTTGTCGACCATGGTTGACCATCAAACGCCGCTGTCAGTCATACAATGGAATGTGCTATCCACCGATTAGAAAAAGGGTAGCAAATTGAGTTCGGCTCCGCAACGGTACTTAGTTCTACCTTGTCACATTCATTAATTGGAATGGATGGCTAATTATATATTGATATATAAAAATATTGAAAGAAAAAAGGGGTCTGGGGGATTGCCCCCAGGGTTTTGCTTTTGTTTTTTTTTTGTTTTGACCTTGCTTTTCACGCGCCCCTTTATCCGAAGCCAGATTCCCGCGTGATTTTTGCGGGAATCTGGCGCAGGCGCGTGCCTTGGTTGTCCCTTCTTCGCGGTTTTAGCGAAGAAAGGACAACGCCT
>JADFZF010000259.1 GCA_015232645.1 Magnetococcales bacterium | reverse complement strand
TTTCCAGCCCTCTTCTGACCCAAGAAATCAAGATGCAAGAGGGACGACTCCAGGAGAAGGATTACCGTCTCCTGCGCACCCGCGTTTGGCGGGAAGGAGCCATCAAGACATTTCGCGAGCAATTTGCAAGGACCTTTCGAGTAAGGCCCGACGTAACCCTACAACCCAGGACGAATATCCATGAATAAAGAGCGCCGTCTGGAACTCAGGCGCTTGGCCCAGGACAATCTGCGTGCCATTCCCTGGATGGAAAATTCTGGCGACAGTTTCGAGCAACGCCAATGGCACTTGCGCTACCGCAAATATTTGATCGACACCTATAAGGACGCCGATTTTTCCGGGGTGGTCGATGCCAATCAGCGCACCCCAATGGCACTGGTCTCCATCTTTGTTCCGGAGCAGTTCAGCCAGGAAGAAATCTCCCCCTCCAGCCCCCATTTTGCCGAAATGATCAGCCAACCCGATGAAGAGTTGGAAGATTTGCTGATCACCTGGGATGCGGAGAACGTACCCGTCGGTATTTCCGGTCGGCGACTGGTCATCATCGGTGAACCAGGCTCGGGCAAATCGGCACTGATACGGGTATTGGCCGCCGGATGCGCTGAAACCGCTTACAACACCTGGAACACCGCCTTCGGACGACGCTTGGTGCTGCCGTTGATCCTGCGGGATCTCAACCTCACCGGGGTGCGCACCACGGAGGAATTGTTGCAGCGTTGGGCGGTACGGGTGGAACGCGATCATCCCGGGCTGCTCGATCTGTCCGTTATCCAATTTTATTTGCGGGTCGGTTGGGCCATCGTCGCCTTTGATGGGGTGGACGAGATCGGCTTTGCGGCACGGCGTCGTTTGCGACGATTGATTTTAAGTTTTGCCGCCCGTTATCCCAGAGCAATCATCCTGGTAACGGGGCGTCCGGCGGGTTTTACCGACTGGTCTTTCAATAATCCTCCCCCCCGATTGTGGCGGGCGATGTGCCGCCGCGAGGAATTGCCGGAAACCACGATTTGTCCCGCTTTTGAACGCCGCTACCTGCGTCCTTTCACCGACCAGCAGGTGGAAAATTATTTGGAACGTTGGTTCAAGGCCCGCTTTCCCCAGGAGCCTGTCCGACAGCAACAAAAAATCGAACGTCTGTTGCCCATCCTGCAAAACAATCAAAGTTTTGCCCTGCTGAAACGCCGTCCCATTTATCTCGCCACCCTCACCTATGTCCACGATGTCAAGGGGGAGCTGCCCAACTCCATGGTGGAGGCTTATCGTGCCATGGTGGAGGCTTATCTTGATATTTTGGAAGCTGCCAAAGAGTTGGATGACCGGAAAAAAGGTTTGGTCACCCACGTTTTTGATCGGTTGACCCGGCGCCGGATATTGGAACGGTTGGCTTATGATCTGCACACCAAGAAGCTCGGTTCCACACCGGCGGGAGAGAAAAGCCCCTTCCATCTCCAATTCAATACGGGTGAGTTTATCGCCTGGGTAGAACGATGGTTGCAAGAAGCAAGAAACAACTTGGCGATTGAACCTGGTTCACTCCCGTCACTGCTAAAATTCTACCAATTGCGGGCCGGGTTACTGGTCTCTCCCGAAGAGGGGTTATTGCGCTTTTCCCATCTTTCTTTTCAAGAATTTCTTACTGCCAGTTGGGTTTTGCGCAATCGTAACCTGAAAAAGGGCGTTCTCGTGCAAGAAATGTTGGAGCAATTGCATGTGGAGGAGTGGTACCCCGTGGGTTTGAACTTTTTCGGGCTGCTGCATCGCAGTGAAGAGGCTGAGGTTCAGGAAGACTTGTTGCAGGGGTGGATAGACGAGGATCCGAAATTTTCTGAAACCACGAATAAAATATCCCAAGGTCGCTTGCGTTTCTTGCACAAATTGTTATGTGATGGTGAGCAGGGGTTGTCACCAGAGTTTTTACTGAGTCTGTGGCAATATTATTGGAAACAGGCTTTATCCAATTTTGATTCCGATTGGTTCAAACTTTACCTTGCCATTGCCGAACGTTGGCAGGTTTGGGGGGAGAAAAAGGTTTCAGAGTGGACAGCACAACGTTTTGCAAGATTGCCACAAATAGCGAATGAAAAGGAAATCGAAGCTACCTGCCGGGAGATCACGCTTCTTGGTGCCCTGCCCAAGCATTGGCTGGAAGAGCGCTGGAAAGATGTGCCGGATGTTCCAAATCGATGGCATTCCCTGGTCGCAACAAATAATCATGCGTGGGTTTCTCTCGATGTTCATGGTTCTATTGAAGAACCTCGAACGCTTCTTTTGGGTACACTCTCTCTTGTGGAAAAGATTCTCCTGATTGACTTTGATCTTTACCCTTCCCCCATTTCTGTTCTCATCTATTTTCAACATGATTATCGGGGTCACAACCTACTCCACTTAATGTGGGCCATGGAATCTTTGCTTCACGCGACGAATGTTTTGCCTTGGGATCGGGAAAGGGATCTGGCTCGGCAACGGGATCTGGCTCGACCACGGGATCTGGCTCGGGTTCAAGATATGGAGCTGAATATAGCTTGGGATATGGCTCGGCGTCTGAATTGGGGTCTAGATCTAGACCTTCTTAAGACTAAAGATCGAGCTTGGGCCCGGACTTGGGATTGGACTCGGGATCGAGCTTGGGATCAACCTCGGGCTCTGGAACTGGAATGGGATCTGCATCAAAATCAAGTTCTTGCTAAGACGCTGGATCTGGCTCGGGGTCTGAATTTGAATCTGGACAGAACCCGTGATCTAGCTCAATTTTATTCTCAATGGTACTCACCTTTGGTATTTGCACAATCTGCCGGGATATCTTTTTTCAATCCGCAACAAGCCATAGAAGCTTTTCAATCCTTGCGTGAGCAATGGCCAAACAAAAAAGAACTCGATGATCTTTCGGCAAAAGAATGGTTCCCTCTCAAGCATATTCAGAAATTGAAACTGACAAACACTCTAACTCTCCAACCCTTGGAAGCCCTGTCGCACAAACTGTTTCGGTTGCTACGCTATTGGCTGGAAAAAAATGGAGGAAATATCTCTGACCTACCGGAAGAACTGGGGCCGGATGTTTTGCGTCCCGGAACTCTTTTTCGTGAGTGGCATGGCGAAGAGGCGGAACACAATTATTTGCAAACATTGCGTGAGGCGGGTTACGACCCGGACAAAGAACCCTGGCCACCCTTGGATCAGGATCAGTGGGTGGAAAAATATAAACAGGAGAAAGGGATCCCGTAGAGCGCTGCCCTGCCACAGCACCTTGCCGTTTCGCTCCAACCCCACCCTACAACAATAAAACCGATGAACCCCACCACCCCAATGGAAGGCGCTTTCATGGTTACCGTATCCGTGGATGGTCTCATCCAACACCTGCCGGAGGGAACAACCGTCTTGCAGGCGATACAAAAAGCGGGTGGTCAGGTACCAACACTGTGCCACTCGGAACATCTCGGATCCCAAGCACGGTGCGGCCTCTGCCTGGTTGAAGAAAACGGACGCCCACGGCACGCCTGCCAAACCAAAATCACCGCCAACGCCGTTTATGTCACAGACACCCCCCGTCTGCACGCGGCGCGTATTCAAGCCATGACATTGATTCTCCATGGTCATCCATTGACCTGTCG
>JADFZF010000258.1 GCA_015232645.1 Magnetococcales bacterium | reverse complement strand
TCAAGGAGATGCTTGCCAAACGAGGGACTCCGGAGGCGGCGGTCCGCGTCGGGATCACGACCGCTGGTTGTTCGGGCATGTCCTATAAGTTGGAATATGCCGACGCGGTGGAGGAGGGGGACCGGGTTTTTGAGCAACATGGGATCCGGGTGGTGGTGGATGGTAAATCGTTGCTGGTGATGGATGGGGTCCATATGGATTTCGTCACCGAGCAGTTCAAGTCGGGATTTCGCTTCAACAATCCCAAGGAGAAAGAGCGGTGCGGTTGCGGTGAGTCTTTCAAAATATGAAGGAGGGGCCATCACAGTCACGGATGTCGATTTGTTGGTCCTGCCGGGGGGCGGTGCCGTCGGGAGTCGGATTTTGTCCGACCTGTCGGGTGATCCAACCCCCGGATCCGCGCTTGGACCATTTTCAAAATTTTGCTCTGGAACCGCTTTTCACCTTGGATCTGGCGCGGTTGGAACAGGGCTATCGCGAGCGGCAGCAACGGTTTCATCCCGATTTATTCGTCTCCCGTGGGGCGACGGAGCGGCGTTATTCCATGGAACATGTCACCCGTTTGAATGAGGGGTACCGTATCCTGAAGGATCCGTTGTTGCGCGGGGAGTATTTGTTGGTCCTCGCTGGATTGCGAACGCGGACTCCGGAAAATGCCACGCCGTCGGATCCCTCATTTTTGATGGAGGTGATGGAGCTGCGTGAAACTCTCGAGGAGGTGGATTGGCGACGGAGCGATGCCATGGAGCGTTTGGGGCAGTTGCGTCGGCAGGTGGAGGCGGCATGTGGCGCTGAAATGGCGGAGATGGGGGAAGCGTTTGCCGCCTGGTCGGCCGCGGGTGATCTCCAGGATTTGCGACGGGCGGCGGAGCACACCGACCGTTTGCGTTATTTTACCCGATTCATCGAGGAGTTGGATCGGCGCGAGGAGATGGTATTTTCCTGTTGATGCGACGGGTTGGGGAAGATTCCCCGTGGGGGATCGGGGGCGATGCCCGCCAGGTTGCGCCATGGCGTGGCGTCCATGGGAGGGGCTTCCTCCCAGACCCCTGGGCGATGTTTTTTCGGCATGATGAACGATTTCACCGAGCCAATGGACTTTCGATTAAGGACGAAACACGATGTCAGTGCTGCTGGACATAGCGGAACCGGGGCAATCGTTACGCCCGCACGAGGTGCGTCCCGAGGAACGTAAGCGGGTCGTTGGTATCGATCTGGGGACGACCTATTCCCTGGTGGCGGCGGTGGATATCCAGGGGAAACCCGCTTGCATTCCCGATGATGAAGGTCGGTTTGGCTGCCCGTCGGTGGTGTGCTATCCCCCCGAGGGGGGAGTGGTGGTCGGCGAGGCGGCGGTAGCCGTCGGGACCCGGTATCCTGTCGATACCATCGCTTCGGTCAAACGCACCATGGGTCGAAGCCTGGAAGATATCCGGTCCTCTGGACATCGAAGCGGATATGGGGTCGAGGCGGGGGATGGTGGCATGGTCCGTCTCATCACCAGCCATCGCGAGGTTTCGCCGGTGGAAGTATCGGCGGCGATCCTGAAATATCTGGCCGGACGGGCCGAGGAGGCCTTGGGGGGCAGTTTGCATGGGGCGGTGATCACGGTGCCGGCCTATTTTGACGACGCCCAGCGTCAGGCCACCAAGGATGCGGGACGGCTGGCCGGGTTGGAGGTGATGCGCCTGGTCAACGAACCGACCGCTGCCGCTTTGGCGTATGGTTTGGATCAGGGGTGCGAGGGGGTTTATGCCATCTATGATCTGGGGGGGGGGACGTTCGACATCTCCATTCTGCGTTTGACCCGGGGGGTGTTTCAGGTGTTGGCCACCGGGGGTGATTCGGCGTTGGGTGGGGATGATTTCGACCACCGTTTATGCGAATTTTTCCTGCAGCAGTCGGGTTGGGATCATCCGACGGCCGAGGTCGTGCAGCATCTGCAGGCCTTGGCGCGACAAACCAAGGAAATGTTGTCCCGGGAGGAGGTCCGGGAGGTCAGCCTGAGCCGGCCCTCGGGGGAATCGATGGTGGTGCAGGTGACGCGGGAATCCCTGGAAAGGATGATCGGCGATCTGGTGCGCAAGACCGGCATGGCGTGCCGACGGGCTTTGAAGGATGCCGGGGTGGAGGCGAAGCAATTGCAGGGGGTGGTGTTGGTGGGCGGATCGACCCGGGTACCGATGGTTCAAAAGTTCGTCGCGGATTTGTTTGGCCGCGAGCCTCTGGCCGACATCGACCCCGATCAGGTGGTGGCGTTGGGGGCGGCGTTGCAGGCGGATCTGTTGGCGGGTCATTCGTCGGCCGAGCTGCTTTTGTTGGATGTCACTCCGTTGTCGTTGGGGATCGAGACCATGGGGGAGATCGTCGAAAAGATCATTGCCCGCAATTCTCCCATTCCCACGGCGCGATCCCAGGATTTTACCACCTTCAAGGACGGGCAGACCGCCATGGCCATTCATGTGGTTCAAGGGGAACGGGAGTTGGTGGCCGATTGTCGTTCGCTGGCCCGATTCGAGCTTCGGGGCATTCCCCCCATGACGGCGGGAGCTGCCCGGATTCGCGTCACCTTCCAGGTGGATGCGGATGGGTTGTTGACGGTATCGGCTCGGGAGCAAACGACGGGGGTGGAACAATCGGTCGCGGTCAAGCCCTCTTATGGCCTGAGCGACGAGGAAATTACCCGCATGTTGCGGGAGGCCATGGTTCATGGGGAGGAGGATTGGCGGCAACGTTTGTTGCACGAGGCCCGGGTGGAATCGGAACGGGTATTGAGTGCCACCGGAGCCGCTTTGCGAGAGGATGGCGATTTGCTCGACGACTTGGAGTTGAAACGGGTCAAAGGGTTCATGTTGGCTTTGTGGGAGGCGAGTCAGAAGGAGGATCATGAAGCGATCCATCGGGCTCGGGAAATTTTGGACAAGGAGACGGTTTTTTTTGCCGAACGGCGGATGGATCGCAGTGTGCGTCGGGTGATGACCGGGCGCAAGGTGGATGATTTTCAATAAATGGAGAGCCCTGATGCCCCGAATCACCTTTTTGCCGATGAACAAAACCGTCGAGGTACCGGCTGGCACCACCCTTCTGGAGGCGGCCCATGCGCATGATATTGCCCTGGAGGGGGCCTGTGAGGGTTCGTTGGCCTGTTCCACCTGTCATGTGATCGTGGACCAGGGGTGGTATGGTCGCATGGATCCGGCGCAAGAGGATGAAGAAGACCTGTTGGATCGCGCTTTTGGTCTGACCCCTACCAGTCGCCTGGGGTGTCAGGTGGCGATTACCGACCAGTTGGATGGACTCAGGGTGACTATTCCGGAACATTCGGTCAACATACGTATTGGTCAGAAAGGGGGCAGGTCATGAAATGGACTGATGTACGCGCCATAGGTGAAGCCTTGGCGGATGGCAGGCCAGATGTCGATCCCATGTCGGTGCGTTTTACCGATCTGATGCAATGGGTGATCGCATTGCCGGGTTTCGTCGATGATCCGAGACATTGCAATGAAAAGATCCTTGAGGCCATTCAGCAAATTTGGTTGGAAGAGAAGGGTTGACATCGCCGATCCCTTTGGTTCGGAGTGATTGAAAAAAAAAGGGGGTCTGGGGGATTGC
>JADFZF010000257.1 GCA_015232645.1 Magnetococcales bacterium | reverse complement strand
GAATGATCCGGATGATGACCACAGCCGTGGCAACCCCGACCGCAGTCGCAATCAGAATGACGATCCAGAGCAGATGGCCCAGCGCCTCGGTCGATCTGACAACGCTGGCCAGATTTGCCTGCGCTTCATCTACCTGGCTTTTCCGCAACGGTTCCAATACCGATTCAAGACTGATCGCTCCCTTGTCAAACTCACCCATCAATGCCGTGGCAGCCACCTGATCGTGGTCGAGGTAAGCTTGCACCATTTTTTGTCCAATCTGCAAAAACCCCTCAAAATTTTTCTGAATATCATGAATCCGGCGTACCCCCTCCTGGTCATTTTCGCTGTTGAACATTGTCAGAAATCTGTCAATTCCCGCACGCACCTCTTTGCCAACCGCCAAGGCCTCCTGCACGGCTTTCGGATCAGCGGTAAGGGAGGCATCGGTCAAAAATTGCTGGACCTCGTTGACCTGGCCAGTCATCCTTTCCGCCAGGAGGGCAAATGGAACGCTCTCATCACGCACTTGAATCGCTTCCCTGGCCATTCCCTTGAGCTGGACCAGAATCACGCCGAAGGAGATGCCCATGATCAACAATACCAGAAAAAAACCCAACCCCAGCCGAACTCCAAGCCGCATATCGTTCACTGCTACCCCTCCCCTGAAACCTGATTGGACTCTCCCCGCAAAATTTCATAAATTTTTGAATAGATTTAGAAAAATTAAGTTTATAGCTTCTTGATGCGCATGTGATTGTATATAATGACAGATTTTGTTCTCAGGCACAAGGATCCTGTGTGATGAGTTTTTAGTTTTGACCCATTTGATCAAGCCCAGGATTGCAACTTGCCAGTGGTTTGTCAGTCGGTTTATAAGGGTAGGTTCGATATCTTCAGAATCAACCCAACCGGCATGAGGATTTTTTCCAGTGTCTCCAACATGGCGTCCCGACTCCTGGCGGCAACTCAAGGCAGAACAACAACCCGACTGGCCTGATCCCAAGGCTCTGGCCGAGACTTTCACCAACCTGAGCCAGTTCCCTCCGCTGGTCTTTGCGGGAGAGGTACTCTCCCTCAAGCAGCACTTGGCGCGGGTTGCCGAGGGGAAGGCCTTTTTGTTGCAGGGGGGTGACTGCGCGGAATCCTTTGGCGATTTTACGGCCAATGCCATTCGCGACAAACTGAAAGTGTTGCTGCAAATGGCCGTGATTCTGACCTATGGGGCCAGAAAACCCGTGGTCAAGGTGGGACGTATCGCCGGTCAGTTTGCCAAGCCCCGTTCCAGCCCCATGGAAACCCAGAATGGCGTTTCACTGCCAAGTTTCCGGGGAGAATCGGTCAACGACCCCTACTTTTCCGAAGAGGCCCGGCAGCCGGATCCCAAACGTCTGGAACGTGCCTATTTCCAATCCGCATCCACCCTGAATCTGTTGCGGGCCTTTACCGAAGGGGGGTTTGCCGATTTGCACCGGGTGCAGATGTGGAACCAGGACTTTGTCGCCAAAAGTCCCCAGGGACAGCGTTATGCCCACCTGGCCGATCAATTGAGCGACGCCCTGCGCTTCATGGAAATCATTGGTATCGACTCCAGAACCACACCGGTATTGCGCCAGGTCGAGTATTTTACCAGCCACGAAGCCTTGATCCTGGAGTTCGAGCAGGCCTTGACCCGGGTTGATTCCATCACAGGTGACTATTTCGATTGTTCCGCCCACATGTTGTGGATCGGCGAACGGACCCGGCAACTGGACGGGGCACATGTGGAATTTTTGCGGGGTGTACGCAACCCCCTGGGATGCAAAATCGGTCCCCAGGCCACAGCTGATGACATTCTGGGCTTGTGCGACCGACTCAATCCCAACAACGAAGCCGGACGCCTGACCCTCATCACCCGTTTCGGTCACAACAAGATTGCCGGCGTTCTCCCCTCCCTGATCCGCAAAGTGCATCAGGAAGGCCGTCAGGTGATCTGGAGTTGCGACCCCATGCACGGCAACACCCAGACCGTCAAAGAGTTCAAAACCCGGCCTTTCGACAACATTCTTTCGGAAATCAAACAGTTTTTCAGCATTCACAAGGCCGAAGGAACCATCCCGGGCGGGGTCCACTTTGAATTGACCGGCGAAGATGTCACCGAATGTCTGGGCGGTTCCATGGAGGTCCTGCCGGAAAATCTCCGGGAACGGTACGAGACCACCTGTGATCCGCGTCTCAATGCCACCCAGGGATTGGACATGGCCTACCTGATTGCCGAACTCATGCAATCCTGATCACCCATCCCGGTCACGCCTGCCTGAACGGGGAAGCGGCTCTGCCCTTCCCCGGCTTGTTCAGCCGCCCAACTCCTGACCCGCTTTCGCGATTCTTCCGAAAACATTGTTCCCGGAATGTTTACTGGTCTGGAAATTGCTAATTTCCAGACATCCCGTTTGCCACAGTGGCAACGGCCAGGACCGGAAAGGCGGGCAATGGCGGAAAACGAGGCAATGCCTCAAATTCAGAATGACGACAAATCCGAGCCATCGGCCTCTTTGTCGCATACGCTGAAGACCATTCGAAACGGGTTGCGGATGCGACCCCAACGCGGATGGGGCGTGGTCTTTGCCCTGGTCTACTGGAGCATGGTGGGAGCCGCCGGTGTCACGGCCACCATGCCCATCATCTCCCTCTTCAAAAGTCCCACCGAAGCCGAGAGCGGTCTCTCGCAACAATATGAAACATATGAAGGAAATGAAAGTTCCGTAACAGGGGGTCCACCCCCGGTTCCCGAGATGAAAGAGGCCGTACAGGTGACCGATCTGGAATCTCCAGACGCCCAAGCAGGCACGGCATCACCGACTCCGGCAACCCCGGAATCAGCCGTCTCCGAAGTCGATCTGGCGGAACTTCAATCCCAGGACCTCGAAAAGCTTGCTGAATCATCCCCGGCATCACCCGCACCGGCACCTGCTGCTGTCAAAAAATCAACAACCGAAGATTCCGCAACCGCATCCACGCCGGACACCGCTGCACCGGATACCTCTGCGCCGGACACCTCCCTGGAATCGTGGACTCAGCCAGGTACCGAGTCACAGACAACTCCCGACCAGCATGAAGAATCTGTCGAGGATGGCAAAACCTTCAAGGGTAATGTAGACGATGAACTGGCCGCAGCCGGCATCGAGATTGTGGAACTTGCCCTTCTGGAAGCCGAGGAAGCGGCCGCAAAAGCACGTCAGAAAAAAGGGGTGCAGGATGCCCTGTCGGCCCTGCCCCAGATCACAAAACTCCCACCCGTTCAGGCCGGACGGCATTTTGTCCTGGTTGAATCTTCCCCGGATGCAGCCAGGATTCAAGCCGCAATGACGCAACTGTCTGCCCTGGGCATCACGCCCCTGACCAGTGAATCCACCTATCTGGAACAGCGGTATACCCATGTTCTGACCGGCCCGTTTGCCACCTCCGGCGCGTCGATCCAGGCCGCCCGCCTGCTGACGGAACAAACCCGGCTCGATACATTTCCCCTCATTGCCAACAAGACCCAGCAGCCCGGGGAACAGATGGATCCCACCAGGGCACTGATTCCCCCGGATGATTTTCCCGTGTTCCAGGATGGACACTTCATGATTGTCGCCGGTTCCTTCACCAGCGCCTTCAATCTGGC
>JADFZF010000256.1 GCA_015232645.1 Magnetococcales bacterium | reverse complement strand
AATTTTTTCCTAAAACCCTCTGTTTCACACCAAGATACAAATCTCCCCAACCGGTATGTTCCGGATCGGTGTTGTCGAGGGTTGTCACAGCTCCGGTAATACCCGCCCGCTGGACACCACTGAGACTGGCCCATCCTGTTCCCTGAGTCACGGTGGTGGATTCCTGGGTGTCATGATGGAAGTAAGGCCACCACAAACCCACGTTGAAATCGCTGCTGAGGCCATAATCCACGACCAGGTCGGTACGATGCAGGCGATAACTGGCTTCGTTGGTGATACGATAACCATTCGTCACACCCGCCGGAATCCCCTTGGCCGCCAATTGATCCAATCCAACCTGACCCAACGGTTGCCGTTCACGATGATCGCCATACCAATGAGAACTTTCGGCAATGTTCCCATAGAGACGTGCCCGGATGACCCCTTCGGGCAAAAGCTTGGCGCTCATGGCCCATCCCTCTCCGGTGACAGAAAACAATAAACTCAACAATAATCCACAAAATAATAATCGCATGTTTGGCTTCAATTGTTATTCTTGATGAACAGAAACACCTCGGGTATAAACCCGTTCGTGGGATGGGTCTTGGAAGGGGGAGATCCCCCTCCCGGCGGGAATTGGGGTGATGCCAAACAAATACTATGATTTTTGGTATTAGATTTGGTTTCCTGTCCTCCCCCTTCTCTCGAAGCATTGTTGACGTGCATCGAAAAGAAATAGGAAAAACAAAACCTTTGGGGATTTGTCCCCACCACCGCCCTCTGGGAAGTGGCCCCTCCATCCGATTCAGCTCATTGAGCCGATGGGCCGTATCATAACTTACTTAACCTTCCAAGTCATGCCTGTTAAGATCTGTCATGAGAAAATCGCGACGGAGAGCGGGTAAGGATCCCAAGAACGTGCTCCGGAATTCCTGCCGGAGAATCAAAATCTGGCGGTGAGAGAAAACAGGACTCGGGGGGTCTTGCCATTTTTTCCGGCGAGTTCCTCGGCTGCAATTTCCCGGGTCAATGGTTGTGCCACTTCGAAATCGCCGGACAAGGTTTTGAGTATGTCAAAACGAACACCCGCTCCGACCGAAGCCAGGGAATATTCATTTCTTCCACCGGTGTCGGGAAGTCTGTTGCGGGTCACCCCGAAATCATGAAAACCATAAATTTGCACCACGGTCCGTAAACGATCGACATTCCTGGAGTATTGAAGCTCGACCTTGGTCGAAATCCCCGAATCGCCGATGATTTCCGAGGAATCATACCCCCGGCCAAAAGTTGAACCTCCGACACCGAATTGTTCCGAGGATAATAAGGGTTCGCCCAGAGAACTCTGCGCCGCAGTCGCCAGATAAATTCCCAGATTGGGAACCCATCGATCCAGATCCTGCCGTCGGGACAGATCGACCGTCACCTTGTTGAAATCGCTCCGTCCCCGCGGTCGCGATGGATTGGCACGATCATTCGCGGATGCGCCAAAAACGTCGAGACCGCGACTCAGCTCGACGTTGAACAGATTGTGGCCAAAAAATTGATCGGCCCAGTCGTAGGACGACCCGAAACGAAGAACCCGCAGACGATCGTCCGTCGATGGTGCAATCCCCGGATCATCGTTCATGACGGTCTTGGAATCCAGAAAATCGAAACTCCCATGGACAATGAACGTTTCCGCCCGGCTACGAATAAGCGGATCACTGATCTTGGCTCCAAACGAATGACCTGTTGCCTTTGTATTCAGGTCCTTCAGCAGGAAATCCGGTTTTGAAAGGCTGCTTCCGGCGTTGACCGTCAACAGGAGGCCATCGTTTC
Organism: Magnetococcales bacterium; assembly: GCA_015232645.1. Classification (GTDB taxonomy): domain Bacteria; phylum Pseudomonadota; class Magnetococcia; order Magnetococcales; family UBA8363; genus UBA8363. The sequence continues at coordinate 1,845 of JADFZF010000256.1, read as the reverse complement.
CCAGAGGCGTTTCCTCCTTGATGCTCAAATATTTGAGTTGTCGTGTCTGCATGGCGGATGCAACACTGACTGTGGTCCGGTCGCCGTGCCTGAACAGATTATGCTTGCTGGCTCCCGTAAAGATTTCGATGGGTCCGATGTACCGGGTTCCATGATTATCGACGCCACCGTAGGCGAAGATATCCTTCTGTTCAACAATCACAGTCAAATCGGAGCCACCGGACGTTCCTGTGGCAGGTGCCAGGACCGCACGGGCCGATACGCCTGGCAGATCATTCATCAGCAACAAATATCTCTCCAACATCTTGCCGCGCAAAGGATGTTCGGCGGCAATATGCTTTCCGTATTCTTCCATCAGTGTATGGCTCGACCCTTCAAACTTGACCTGATTGACAAAACCTTCAATGACCTGGATATGCAAAATTCCCTTGTCCAGGCGTTGAGCCGGCACGAGGGCACGCGAAAGAATATAATCATCGTTGCGGTAGCGGGTCGTGATCGCATTGGCCAGGGTGTAAACCTCCGTCAATGCGATTTCGTGTCCAAGCAACGGATCAGTCAATTGTTTGAAGCTTTCGGCGCTGTAGACCGACGATCCATCGATGACGATATCCGTCAATTGCACCTGAACCTTGGCGGCTTCAGCGGGGGCGATGGTTTGCGGAATCTCGGGAACGGCGAGCTCCGGAACGGTCTGCGGCTGGGGAACGCTCGGTTGTTCAAACTGTCGCTGTACACGGCCTGGTTCGATGGATGCCTGCGAATAGGCCTGATTGGCCCCCATGATCACCATACAACCAGCAAGAGCGGCAAGGTTTAAAATTTTCAACGGTTGGCTCCCAGTGAGATCGAAGAGAGATAATCATTGACGTAGTTGTGCACGCTGTTCGAATCTCCCAAACTCGTCAACATCGCGTTGGCGGAATTATCCTGTGCCGGGCTTCCGCTCTGAACATTGCCTCCTCCCACCGTGTTGCCGGCAGTCCCCTGAGCGGTCTCATTGCCCGACGTTGATTCATTGCCCGAGGTCGATCCAGATGCCGAATTGGTCCCGGTGTCCGTCGGATTGCTTCCGCCGACTTGAGTCGACGCCGTGTTGGTCTGGGTTGGGGCGATGCCGACAGGATTGGACGGGAGAAAGGCCGAACTCTGACCCAGACCGAAAATGTTCTTGTTGTTAGACACGTTGATGACCGGCGCGGTCGTGGTTGGTGCCGGAATCAAAGTAATCAACGACACAGACGGCGGTTGGATGGTGCCAATATCCCCGCTGGCACTGTCAGGGAAGCTGTAATTGGACAGCAGGGTGCCGGGACCTCCAACAAAATTGCTGTTGGACAGGTTGGCTTTGACGGAAAGTCCCGTGCCTATGCCGCTCTGGCCAAAGGTGCCTGTGGGCGGATCGACGGTGATCGACTCACCGCTGAGTAGCCCGCTCAATTGGAAATTGTTGGCGCTCAGGACTGCGGTATTGGCACCGTCGAAAGTTTTGCTCACCGGACCGTTGACCAAGGCGATGGTAAGGGGCCTGGCGGTGATGGCGCCGGTCGTACCTGAGACGCTGGTGGGTAGAATGTAATTGCTCAATTCGGTTCCGGGACCGGCGACAAAATCGCCGCTGCTCAACGTCGCCGTGACAAAAAGCCCGTTGCCGACGTTACTCTGCCCCAAAGTGCCGGAGATCGGGTTCAAGGTAATCGTCTGCCCGCTGGGCAACCCGCTCAGTTGGTAGTTGCTGGTGCCCAGGGCCACGGTGTTGGTGCCGTCGTAGATCTTGCTTACCGTGCCATCGGCCAACGAAACGGTGAGGGGCTTGGCGGTGATGCTGCCGGTCGCACCCGTCAC
>JADFZF010000255.1 GCA_015232645.1 Magnetococcales bacterium | reverse complement strand
GGTTCGAGTCCGACTATGTCGAACACTTTCAGGACTACGTTGATTTTCTGAAGAATCCGTCCCTCGATCGCAGCGATGCCGCGGTCAAGGCCCGTATGGAAACCTACGACCAGGAAATGGTTCAGGCCGCCCGCCGGGTGCACGCCGCCCTGGAGGCGGCCGCCGTGGAAATGAATGCCCGAAACAGCGAAGGGCACGCTTATGCCGAAAGTGTGTTTCTGGGTGCGGCGATTGCGGCCATCGTGGTGGCCATGGTGGTGATCCTGCTGGTCATGAGGTCGATGACACGCTCTTTCAATGTTGGGAGACGATTGGCCAAGGATATCGGCGAGGGGCGTCTGAACGTGCCCTTGGGAAAACATGGAAACGATGAAATCGGCCAGTTTCTCCAAGCCATGGAGGCGATGCGCGGGGATCTGGCCGCCATGGAAAAGCAAAACCTGAAGGCATTGGCGTCGCGGATTGCCATCAGCGCCCTTTTGGAAACCTCGCTGGAACCGTTTTCCATGGATGAACAACTCCAGGTCGCCTTGCGGATTATCCTGAACATGCCAGGATTGCGGGTGATGAACAAGGGGGCCATTTTTCTGACGGATGCAGAGGCCGGGGTTTTGCGGCTGGTGGTGTCCCAAGGTCTCCCCGAGGACCTTGGGAAGACGTGCGGACAGGTTGAACCGGGTCGATGCCTGTGTGGGAAGGTGTTGGAAACGGGGAAAATCTTGGTGGCATCCCGTGGCGACGAACGTCATACGGTCACGTCCCCCGGCATGGCTCCGCATGGTCACTGCTGTTTTCCCATTGTTTCCCGTGGAAAGGTATTGGGAATCGTCAGTCTTTATCCGACCGACGACCATGTGATGGAACAGGATGAAGAGGCATTGCTGACGACGATCGGTTTGACATTGGCGGGAATCATCGAACGCCGACGGTTGGAGGCGCAATGTCGGCAGGTGGCGTCCTGATCGTTCTGCAACGAGAGTGAGTATCCAGTCGGTCATGTGAAAGAAACGGCCCCATGTATCAGCCCCAACCTGCAACGACTCTCCGATTGGCCAGACCCCTGAAGCGATCGGTGCTGGCCATGGGGGTGGAAACCAAGAATGCCATCGCCCTGGGTCGCTCCAGGGAAATCACTCTTTTTCCCATGGTGGGTGACCTGGCTGACCCGGATACGCGCATGCGACTGGAACGGGGTGCCCGAGCCCTGTTGGACGGGGAGTTCCCCCCGGAGGTGATCGCCGTCGACCTTCATCCCGACATGTACCCGACGGTATTCGGTCGGCAATTGGCACGGGAGCGGGGGCTACCGGTCATTGAGATACAACATCATTCGGCCCATGCGGCGGCGTGTATGGCGGAGCATGGTCTCCAGGAAGGTTTGGCGTTGTCCCTGGACGGCATGGGGTGGGGCACGGATGGCACCCTGTGGGGGGCGGAATTGTTGCAGATGACTCCTGGTCGATCGCTGCGCCTGGGGACGTTTGCCCCGGTGCCGCTCCCGGGAGGGGACGCGGCCGTCCGCCATCCTGACCGGCAACTTGTGGCCCGTTGGCTGGATGCAGGGGTGGCCATCAGCGATGGTTGGCGGCAGCGTCACGGTTTGACCCCTGGCGCAATCACCATTTGGACCGAACAATGGCGGCGCCGTCTCAATGCCCCGATGAGCCATGCCGCGGGACGATTGTTCGACGCCTTCGCCGCCTTGCTGGGCATCGCCCCCGGCACCATCGGTCACGAAGGGGAGCCGGCCATGCTTCTGGAGGCCGAGGCCAGACGTTTCCACGGTATTCTTTCTCATGAGCACCGACTCCCTTATGCACTCGGATACCATGACGGAGTGCTGCTCGTCGATTGGGCGGAAACGTTTCGCCAGTTTCCGCCCGAAAAATGTTTGACCCCGGAGGAAGTGACTCTGTGGGCTTATGCGTTTCATCTCGCCGTGGCGTCGGCGATCCAGGAGATGGTCCAGTATGCCCACCAACTGACCGGTCTCCATGCCGTTGCGCTCAGCGGCGGGGTTTTCATGAATGGTTTGTTGAAGGATCATCTGATCGTGTCGCTGGAACATCAAGGGTTTCAAGTATTTTGCCACCGGCAAATCCCTGTGGGAGATGGTTCCGTCGCCGTGGGACAAGCCTGGATGATTGGGGAGAAGGAATAACATGTGCCTTGCCATTCCCATGGAAATCATCGCCATCAACGAAGATGGCAGCGGGGTCGTCTCTTTGGATGGTGTCCGTCTCTCCGTTGGCCTGATGCTGGTCGAAGACCCCCAGGTGGGGGAGCATGTCCTCGTTCATGCCGGCTATGCCATTGAAAAATTGGATACCACCGAGGCAAAGATACGCTTGAAGCTGTTTGCCGACCTGGCTGAAGCCTGGCGCAATCGGGATGGTGACACTGCGACCGCAGCGGCGCAAGCAACGGGGGAGTCATGAATTACATCAACGGATTTCGCCAAATGGCTGCGGCCAATCATTATCGGGCGTCATTGGTGCGCCATGGCCGGCATTTGGCGCGTCAGGGCCGACATCTGCACCTGATGGAGGTCTGCGGCAGCCACACCATGGCCATTGCCCGTTTCGGAATCCGTGATTTTCTCCCCGATAACATCACCCTGATCAGTGGTCCGGGCTGTCCGGTCTGTGTGACGGTTCCGGGGGTGATTGATGCGGCCATCGATCTGGCCGCCCAGGGAAAAATCATCGCCACCTTTGGCGACATGCTGCGCGTTCCCGGTTCCAGCACCACCCTGGATCAGGCCCGTTCCCAAGGAGGCCGGGTCGAAATCTGTTATTCGCCGCAGCATGCCGTGGAACTGGCCAGGAATCATCGGCCAACCGAGGTGGTGTTTCTCGCCATCGGTTTTGAAACCACGGTCGCCCCCATTATGGCCGCGTTGGATGGCGTCATCCGCGAAGCGATCGGCAATTTTTCGCTGCTGACGGCGTTCAAACAGGTTCCACCCGCCCTGTCGGCGTTGATTGCCGATCCCGAAATGACCATCGATGGCCTGCTCTGTCCCGCCCATGTCAGCGCCATCATCGGTGCCGATGCCTATCTCCCCTACGCCACCAACCATGGCATGGCCTGTGTGGTGGCGGGATTTGAACCCTTGGATATCCTGCATGGCCTGGAGGGGTTGGCGGAGCAATGGGTGACGAACCATCCGCATGTCGATAATCAATACAATCGTGTCGTGAAACCCTCGGGCAATCGCCAGGCACAACGTATCATGGAGCGTTATCTCCTGGCCGTGGACGCCGAGTGGCGTGGATTGGGAACCATTCCCTCGAGTGGTTTGGCATTGCGTCCGGAATTTCATCGGTATGATGCCAGTCATCGCTTTGCCCTCGCCGTTGAACCCGGACACAGCCACCCCCATTGTCTCTGCGGCGAGGTCTTGAAAGGCAAGATGACCCCGAAGCGATGTCTGCTGTTTGGTCGCGGCTGTCATCCCGATCATCCTTTGGGTCCCTGTATGGTGAGTTCGGAGGGGAGTTGTGCCGCCGAATTCAAGTACGCCTCGGGAGTTTTGTCATGAAAGAGTGCATTCTGTTGGGCCACGGTGGTGGTGGTCGTCTGTCGCACCAGTTGATCCAGGGGGAAATCCTGCCCCGTTTTGGCCACGGACCCCTGGCCTCCCTGGCCGATGCCGCCTCCTTGACCCTGGATC
>JADFZF010000254.1 GCA_015232645.1 Magnetococcales bacterium | reverse complement strand
AGTCACAAACAAAACCCTGGGGGCAATCCCCCAGACCCCTTTTTTCTTTCAATATTCCCGAACCAAAAGATCCAAGTGGTGACACGAAAACAATACCTGAAAAACATGAAACCGATAAATGATCAATTTCCTGTTCCTTAGGGCCAACCCATGGTCCGCCTAAGTACCACCACCCCATCCGGACCACGACGTAGCAAACTGCGCAACAACATCCGGCCACGCCCGACCTCGGCCTGGGCATTGACCATAAAAAACGAACTTCGAACCCCAATGTGAAACTCAGTCAGCTTTTGCAGATCCACCTTGGCCTGCACCAGATTGGGATGATTGCGGAAATCGTTGACATTCTTGAAAGGATTCATGAACCTCGTTCGGACCACCTGATCCGCATCCGCCATGGTGATGTTCGCGGCCAGAGAACTCAAAATCTCGGGTGGGGCGGTATTGACATTGATGGGTGTTCGGACAGGCAAGGCCACCACAAACGATTTCAATTTTTCCCATGCCTTGGCGTTGAACCCCTGAACCAGCATCAGTTCCGATGCCGATTGCATCGGCTGATTGGCGGCGCTGTAGGGATATTTCAGACGACCGTAGATATCATTTTCCGCCCCCCTGGGTCCGCCAGTCTCATTGTCGGCATCCATCCAATCGGCGACCGCCGCCGCTACCAACGGATCCAAATCCCTCCGCTCCAACAATCGCTCGAACATGGCCATGGCAATGTTGTCACGCTTTCCATCCACGACCAGATTGTTCAAATTGAAACGAGATTGCAAATCCTCGTTCCACCCCGAAACCGTCGCCCCCTCCACCTGCATGGGGGCCATCTTCTGCGCCCAAGGTTCGTCCAATGAATCCCATTCATTTTCCTTCTCGGACCGCCTCAACACCGCCCGGGCCCAGGCCTCACCCCCCAAAACCATATTCCAACCCTGGTCCCGTCCCATCAACATCGATGCATAACGCAACTCCATTTTTTGTCGTGTCGCCATGGCCACCATGGCAATGGTCGCCAACGATACGATCAGCAAAGCGGTAATCAGTGCCACACCGCTTTCCCCAGAACCATGCCGCCCATCCATCACAGCCATCTGGGGAACCCCGGCAATTCGAAGATGCGATGGATATGTCCGACACCACGCTTTTCCATGGTCACTTCCACCGCCTTGGGCAACAGATCCTGGAGTGTCGATTTGTTGGTTTCCTTGGGCCAGGTGGGAAATTTCCCCCCTCCCTCATCCCAAAACACCACCTCCAGATTCAAAATGCCCCGAGCCATGGTTTCGTCCGTCGATGGGTTCGTTCCCAAGGCATCCAACTGTTTCCAAGAACGCCGGACCAGCGTCCCCTCGACGAACAACCATGCCACCCGCTGCATTTCACTCCGGGTATCTCCCAGAGGATTGGGCCGACCGGCCGTGGTCATGACCAAAAAACGCTCCGTCTGCTCACCACCCAAAAAAGCGGATTCCAATTGGCCGCTCTCCAGCATGACGGTCCGTGCCACCGCCTGTTCCAGGTCATTGCCCAACACCATCAAAATCATCTGCATTTCACGCAGGGTCTTGGCCCGATCCTCAAGAATATCCCGGGTCTTGAGCATGTTGGCCAGCCCCTGGTAGGCCATGGTCGCAAGCACCACGAAAATCGCCAGGGCGATCAATAGCTCCAACAGGGTAAACCCGTTGTGGATCCTCTTGGAATGATTGCCCGTGTCAAGGTTTGGGAATATAGCCATTCAATACCGATACCGGAGCCTGATCCCGTCCCGAGGTCAAAAACACCTCCACAAACACCTTGCGGATCTCAGCCTCCGCAGTCTCTGAAATAGTCGCCCGCCAGTACCATTGCCGCATCCCCATCTGCTCTTCGCCAAACTGAACCCCGGCTCCTGGAAATACTCTGAGCAACCGACGTTCGGCAATCACATTCATGGCGACCCAATGGGCCATGACGTGCTCCTCCAGGTAAGCCTCATTGCGGGCGTAGACCCCGGTGGCCTTCACCACCCCCCCCAATACCACCGACAGCACCACCAACGCCACCAAAACCCCAAGCAGGGAAAAACCGAATACCGACCGCGAATTCACTTGGCTGGTCCTTCAATTTTCAGGTCTCCCAGGAGGCTCCCGCTCAAATCGCGATACAATCCGGATTTGTTCTGTAGGCGCAGACGGAATGGGAGACGTTCGCCGCTGCTGAAAAAAAACAGTTGCGGCATGGGCGCCTCCCCCGCCAAGACCCCTTTCTCGGCACCCAAGGCATCGGGCAGATCGACGGGGACCTCTTCCAACCACAAGGATAAGGTCATCCCTTCCGGCAAGTCACGCTGCCGAAGCAAGGCATCCCCTTTCAACACCTCCCATGGATTGCCATCATGACGGATCCAAAAGACATAGCCACTGGTACTGAAACGCAGGCCTATATCCCGAAATGAAGAAACCGCTTCCTGAGAGGCCAAATCCATCAGTTCCTTGATTTTCCGCGTCTCTTCCCGAAGGGTCCCTTCAGGATCGGTGCCGCGCAGCGAGACCACCGCCAGACCGGACAGCAAGGCAACGATAAAAAAGACCACCAACAGTTCCAACAGGGTGAAGCCACCCTCTCGATCTGGAGACGCCGACGAACCGCAACAGGAAGGCATGACCGATGTCACTTGATCAAGGTATTGAGATCGAAGACCGGAAGCAGGATGGCGATGACGATGGTCACCACGACCCCGCCCATCATCAGGATGAGGAGAGGTTCCATCAACCCGGTCAGGGTAGCCACCAGGGTTTCCACCTCCTGCTCCTGGGCCTCCGCAGCCCGGTCCAACATTCCGGCAAGATCGCCGCTGGTTTCGCCACTGGCCACCAAATGAATCAGCATGGGGGGAAAGATGTTGGTTTCATTCAAGGCCATGTGGATGCTTCCTCCCTCGCGCACCTTGACCGCCGCCCGTTCCACCGCCCGTCTCATGGGCAGATTGACCAGAACCCGAGCGGAAATCTCCATCCCCTCCAGGGCTGGGACGCCGCTGGCGGCCAGAATGCCAAAGGTACGGGCAAAACGGGCCGCATCCAGGCCACGGATCAGGGTTCGCACCAACGGCAGCAGCAGCAACAATTGATGAAACCGGTACCTGGCCGCCTGATTGCGCAACAACATCCCCAATCCGATCCATCCCAGCACCAGACCCGCCCCCATGAGCCAACCGTAGGTCCGGATAAAATGGCTCAGGGAGATCAAAGCCCGTGTCAAAGCCGGCAGATCGCGATCGAAATCGGAGAACACCTTGGAGACCTCGGGAACCACGTAAGTCAGAAGCGCCACCGTCACCCCCAGGGCAAAAACCAGTACCACCATGGGGTAAATCATCGACAGTCCGACCTTTTGCCTCAACTTCCGGCTGTTTTCCAGATAATCGGCGAGCCGTTCCAAAACATTTTCCAACTTGCCGGTCTGCTCACCCGCAGCCACCGTCTCGCGATACAAATCGGAAAACAGGTGCGGATAACTGGCCAGCGCCCGGGAGAACGACTGTCCCTCGAGCACCTGGGTCCTTACCGCCAGCAGAAGCAGACGCAACCGTTTACGGGTCGTTTGCCGCGATACCGCCTCCAAGGCTTCCGCCAGCGGCAGCCCGGCCCGAACCAGGGTGGAAAGCTGTCGCGTGGCCAGAGTCAAATCGGCCAG
>JADFZF010000253.1 GCA_015232645.1 Magnetococcales bacterium | reverse complement strand
TGGCCAGCCAACCGATGGCGCGGTAATACACCCCCATGAAGGCCAGGACCAATCCGCCACCGATGACCGCAGCGTTGATACCGTTTTTGATGGAATCGCTCCCCATGGTCGGACCGACGGTGCGCTCCTCCATGATGGTCACCGGTGCCGGCAAGGCACCGGCCCGCAGGACGATGGCCAAATCATGGGCCTCGTCGGTGGTGAAACTGCCGCTGATTTGCGCCCGACCACCGTCGATGCGTTCCCGGATCACCGGAGCGGAATAGACGGTGTTGTCCAGAACGATGGCCATGCGTTCGTTGACGTGCTCGGCGGTGAGTTGCGAAAACTTGCGTGCCCCCTGATTGTTGAAGGTGATGGAGACATAGGGCTCGTTATACTGGGGATCGAAATTGACCCGGGCATCGGTCAACATCTCTCCCGACAAAACCGTACGTTTTTTCAGGAGATACGGTTGCCGACCCTGAGTTTTCCTGGCCTTGTGATCCTTCTGTTCGCCATACAACACCACATCCCCAGCAGGGACCCGACCTTCCAGGGCGCTGGCGAGGTCACCCTTCTCATCCACCACCTTGAACTCCAGACGCGCGGTACGGCCAATGAGCGCCTTGGCGCGCGCCGAATCCTGCAACCCGGGGAGTTGCACCAAAATACGATCCTCCCCCTGCTTTTGGATGCTGGGTTCCGAGACGCCGAACTGATCTATGCGGGAACGGATGGTTTGGATGGATTGCTCGACGGCAAAGTTGCGCATCTCCTTCTGATCCTTGTCGGAGATGGTCATCTTGAGGGTCAAGGTGTCGGGATCTTCCTTGAAAACGACCTGATGCAGCTCATTGGCGAGGACTCGCCGTGCCTGGACCATATCCTCGGGCTGCGACAGCTTGAGATCAACCCCGCCATGACCATCGTGTTCGACCCCTTTGTAACGTAATTTTTCCTTACGCATGATACCGCGGATGTCATCCACCATGTTTTCCGCCGCCTGTTCCACCGCCTTTTCGACCTCTACCCGCAACAGCAGGTACAACCCCCCCTGAAGGTCGAGGCCGCGGGCAATGACCAACTGTGGCAGCCACGACGGCCACCACGAGGGGACTCCACCCAACAGGCTGGGGGCGGCGTACAGCAACGAAAACAGGGTGACCAGCACCACGACCACGGGTTTCCATAGGGGAAGATGTTTCATGGCGGGTCAACCGACGGTGAATGGGTCCATGGGGAAGATCATGAGGTTTTTTCTTTGCCGTCGGCGGACGATTTGTCCTTCTTCTGACCGTCGTCGGCCACCACGCCGGCCTTGGCCGTGACGGTGGCGACGGTGTTGCGTTTGACTTTCACTCGCAGCGGTCGGAAGGTCTTGTCACCCACCTCCACCTCGCCCAGCTCCACCACGACCATATCCTCGTCGACCCGATGAACCTTGCCGATCAATCCGCCCCCGGTGACAATGGCATCACCACGCTGCAGGTTGTGGATCATTTCCTTATGGGCCTTTTGTTGCTTTTGCTGCGGACGGATCAGCAAAAAATAAAAAATGGCAAACAACAACACCATGAAAATGATGTTACCCATGGCCGCCTGGGTGCCGGCGGCCGCGGTCTGGGCATGGGCATCACGGATCAGATCGAACATTCAGGCACCTCGAAAGAAGGTTGAACCGCGGCGGGTCGGGTGGCTTGCCGTCATCCAGCCTTTGGAACCCCTCTGGCCAGATATCCCCTTTCCCTGCCGGTAAATCGACACAACACAATAGGAAGCCCGGCTCCGTTTTTCAAGGGATCATCGCTGATACCGCCCGCGAAAATGGCCTCGGCGCCCCCACCCTGGCCTCCGATCATCGACCTCCCGGGTTCCCGAAAACTGAAAAAACCGACTCCACGATATAAAATTTGCGAATAAGGAATGAACATGATGGAAAAAAGGTGTAGAATAGAGATTCGATGCGCCGAAGCCCAGCCACAAGCGCTCGAATAACATAATATTTGGCTGGGCGCTCCGCGCCCCACAAGCCTCGACGATAACCAGCAAACCGGCTCGCCGCCATTCCATGGCGACGATAGCGTGTGGACCCATGGCCTTTTCCGAATCCGACCTCCTCTCCCTCATGAAAACCATGCCCGCTTTCCCACACAGCGGCTATCGCATCCTTAAAATTGCCAACGATATCAATCACCCACCCAAAGAACTGGTCAAGGTCATCGAACAGGACCCCATCCTCACCATGCATCTCCTCAAACTGGTCAACTCGGAACATTTCGGCCTCGCCAAAAAAATTACCGCCATCAAGGAAGCCGTGGTCTTCCTCGGCCTCAATACCATGAAAAACCTTGCCCTGGCCATCGCTCCCGTCGAACTCCTCGGCGGCGGCAAGGAGTTCCCCAAAGCCTTGACCAGCATCCTCAGACATTCCCTTACCACCGCCATCATCGCCAAAAAACTCGCCCGTGATCTCGGGGTCAACGAAAACCAAGCCACCGACTGCTACGTCGCCGGACTTCTCCACGATTTCGGCAAGGTCGCCCTGTTCCAACTCATCCCCCAACGCTACGAACTCCTCCTCAAACGCTCCTATATCCCCGAATCCTCCTTCCTCGACGCCGAAATGAACTCCATCTCCACCACACATACCGTCGTCGGCGAACATCTGGGACGATCATGGCAATTGCCCGAACTCATCATCCGAAGCATGGGACGGCACCACGACCCCGAGTCCTGCGCCGACTCCCCCCTGCTCGCCTGTGTCTATACCGCCAACCTCATCGCCAATCGCATGCTGCAAAAACATTCCGAATCCTCCAACGACACATACCCTCTCCCTCCATCCCTGGTCTCTCTCTTCGGCAGGGATCTTGAATCTCTCTCCGTCACCATGGGGCTGATCGCCGATGAAATCGATCAGGCTCTGCTCTTGACCACGATCCAGGAGGATGGTTCCTTGACAGAATCCACACCACACTCATGAAACTCACCTTCCGCGGTGTCCGCGGCTCCATCTCCGTCCCGGGACCTAAAACCCTCCGCTATGGCGGCAATACCACCTGCCTCGAAGTACGCGGCGACAATGGCGAACTCATCATCCTCGATGCCGGTACCGGCCTGCATCAGCTCGCCCTGACCCTCTTCGGCGAACTTCCCATCGAAGCCCATCTCTTCATCACCCATACCCATTGGGATCATATCCAGGGACTTCCATTCTTCATCCCCTTCTTCATCCCAGGCAATACCGTCAACATCTATGGCGCCTTCGATCCCGTCGGACAAAAAAATATCCGCCAAATCCTCTCCCGGCAGTTCGAATATTGCTACTTCCCCGTTCGCGAGGCGGAATTGCGCGCCACCTTGCGCTACACCACCCTCCGCGAAAAACAATCCATCCAAATCGGCGGCGTCACCGTCAGCAATATCCTCATGAACCATCCCGTCCTTAATTTCGGCTATCGCATCGATTGCAATGGCCGAAGCATGTTCTTCACCGGCGATCATGAACAACTCTACAATATCTACAATCACGGTGATGAAGGATGGGATGAATATCAACACTATATCAATGAAAAAAGCCGCTCCATCACCGACTTCATGCATGGCGTCGATCTCCTGGTCGCCGATACCTCCTATACCGTTCAGGAATATCCGCAAAAAAAAGGGTGGGGCCACTCCACCTTCGACGCCAACATCGACAT
>JADFZF010000252.1 GCA_015232645.1 Magnetococcales bacterium | reverse complement strand
GGAAAACTCTGGGTGCCGAGGCGGTGCAACCGCACCGGGTCCATTACAAAAAATTGAGCCGTTGAGCGGCGGCGATCAAGTCAGGTGGATCCGGGAACAGGCACCGTCCTGTTTCCGGACCGATGTCATAGAATCCGCGAAGCATCGGCGGGAGCCAACGCAAATCCCTGCCGCACCCACTCCAGCACCCCTCCGATGAGTTCACAGGCAGAAAAGCCGTGTTCCAGAAAGGCTGGCAGAGCGATTTCGGTCCTCGGTCCAGAACGGCAGATCAAAATGTAACGCAGGTCGGGATTGAACTGTTCCGGTTTGAAGCGGTCGGAAAATGATCGTCGAAAGATGGAAGTATCACTCCGGTTGGCCAGGTTGTGGCCATTGGGAAATAAAAATGAACCTGGAATGATCCCCTCACGTTGTTCCTCGGGGCAGCGGATATCGAGAAGCATGAGATTGCTGGCGGTCCCGGTGACGATTTTGTGGAGTTGTTCCACAGAGATCATTTCGTTGAACATGGCCTTGTCGATGATTGCTTCCAATTCCTGGGCTCCGGGGGTATTCATGGCTGGCATGCAGGCGAAACGGGGTTGAACGACAGCACCGCCAGGACACACCTGGCGCTACGATATCAAGTGGATTCGGTGGACAGATAGGTTCGATATTGCACATCGGTCTGGTTGATATGGTTGACGATCCAGTCGATCAGGAGGGTTTCGACCGTACCGATGGCACGGAACTCCCGATTGACCACCTTGGTTTTCAGGTTGGTCAGGACGTCGACAAAATATTGGTGTTGTTGTTGATGCGCACTCAGGGCGGGAAAGCCGATTTTGGAGAGTTCCCCCTCCTCGGAACGGAAGTGGTTCCGGGTATAGTCTTCCAGGCGACGAAAAAGGAGATCGACCTGATCCCACTCATCGGGGAAGGGGGTGCGTTGGCGGAAGCGGTCGCACAGGCTGGTGAATTCCTGGACATAAAACAGCAACCGCTGATGGTCCCTGTTGAAGCGTTCGACGCCGACGTCGGCTACTGCAAGTTCTTCCATGGACATCCCCTTGTCAGCCCAACCGATTAGAGAAACCTGGAACATGGTACCACGTCAGGATCGGGATGCCAATTGGGTTGATTGGCTCCCGGGGAGAGGGTTGGGGTGGTGTCTTACATGAATCTGGCCTGTCGAAAACAAATCCGGAAGCCATGGCTTGTTTTTCTGACGTCCAAGCCGCGATCGGTCGCGTGGGGATGTACAACAAGCGAGGTGTTGATGAGGAAACTGACCGTTGCATGCACTTGAGGTCCCCATGGTGCATCATGACAAAGCGTCGGTGGCTCGCATCGTTGTTGCGATGACGAAAGGGAACCTGGTCAGGTTCACGTCAGGCGCCGTCGATTGTTGCCGAATGGATACGATGAGCACAACGACCCCCCGCAGGCGGGGATGGGGATGATTGGTCGGGGTGAGAGGATTTGAACCTCCGACCCCTGCGTCCCGAACGCAGTGCTCTACCAGTCTGAGCCACACCCCGACACCAGCCGTTTGCCGGCAGGGCCATTGCCTTGCCGACGTCATCGCTGTACCTTAATAACAAAGCCTGAGAGCGGGGGCAAGCGCAATCGTTGTTCATGAAGCATAATGTGTTGCGGAAGATCTCATGGGCGATCCGAGCCATCCGTTGAAGTCGAGGACAATCATGAAAAAAAACATTCTGATGACCACCGATTTGGATCGGACACTCATCGGCAACGGTCGCCACCCCGAGGACCCCCAGGCCCGTCCCCGGTTTGATCGCATCGTTGCCCGACCCGAGGTAGCGCTGGCCTATGTCAGCGGTCGTGATTTCGACATGATCCAAGAGGCCATCAAGGAATTCAGCCTGCCCCGGCCCGATTATCTTGTTACCGATGTCGGCGCGGCCCTGTGGACCTGGGAACGGGGAGACTGGCAACGCCATGCCGGTTGGGACGCCACCATCGCTCCGGGTTGGCAAGGGTGGAGCGGCGCAGAGATCGCTGGTCGGTTGCAGGGGTTTGAAGAGATTCAACTGCAGGAGCCGGAACGTCAGGGACGATTCAAACTGAGCTATTATTGGTTCGGTCGCGACCTCCCCTCCGACCTGAACGACCGCATCGTCCATACCCTCCGGACATCGGGGCTCCGTGTCGAAGTCATCATCAGCCGCGACGAGATGACCGGCGATGGTTTTTTGGATGTCCTGCCCCAGGGAGCCTCGAAACTGGGAGCGGTCCGTTATCTGGTTCAACTGGGAGGCTTTTTGCCCAACCGGGTCATTTTTGCGGGGGATTCGGGCAATGACCTGGATGTGCTGGTTTCTTCCATCCCGGCGGTCTTGGTACGTAATGCCCCCGATGCGGTACGGCACCAGGCTATTCGCCAAAGTCGAGAAAACGGGACCAACATCTTCCTGTACCTGGCCAAGGGGGACTACGGTATGAACGGCTGTTATGCGGCAGGCATACTGGAAGGACTGGCCCATTTCATTCCCGAAACCCGGGAGTGGATACGATCGTGAATGAATCCCGGAGGAGACTGGGAAAGTTCTCCCCCGGGAGACGTCCCGGTCGTCGGGATCAGGAGGCATCCTTGCCGGAATGCACCTCCAACAGTTCCACCTCGAATACCAAAGTGGCATCGGGACCGATTTTGCCACCGGCACCGCTGTTGCCATAGGCCAATTCCGAGGGGACGAACAGTTTGTATTTTCCTCCCGGTTGCATGAGCTGCAGCCCCTCGGTCCAACCGGGAATCACCTTGTCCAAGGGGAATGTTGCCGGCTGGCCACGTTTCACGGAACTGTCAAACTCGGTACCGTCAAGCAAGGTTCCGGAATAGTGGACCTTCACCTGGTCGGTGAGCTTGGGCTTGTCACCCTTGCCCTCCCGGATCACTTGATATTGCAAGCCGCTGGCGGTGGTCACGACCCCCGGTTTTTTGGCATTCTCCGCCAGGAAAGCCTGGCCGGCGGAACGATTTTTTGCCCCCAGTTCTTCCAGTTGTCGTGTTTTTTCCTTTTGGAACGTTGCCATCATGGCGGAACGTACCTTGTCCATCTCCGCCTGATCGTACTTCGGTTTGTGTTTTTCCAGGCGATCCTGTATCGCCTGAACGAGCGCCTTGGAATCGAGTTTCAACGGCAGGTTTTCCAATTCGGCGGCCATGCGCCAACCAAGCATGTAGCTGATCTTGCCCGATTGGTCCTCCGATGATTCCTTTTCCTTGCCATCCGACCCTTCGCTCCATGCCAGGGCTGGCATCAAGCCCAGAATTACATAACCTACGACCGCAATCCTTCGGTTCACGCTTGGCATCCTGCATTCTCCTGACGTTGTTTCATTAAAATTTCAGCCAACAGAAAGTCGGCCATGGTATCGACATTGATCGCCTTTTCCTGGGAAAGATACCAGGGACGGCTGTCGAAGGAGCCATAACGGCAATGATCCACCATCAGCACATCGCGCCGCATGGCATAGATAGCCCCACTACGGATATAGGCCTTGGGAGTCAGATCCTGCCTCCGGGCATTTGCAGGCTCGGCGATACAAAAATCGCAAATGCGATCATCGACGATCTTTTTTATGCGCATGGGGTGATGATCCTGAAGTTCATGGACGGCGATGACCGAATCGGCTCCGGTAGCCATGAGTTTTTCCAGGCAGCCATCAATATCGTCCACGGTTTT
>JADFZF010000251.1 GCA_015232645.1 Magnetococcales bacterium | reverse complement strand
CGGAGTGAACGAATCGCTGCTCTCATTGCAAAGCCGATTGGCACAAAAAAATCTCGTCCCCCGGCTGACGCAGATGGAAACCCAACGTACCGCGTTGAACAGTACCGGGGAAATACGCTCCCTGGAAATTCGCCTCAACAAAGCCCGTGCCGCGCTTCGGGAAATCAGCGCCAAACGAGAAGCCTTCACCGCCGACTTGATGGCCCAGACGCAAAAAGAATTGGGGGAGGTCAACAACGATATCGCCCAGACCCGGGAGGCGCTTCACAAACTCAATGACAGCGAAAAACGGTTACGCATTCTCGCCCCTGTGGAAGGCCGGGTACAAAATCTGCGCTTCCGCTCCAAGGGGGCGGTGGTGGCGGCTGGGGACCTGTTGCTGCAAATCATCCCCATGGACGACGAACTGGCCCTGGAGATGAATATCTCTCCCAAGGATATCGGTTTCGTTCGCGTTGGACTGCCAGTAGTGATGCGTGTGACCAGCTTCGACTTCGATCGTTATGGGACTGTCTCCGGTCGCTTGACCGCCATTTCTCCATTCACTTACATGGATACCGATAAACAGGCCTATTACAAAGGTGTCGTTCAACCCGAAAGCCGAGTGATCGGCCGTTCGGGTCAACAATACTTCATTCTTCCAGGCATGGGGGCGGAAGCGGAGATCATCACCGGCAGCCGGTCATTGTTGGATTATCTGTTGAAGCCGCTGTTAAGCCCATTGGAAACCGCCAATAGTGAACTATGATGATCAAGATCATACCATTCCTCCAGGGCTGACTCATGAAGCGATGGGTCCGGGAAGAAGGGCGTTTTTTTCAGACCCCATTCTGCCACCCAATCTCAACGGATGCCGGCGAGTTGCGTCTTGAGGTATCCAATCTGCAACGGACGATTTTCATGCGTAGCCAAAACCCTGCCATACCGTTGACCCGACGACAAAACCAGATATTGCACCTTGTGCAGCAAGGGTACAGCAACAAGGAGGTGGCGCGGGTCCTGAACATTTCCGAAGGTACGGTCAAACAGCATCTGTTTGAAATCTACCGCCGGTTGAACGTCACCAATCGAACCATGGCGGCTGAGGTGGGACGCAACGCCGAGGATGGATCGTTGTTTTTACCTCAATCGGGTGGTCGACGGGGGGCGATATCGGGAAAAAAGAAAGCCATGCCGCCGCCCTTGCCTGCTTTCCCACGATTCACCGCCGCCATCCAACCGGTGACCATCGTCCGGGTCGAGATCCAATCGTCCGAGACCCTGGTAAACACCCTCGGCAGTCACGGATTTGCCCGTTTCAACCATTTTTTTCGCGAAATCTGCCGACAGGAGTCGCAACGGTTTGGCGGCGTATTGCAGGGATTGCCGGACGGCTTGTTGCTGTTGTTCGGAGTACCCCATTTGCGGGAAGATGATTGCGAACGGGCAGCCTGTTGCGCCAACCGCATCTTCGATCGTGTGCAGCGGATTGGGCGCAAAGAGCTGGTTACCATGGAAATTCCCGCCCGGGTATGTGTGTTTACCGGTGAGCTGGTCACCAATAGCGATGGCGATAAATTGACCTTGCATGGGGCCCAATTGCTCCATGCGTGTCCCAGATTACGGGAACATGGCCAGGAGTTGGCCACCCCCTGGATGGATGAGGCCACGCGTAATGCCCTGGTTTTCCTGGCTGGGCGTTATGGTCAGGCCTATTTATCCCAACGGCTGGCCGTCGATGCCACCCCACCAGCACCCGTGTTTCCTTTTCGGGGTCGAAAGACGGAACTGGCCACGTTACATGGTTATCGGGATCGACTGCTTCAGGGAAACAGTCAGGCAGCCATTCTGTTGGGAGAGGCAGGATTTGGCAAAACCCGATTGGTCGAGGTCCTCAGGCAGGAAACGACTCAAGGAAAGCATATCCGCTGGCTGGTCGGGGGATGCCGTCCGTCAGGGCGACATTTTCCCTTTCATCCCCTGGTGCCGGTCCTGGAACAGTTGGCGGGAGCGACCCATCCGCCATCGCCCCTCGTTTCCCCCCTTGAACGGCTGCTCGCCTGGACCGCCACCCTGGGAGAGCCGTTGACCAGCTTGGGCAACGCCCTGTTGGCCGCTCTGGAAGCCCCCGAGGGGTCAACAGGATCCGGCGTCGAGGCCAGTCTGATCGATGCCGCGGCGGAATTCATCTCCAAGGTCGTGCGCCTTGATCCTGTCCGTACCATCCTGTTCCTGGACAACCTCCAATGGGCCGATGCCACGACCCTGGCCCTTCTACCACGGTTGGTCGAGAAGTTTGATGGCAGTTTCGTCTGGCTGTTGGGCGCCGGGCGCAAGGCGGAGCTGCGACAACTCCCAACCACCGCCAGGATGCAACCTGTCGCCCTGTCCAAGCTTAACGCCCGTGTCATCATCGACCTGTTGCGTTCCTCATTGAGCCATTCATCCGTCAGCGATGAATTTTTATTGCGCCTGTCGCGTTGGTGCCGCGGTGTCCCTCTGTTTGCCCGCGAGATGGTGCAACATTTACGTCAGTTGACCGGCGAGTCCATCGAAACCCTCCCCGAGGAAAGGTTGTTCCCACCCGCCTTGCAGGGTCTGATCCTTGAGCGTTTGCACGATGCCGGTATCGATTGGCGGACCGCTCGCGCCATCGCCGCCATGGAAACGGTGACGGAAAACCAGTTGCTTGCCCTGGAGTTGCACTCCGACCCGGGAACGACCAAAGTCGCCATGGCCCGCTTGCTGCAAGTCGGGCTGGTGGAAACCTCGGGGTTGCGCTCCAATCCCACCTTGAAATTTACCAACGGTATGATACGCGCCGCCATCTGGCGTACACTACCCGAGGGAGACCGTCAATCATGACCATTCCACCTGCGCGGAACTCATCTCCTCGTTGTTCCGCCAACATCGTGACGCGGTCTGTTCGGGAGGGTCGGGGACCAGCCTGAAAAGGCTCGCTTCTTTTCGACAGGGAAACCGCCTCTGCAACCAATCCAATCCTTGGGGATCAGGCATGAGATGGAATCGGGATGATCGATCCCTGTCGATCGCAATCTTTGTTCTGGCTTGCGTTCCATTTTTCGTAAGTCAGTTCACCTTCGGCTTGTTCCTGGAGGCGGATCCGGATGAGGCTGAATCGCTTCTCAAAGACATCTTTCTTGATTTCAAAGGGCATCTGGTCGCCGCCGGGATACTGAACCATCACTTGTCTTTTCGTTTGACCTACCTGGCGTTCAAATGGTGGGGGATTGGCGATTGGCGCGACGCCATGGTGCATCTGGAAGTGGCCCGGCTGGTGCCCATCTCATTATTTTTCATCACCTTTGCCCTCCTCTATCGCCTGGCTGTGCGTTATTTCACCTGGGAGGCGGGAGTGGTCGCCGCAGTGATCCTGGCTTCAACACCGTTGATCATGAATCAGGCTCCCCAAATCCGCAGTTACAGCGGTTCATTGATGTTGATGACCCTGCTGATCCATACCTTTCTGTCCCATTGTGAACAACCCAGACTCTTGAAAGCGGTCTTGATTGCCCTTTGGAGCGGACTATCCATCTACTCGCTGATATTCAATGCCTATTTCATCCTCTCCCTGGGGTTGTTGACCCTGGTCCTGCATGGGCTCAGGGATCGTTCCACGGGCGGTGTCATGAGCTGGATCGATCATTTTTTCCAGGCCTGGAAACCATGGCGGTGGGACGATACCTGGTTGGCCGGC
>JADFZF010000250.1 GCA_015232645.1 Magnetococcales bacterium | reverse complement strand
AAAATGATCACGCACGGGTGAAGTCCATTGTGGCATGGCCCTGGATTATTAATGCTCTATAGATTTGGAATTGGAATCAACCATCCAGTAGGTCAGTGTCTCGCCCACATTGGCACAGATGGCAGGCGACGGACGAAAAAAAAACACCACGTTTTATGGAACCAATTTTGTACCATATTGTCGAACATCACAGGAAGGGTACAAACCGAAGGCAAACGTGAACCGCAACCTCAGCTTCGGTCCAAGTCATGGTCTTGAGCGGTTAGACAACACGATTATGGGAGTCACTATCATGAAGTCCCACATTCTGAGACAGTCTCGGCAGCATAAGTCCAAAAAGGGTCGGATGATGAGCCGCAATGATTCACGTCAGGGCCAATCCCTCAGCGAAGCGGCCAAGCTTGATCGAAAGGAAAAGCTGGACCAGGAGATCTTCGATCGCCACCTGCTGGGTTACGGAGCTTGTGGATAAGGTTGGATACCAACAGATTGAATTGGATAACAATGGCGGTACTCCAACTATAGGCGGAATGGATCAGGAGCGAAGACATGAATACCGAAAAACATTTCCAACTTGGCATGGATCACTTGCGAAAGGGCTATTACGAGTGGGCCGCAGAAGATTTTCGCAATGCCATCTGGTCCGGAGGGGGCTCCAGTAAGAATTGGCTGGCCTTATGTGCGGCACACTTGAAGGCCAACTGCTGTGAGGATGCCATCAATGACTGTAACCAGGCAGAGAAGTTGGATCCCGGGAACGCCAAAATCCCCTACTTCAGGGCGGTAGCGTTCATGCAGCAGAAGATGTACCAGGAAGCCATCGACAATTTGGATGTGGCCTTGGAACGTTACCCCAATTATCTTCCCGGCATTCTGGCCAGAGCCACATGCCTGAATGCCTTGGGACAGGAGGAGGCTGCGGATGAAGACATCAAAGACGTGATCAAGTACGAAAGCGCGCAAGTGCAGAGTTTTGCCAATGAGTATGGAGTGATGCGTACCCATTTTGATGTCTATCAGGCACAAATGGACGGAGATCGTCCCATACCGCGGATTGAAATGACGCAGACTCAGATTGATCAACTGATCGCATCATTGCACTGAAACTGACAACGACCTGAACATAATCAACCCTCGCAACGGAGGAAAACGTGTCCATGATCTTACGCCCCGTTGCCAAAGAAGCGGAATAGGGGAGGCCTTTGTTGCGAAAACTGACAACCAACGGAACATGGGAGAAAATATCATGCATAGGAATGAACGAGAGGAAGCCGCCTTGGAAGGGTCATTGCCGGAACGCCGCAGCAATCCGTATGACCACAAAGAATTGAGAGATAACCCACTTGGAGTATTTATTGTCGAGAACGGATTTCAGGTTTGCGAAACTCACCGGGGCATCTGTCCGGTTCCTGCGGTATCCGATTGGGCGCGGGCCATGGAACAGCTGGATGTACTGACCATGAGTAGCAGCGACAGGTGCAGTACCTGGCCCCGCGTGAAGGGGTAGGGCAACCCATAAGCAGGTCAACAACGAGGAACGACGATCATGGACAACACGGACATCCAGGGGAGCATACAGCAATTGGAACGGCTCATTTCCACTGGGCTAGCCCTTTCGGCGGAAAAGGACAGCACCCGCCTCATGGAAACCATCCTGCTGGAAGCCAAGAATCTGACACGAGCGGATGGTGGGACGCTTTACACCATGAGCGACGATGGATCCTGTTTGCATTTTGCCACGATTCATAACGATTCGCTGCAAATCGCCATGGGTGGAACCACTGACGTGCCCATATTGTTCCAGCCAATTCCCTTGCACTTGGAAGATGGCAATGCCAATGACCATATGGTGGTGGTACGTGCCGTACTTGAGAACCGGACCTTCAACATACCGGATGCCTATGATGTTGACAGTTTTGATTTTTCCGGAACTCGGGCTTTTGACAAACGCACTGGGTATCGGTCCAAGTCATTTTTGACCGTTCCCATGAAAAACCATGAGGACAAGATCATTGGTGTTCTACAGTTGATCAACGCCCAAGATCCGAAGACAGGTGAGGTGATAGCCTTTTCGCGTTCGAACCAACGCCTTGTTGAAGCCCTTTCGTCTCAGGCTGCGATTGCCATGACCAACAAAATGTTGCTGGATGGGCAACGGAAACTATTTGAGGCATTCATAGAACTCATTGCATCGGCAATTGATGACAAATCCCCCTATACCGGGGGGCATTGCCGCAGAGTTCCCGAGCTGACGATGAAACTTGCCGAAGCGGCGCACCGAACCCAGGAAGGTCCGTTTCAAGGGTTTCAAATGACTGAGGATGATCGTTATGAACTTCGGATTGCCGCCTGGTTGCATGATTGTGGCAAGGTGGTAACGCCGGTTCATGTGGTTGACAAGAGCGTCAAACTGGAGACCATCCATGATCGCATTGAAACCGTTTCGGCCCGGATGGAGGTGATACGGCGGGATTTGGAAATCCGCCATTTGAAGGAGGAAATTGCGGCCATGAAGGCGGGTCAAGCGCCGGAAATCGATTGGGAACGTCGCGTCAAGGAAATAGACAAAATCAATGATGACATGAATTTTCTGCGTCGGGTCAACACGGGCAGCGAGTTCATGCCGAAGGAGGAACAACAGCGGATATACGAGATTGCACGGCAGCGATATCTGGATGGTCAAGGAAACTGGGTTTCCTTGCTGTCCGATGACGAGGCGAAAAATCTCACCATTTCCCGGGGAACGCTTACGGAGGAAGAACGAAAAATCATCAACTACCACATTGTTGCAACGATCAAGATGTTGGAATCTTTGCCATTTCCGAATTATTTGAAGCGCGTGCCCGAGTTTGCCGGTGGACATCATGAACGTATGGATGGCAAAGGCTATCCCAATGGTTTGCGCCGGGAACAAATGTCAGTTCAAGCACGCATCATGGGTATTGCCGACATATTTGAAGCATTGACGGCGCGAGATCGCCCCTACAAAAAGGGAAAAACGTTATCGGAATCCTTGAAGATCATGGAACACATGAAGAAAGACCAACATATCGATCCGGATTTGTTTGACTTATTCATTCGCGAAAAAGTGTATCTAGACTACGCCAACCTCTATCTGGAACCAGAACAGATTGATGAGGTAGATGAATCAAGTCTTTTGGGATACCGACCTCTGGCGGACGCCGCATAACGAATTAAGGCTTTTTGCGTCGCTTGCCGACGCAAAAACCTTGTTGTACTGAGCGCGGTGGCACCCAGGGGCAGTGGTATGGAATTTTCAGGCTGACAGCAGGGACGTGACAGTAGCGGGAAGTGGTCTTGGGCCGCTGGTCGAGAGGGAGGTCCCGCGTGGTAAGGGTCGTGTCTCCAGGTTGGTGGAAATTCGTTTGGCACCGCAGCCCCCGACCGTTGCTATTTGATCATGCCGCCTGCCCCAAGTCCAGATCCATGGGCGGCTCTGCCAATGTTTTCCATCCATCCACCTTCCGCATGATGATCTGCCCAGATGCCTCAACGCCCAGAAGAACATGGCGGAGGTTTCGGCTGAAGGCAGCACGCACTGGGTTTTGATCCGCCGCTTGAATTCTTCGTGCAGCCGCTCAACGGCATTGGTCGTACGAAGGGATTTCCACTGATCCGGCGGGTATCGCAGAAACGTGAATAGCCGTAAGCGCCGAACGAACGCCGTTCTCAAGGTGTCTTGCTTTTCTCTGAAT
>JADFZF010000024.1 GCA_015232645.1 Magnetococcales bacterium | reverse complement strand
CCGTGTCGGTTGTTTCGGGGGGGGGTTCTTTTCCCTTTCCGGGAAATTCGAAAAGAAAAATTTTTTCCCCCCGCTCACCCCCCCCGGGGGGGGGGGGGGGGGGGGAGAGATTTTGTCTTTGTCTCTGTCTCTGTCTCTGTCTCTGTATTTCGAAACGGTTTCGGAACCGTTGCCGAACCGTTCCGTGACTGTTTCGAAACGGTCTCGGAATTGCTTTTGAATGGCCTTACAGCCACGTCGATCTTCTCTTTCAACGTATTGTAAAATGAAAGATTTTCTGGAACTTCGGCAAGAAGGTCCGTCATGGCCTTCGCCATGTTCGGATTGCACGGCTTGTTGAATTCAAGGAAGTTGTGAATGAAAAGCCATCTGCTCTTTTCATCGTAGGTGAGGAATGCCGAGTCGGTCTTTTGGGGGTATTTGGAATAGGTTTCGACACCCACTTGAAGTTGTTCAGCATCCGTTTCCGAACCGTTCCGGAACGGTTCCGGAACGGTTCCGGAACCGTTACCAGATGGTATTGGATAGGGCGATGCAAGTTCCCCAAGGGCTGATCTGATGATCTTCTCTGGCAGGTCAAGGTCATCGCAGATGTAGAGGATGGGAATCCTGAACGCTCCAATCATGTTCGTGTGAGGTCCCGTGAGGAGATACAGCGCCAAGTGCCGGGCCTCCATGCTGAGAACCCTCACGCTCTCGGAAGTCCAGAATGATGTGTATACCTGTCTGAATGTTCTCATGGTTAAAAACCTCCGTTTATATTGCAGAATAAGATCATTACCAATTCCAACGGCATCTGGCTTGGCAAGAATCCATAAAAAAATGATTTTTGCGGTCTCTCCCGCCGTCACCGCCTCCAACTTTTCGCGCCTGATTGATGAACTCATCGTTGGGGGAAGGCTGTGAAGCCGGGTTGGTATGCTGCGGGCGCGGTTCCCGCCCAGAAGGTCCCCCTTGCAAAGGCGGTCTCTCCCGCCGTCACCGCCATCGCCAACGTGTGCGGTCCACGATCTCCCCTGACGATTGGGGGCGCTGCGGCTACTGACCGGCCGCAGCACCTAAAACGGATTATCGTCGAAATTATCTTTTTTCCGCTCTTGTTGCGGTTTATTGCCCCCGCCGTTGTTGTTGGGTTTTTGTCCAAGCAGCATGACGTCGTTAACCGTCAGCTTGATGGCAGCACTGGTTTTCCCGGTGCGATCAGTGAAGACGTTGAGCGCGATGGCCCCCGTCACTCCAATGGGATCTCCCACCCGAATGTGCGGTTGCACCGCCTCGGCACGAACCCCGAACAGTCCGCAGTCGAACCAGGTCGTGACCTCCTGGTTTTTCCGTTTGAGGGTGTGCGCCACCGAAAACCCCAGGACGGGCGTGCCGTCCGGAAGCCTTCGCAAATCGTTGACACGACCTACCCGTCCTATGATGGTGGCGACATTCATGCGTGCGCCTCCGCATTGGCTAGGAATGGATCCTTTTCGGGGGCTATGGTCGTCACGGGACGATCGCCCGGTTCCTGCCCAGACGTCCCGACGAAGGGATCCGGCTGATCCTCCAGGGTGGTCGAGGTCTCCTCATCAGCCTCCAGGCGCGCCATCTCCTCGTCGGCCCGAGCGGCAATCTCTCTCATTTCATCCACCATAGGTTTGACCATGGCCTTGTCGTCTTGAGACAGACCGCTCCACCACCCACGGAAGGCATCGGCGCCACGGGATGCTGCCCTGCGGGCCTCGTCGGCAATATCGCGTTCGACGCTCGTGCCCCAGGACCTGATGGCCGCTCCGACCTCTTCGTTCAAATATTCTCCTGGGAGGATACTGCGGAGGATCTCATCGGGGGCTTTGACGGGGGGAATGGACGGGTGGCACCACAATCGTTCCGATTGCGGTTGAAACATAGGTTTGTGGTCCATACCTAGCAGGACAGAGACGGTCATTTCAAAGATGCCGTTCTTCTCAAAGATCGGTTCCAGACCGGTCGATACAATTTTGGCTTCTTTGCCCCGCCCTTCCTGCGCCACGCCCATTTTCGACCTCAGGAGGAAAATGATGTGCATGGGTGATCGCAAGAATATATTCAACATCCGTTTGAAAGATGTCTTGGGTGATTGCCATTTTTTGATCCCTACGTATCTGCTGCTGTCGGCTTGGTCGAGGACGCCACCTTCTCCCTCCCAGACGTGGGAGGCAGAATCGATGATGATGCATCCGTAGCCCCCGGCGTGCTCGAAGGCCCGGTACGCCTCGATATAGCGCTCGGGGGTGAATGGGGGATCGAATTGCAGATGGTCAAAATCACACACCTTCCCAGCATAATGCAGGCCGCGCCGGTTTTCGGTGTCGATCATGCCAACCTTTTTCCCCGGCTCCACCAGGCCCCGGGCGATCCGTAAGGCTGAATACGTCTTGCCGGTAAAGCTGCCTCCCCAGAGGGAGATCAGTATCGGTTGTTGCGTCCTTTGCGCAGGTTTGATTTGGAAAGCCATGCCCTTACTCCTGCGCCCAAAGAGGAAAATCGTGGTCCTGGATAGATTCCGCGGGACGGGGATCGAGCCACGGTTTGATTCCGTACTGCACTTCGCACCGGTTGAAGATTTCGATCCCATGCCGAAAAATTTTGCATCCCGCCTGATAGGCGATTGATTCTGCCCCTGAGATTTCGCGCCGCAGCTCCCGGAGGACGACGTTGTTGGCGGCACCAGTTTCGACGAATACGAAAAAAAATCGTGGCTCGCTGCATTGGACCATGGGGAGAAACCACTGCTCCCCGTTGGCCTTAGGCATCAGCCCTCGGGCGATGAAGTCTCGCGCTGCCGCAAAGGCCTTCAAATAGACCACCGCCTGCACATGATACTTGTTGGTGGCTATGGCACGGGTGATGGCCGTATCCAAAGGCAAGCCCAGCGGATTGGAAAAAGTCTTGAGATCGATAATCATGTTGGGCCGTAGATAATCCAGCCTGGCCTTCATCCGGAGGCCGTACTCCTCTTCCTGCCAGAAAATAGACACTTCGGATCCCCCGCCGGTAAACACGTTCCTGGCCGAGGGATGGGCATCGATCATGGATGCCATGCGCCGGATCATGGCCATGTCTTCGGGATTCATGATCATTTTATCCAGGTTGTCGCGGTTGAATTCATCAACAATTTCCGGCCAGAGTTCAACATCAGGGTCAACCTCGCGGATACGCTGACACATATCCAGCATGGTCCCCGATTTTTTCAGGCCGAGTCGGTCGCATTCCTCCCGGAGTTCAGAGACCCCATCCAACGCATCCGGGTAATCCTCCTTGTCAGGGAGGGAGGCGTAGCAATCGAGGAACGCTCCAAAACCTTCGAGTACCAGTTTATGGAAGGCTGTTCCGAACATCTTTGCCTGAGTCTCCTTTCTTTGTTCACGGTCAGGATTCATCGATGAGTTGGCCCAGTACGTCAGGGGCGACGACCATAGCTGTTTGATGCCGGTGGCAGACAGACCCGGATCGGCGAGGTAGTCCTTCAGGGGGAGGTTCAGATAGATTCCATAGGGCAATTTCATTGTGTGTCCCTCAAAGTGGGCATATGGTGGATGAAGTCCCATCTTTGGTCGCGGCATCGCCAGTTTCGTCCAAATCCATGGTCAGTTGGTCGGAGATTGGAATGTCGGAGCGATCCCCCAGGAGGGATTCGGTATCGAGCAGCAGGAAAGCGACCTGTCCGCCACCTGCGGCCATGCCAAAGGCGGCGCAGGCTTCCGGACTCCTTGGGGCATTGATGGTCACCTGGATGGTGTCCTTCGTGGTCATCTTGTCGATGGATCCGGTGATGATCCGCCGTCCTTTACTGGCGATCAGGCGCGCGGCGTGCTGAATCAACGGCGCGAAATCATGTCGCAGGCAATCCAGGAGCATGTCCCGTTCTTCCTCGTTCATGAACCCCCAATGCTTCGGCATTACCTTGATGATGTCGTAGGCGGCTTTGACCAGGCTTCCAAGCAATCCCTCTTTAGCCTCGATGACCTCGACGTCGGATGTCTGTATCTGCTCATGGATCACCGTCCCTGCCCCTGCGGAAAAAACATCGCCATCCTGCCGGTCAAGAATCGATGGCGCAGCCTCGGTATCTTTTGTCTCATGCATGACAAACCCTTTCTTTCGCTATGATGTCGTACACCCGTCTTTCAGTCAGAGAATATTCCCTGGCCAACATTGGCACCTTCGTCCCGGCCCGGTAAGCCTTGACGATGGATGCGTCCCGCATGGATAGGGCTTTCCTGCTCCCCTTAGGGATTACCAGATATCCACCCCCCATGACCTTCGATATTCTTTTCGACTTGTCCGGACCGATTATTTGGTTTAGACGGTGAGTTGATTCGATGGCCTTAGGTATGTATACCCTTGTCCCACCCAAAGTGGAGATGAGATAGGCGGTAGCCTTCACCCCAATCACCGCTTCCAGCTCTTCCATGGTTGTCTCTATTCTCGCCATTGCTCCTTCCTCCCAAGATCAAACAAAAAGTTTTTTGGCATTTCCTGCACATCGAAACTAGACATTCTCCATTCCTGGGGAATATCAGTACTTTTTTTGTCCTTCCGCAAAACTGGCAGGTCACAGGTCCAGCCTCTTTCGCGATGCCTCATGTTTCTTATGCCAATCCCGGAAGTCCTGCGTCCTCCTCCATTCCTGGACCGTCAAGTACCCGTAAATCGCCAATCCTGTAACCGCCACTCCTGTTGCAAAAAAGAATAAATTTGTCATAGCTTTAACTCATTTCCCTCCGCTATCTTGATTAATACGTCGCGAAACTCAACCGGTGTTTGGTTGCGGATGCGGTCCTTGTCTTTGCCTCCGACCATGGCGAGCATCCCAACTCGCCGTGCTTTGGCATAGCCATGACGTTCCACGGCTACTGGATGCAGCCGCTGCTCTCCCTTGCCCCAACGCAACTTCGGCAGCAGCACCCCGCAGGCATAGAGCCATGTGGGTTTGTTGGCCAAGTGGCCGTAGTGGCCTTGCTCCACGTGGCAGGTCCATCCACCAAACGTGTCGGCCCTGATCCATCCCCCTTCCCTTGGAGGCCTTGCCAAACCAAAATATTCCCATGCGTGCGAGTATGCGGGGTGTTCCAAAACTCCACCCCAGTTCCTGACCGCGGTCAAAGCCGAGGCGAAACAGCCACCATCGGTACCCATCTTGAAGGCGTGGGGCTTGGATGGACTCCCGAACCAGTATTTACCCCACCGTTTGCAGGGCGGATGGGCCACGACAGGGTACGGACCGTCATATTCCCTGGCGTCCCTGGGCAAATCCCAGGGATCCACGTCCGGCAGGCCGAAGTAAACGCCATCGGTTTCGACGAATAGCGCGGCGATCATCGCATAGCCCCTGACAGCAAGGATGGCTCAAACGCAGTGCATGCCGGCAAATCGTTAACGTAACGCCATTGCCCCGGGTACCTTGGATCGTCGATTTTCACCACCAATGTCAGACGCCAAATAAGACATCCCCTGTCGGAGAGACATCGGGAACACCATCTTCCAAAAAATACGTCCCCCTCCGGGCCACTCTTTGGTTGATATTTAGCAAATTCTAACATTTGTTTTATTGTCCATAAATGATATATATTGTTACGGTTCACAAAACCCATCCCTCTCCGGATCCATGGCCCTGCCACTTATGCCCGCGCTCGTCCCCGTGGCACTCGTGGTAGGTTCAAAGTTTCCCGCAGCCGCTCAGCCTGCTTCTCGTGTCGAATCCTGGGCTTGGGTTCCGGAGGCCGGGAGGCTCTTTTTTGATCATCGATCCAATGGGCGATATCGGCTTTATCGTAAAAGGCCTTTCGGCCAATCTTGACCCAGGCTGGACCTTTGCGGTACTTGGCGCGCCAACAGGCCAGCGTCATCGTACTGACGCCGAGATAAAGGGCCGTTTCTGATTCCGTCATGAGTTCTGGAAGTCCCTGGGTCATGGCCTGACTCCACGATCAAGAACCGCCTCGGAACTCTTGCATGCCGCAACCAGGCCGTCGAAGATGAATCTTGATTTGTTGCTATGTGGGGCTATGCTTTCGAGGGTGTGCCGCAGAAACTCAAGGTTCTGCCTCAGCAACCAGATATCGGTCTCATCCAGGGTGATGGGACCATGGGACCTGGTAGGGGAAGCGGGCTCGTTGGGGCGGGGGGAATGCGCGTTCATTGCTCATCCCCTTCCGCGTTAGGGGCAGCGTGACCCGGATCGCAGGCATTGATCCAATCTTTGATCTCATTGTCCCACCACCTGGATGATCGTGCCCCCAAAACTTTCAAAGGTTTCGGAAATTTGTTTTCAGCGATCTGATCCAGTCTCAGCAGTTGTCCAGTAGCTGAAAGTTGGCTCATTGTCCTGCTCCTTCATTCCGGGTCGCATCGTGGATAGCGTCCATGGCGTCGTCCAGAACTTCATCAGATGGTGGTAACCACGCAAGAACAAAATCTCTTGGATTCCCGCTGGCGGTATAGCTGGCACGACGCATTACGCTCAGTCTGCCCATCAGGTTTTTCAATGCCAGCAGAAGCTGTTTATTTTGTCTGGTAAGGTCTCCGTGGGTGGTATCGGTCTTGACGGCGCGATGCTCACCGAACCCACCGTCATCGCCTGGAGCGACCGCCTGGGTGACTTCCTGCCGGACCATGTTCTGGATCAGGTCAAAATTGATCGCCTCGGCGGCGGCGGTGAGTTTTGCAAGTTGAATGGCTTGGGCGGTTTGTACGTTACGGGTGTTCCGGCTTCCCGTGTTGACTTCCGACCGGATCATCCCAGGGCGTGGAACCCCGCATTTGTACTTGTCCCCACGGTTTCCGTACTTTTCCCACTTCTGATGCCCGACCTCCCTGACTTTCTCCAAATCGACTCCACCACCCGGTTCTGGCTGGATGTTGCCGTCCCGAACCCACCTCGCGATGGCGGTTGAGCTGACACCCAATGCCTTGGCGCACTCGCGGTAGGAAAGACCACGGACGGGTTCGGAAGGGGGTACTGGCAGGGTATGCGGGGTGAGGCTGGAAGAAGGTGTAGATGTGGCGTGGCATTGCGGATTCATGCGGCGGCTCCGATAACTTGAGAAACTGGAACCCGCCATTCGCTGCTAAACGAAATGGCGGATCGTGTGTGGTTAGCAGTACCGGCGTTATCGGAAACCGGCGAGCCTTGCGGCTCCCTCACACAATCCGCCAGACATGCGGACGCAAAAAAAGCGCCAACATGAGGATTGTGGCACTTGCGTGCCGATAACTCGGTCGGGCTGCTAAACCCGGCCACGGTGTTTTGCCGTGACAGGTGAAAGCCTACGGCAGGGGAGCGGTGTTTGTCAAGGGGGGAAATTCGTGATACGCTGGGGTCGATTGCACCCCTGGAAGGAGATTCCCCCATGAGTACCGCAATAGCCTTTGACACCTTGGCATACGCTAAAAAGCTCAAGGCCGCTGGCGTGCCAGACGCCCAAGCGGAAATCCACGCCGAAGCCATGGCCGAACTGATCGAGGAAAGATTAGCCACCAAGCGGGACCTGAAAGAGTTGGAAGACAATCTGAGACGCGACATGAAAGAAATGGAATTGCGACTCATGATCCGCCTTGGCGGAATGCAAGCCGCGTCCATCGCGATAGTCGCGGCTTTGGTCAAGCTGATCCACTGAATTTTGATCATTGGACGGCCTCCCTGTCAGTCAGTCCCTTGCAAATGGTTGCCAAGGCATTCGATTCCAACGTGTTCAATGCCGCCAGGATGGCGGCATACCTCCTGCTCCAGGTGTCCCGCCAGGTTTTTTCGTCGATGCCGATGATCTGGGCCATCTGGCGACCCGACCGCGCTTGACGAATACCGGTCCCATGACAGGTGGGGCAGGTCAGGAAGGGATGTTTTTTGTCCCGGGTCCGCACCACACACCGCCCATCCTCTTCACGTCCGCCACAGCGGCGACAGATACCCGGTTCGTTCCATTCGCGTAAAGCCAATTCCATCAGTTTTTGTGCCCGGCTGGGATCCTGGGTCTTCCACTCTTGGGGCCATAAGTTCTTCATGGCAACCACGACCAAAACCTGCCATGCCCCACCGTCACCCGCCCATTTGACCCGGACCAGAAGCGATTGCAACCTGTTCTTCGGCATGGCCGCTGTCACTGCTTCCCAGCCGAGGGCTGGTCGTTTCCCAGAGACCTTGCTTTCAATCCGGCTTATGTGGGGGGCCAGATGCGATAGGATGGATTCGGCTCTCATGCTTTGACTCGCGTCCCTTTTTGTCGGTCTACTTCCCAGCCCGCGGCCTGCCTTCCTGCCACGCCCTGATTTCGTCTTCAAACCAGCCGATGTTCTTCCCTCTGCCAATCTTGATCGGTACCGGGAAAATGCCTTCTTCCCGGAGTCGCCATAAGGTCATCCGGCTTATGCCAAGTATTTGACATAGTTCCCTAGTTTTTATTATTGGCCTTGAGAGGTTCATGAGGCAGCATCAATTTTTTGTCAGGCAACAGGCGACATGCCGCTATCGAGACGTTGACGGTTTCTTTCCAGCCAATCGGAAATGACCTTTCGCGAGTAATACGTCGAACTGCCAATCCTTACCTCCTCTGGACCGATCCCAAGCTTCCTCCACCTGAGCAACGTTCCTGCACATCGCCCAACGAGCGATGCCGCCTCGGTCGCTGAAACGAAATCATGTTCTCTCATATGTGGCACCGATATTGCTTTAATGTGGATATGTTCTATTTACAAAGAACATTGCCATATCTAAGGATGGCGGTCAAGAGAATATTTTTATATCGCGCGGAAAATGGAGAGATTGTGAATACAATCAATATGATAATCAAAGTCACTGGAGCAAAAAAAAATGAACTGGCCCAGATTGCTGGCGTCGAGCCGCATACGATTGTGGCAATGGCGAGCGGCAAACAACGGATCTATGTTGATGTCCTCTGGAAATTGGCCAAGCACTTTCACCTGTCGGGAAAATGGCTGTTGACTGGAAAAGGTGACCCGTTTGAATCGGATATTGACCGGTCGTCGGTCGTGATCAACCAGAATGATCTGGAGGAGCAACTTCCGGGATCCTATGCCATGATTCCCCAGTACGATGTTCACGTTTCCGCTGGGGGTGGGGCTTTTGTTGATTCCGAGTCTATCATCGATCACATGGCGTTTCGTCTGGATTGGCTCAGGAACACCATGAGGCTTCAGGTTGGGCAATTGGGGTTGATCTTCGTCTCTGGAGATTCGATGATCCCAACGCTGCATCCCGATGACATGATTTTAGTTGACATGCGGCAACAAAGAGCACTGATGAGTAATTCAATCTACGTTGTCCGTGTCGGTGGAACGCTGCTCGTAAAAAGACTTCAATTAATGTTGGATGGGTCAGTTCGAGTTAAAAGCGACAATCCAAATTATGAAATGGAAGTCGTACCACCAGGAGAGATCGACCAACTCAATGTCGTTGGAAGGGTCGTCTGGGCAGGGAAAAGGATGTAGATATTTTCCTGACGTTGATTGATCTGCATTCATCATGATAGGATGAAGGCCTTCATGCGGAAACTCACATTGCTGAAATGAGGGTTAAGATGTCATTTGATTTTGGCAAATTGAAAAATGACATATACGGATATTCTTTAATAGAAATGTCGATAGTTATGTTGTTGATGGGAATTATTATGACTATTGGCATGTTTACTACCAATGCTATGATGAGCTATACTGCAACGTCGGCAACAAAAAAACGGATTGAAATTATCAAAAGTGCGATGATTGGTTACCTGCGTAGTCATAATCGTCTTCCATGTCCTGACACGACTTACGGCGTTGGAGATTCATCTCATTCTCCTGGAGAAGAACAGCTTAGTAGTGGGGTTGTTCCTGCTTATGGAGGAGCATGCGTTGGCAATTTCGGTGTAATACCGTTTTACACAATAGGAATAACAAGAGACCAAGCTTTAGATGGATGGGAGAATTTTTTCTCTTACCATGTGTCCCAGAACGCTAGTAATTTATGGACGACGTCATCAACTGGTAGTGTTGCAATCATAAAAACTTCCTCAGACGCTGGAGAAATAACTATAAACTCTAGAAACAGTAGCGGTGGTCTCTTTGCTGTAACAACCAGTGCGGTTTTTGCTGTAGTATCTCACGGCAATGATGGAAAAGGAGCGTATACAGTCAAAGGGTTGAGAAATATTATCCCTGACCCTATATCTGAGGTCGATCAGTATCAGAATACAAATACTTATGCCCCCGCGCATACTACTCCCAATACATATATTAAGCGCGATTTTTCCGACAGAAGTGATTTCGGTGGCCCATTCGATGATATTGTGGATTATGCAACAGCGGATACTTTGATTAACCCAATGATCCAAGAAGGATCTAACAAATCACAACCAGCCCTGCTCGCAGAAAGATTTACAAAGATAAGAAATGCACTTCTTGTTTACGCTGCTTCTGATTCTGTTTTTTTGCGTCCATGTGGTTTGCCGCCATGGGCAGCATCAACGCCAGTGGCTGTAGGTACTACATATGCTCCGTCCGCATCTACCGGATATCAATATAATGCCACCGCAGCAGGGATTACCGGGGCAGCGCCGCCAGGATGGAGCACTGTTATTGGGGGAATAACTCCTGATGGCACCGTAACTTGGACTACGGCGGCACTTACTGACTGGCGAAGAGAATTCCGCTATCGATTGCCTACAGGAGATTATCTTTATGGCGCTGCATCTGTTGGGTATGTTCCTGGATATGATCAAAACTTTACAGTGCCTGGATCTTCTTTACTGGGAACGCTTACTTTTTCAGCAGCGATTGCCAGCGGTGGATATGGTATCCCTTATACAATACTAGGGCTGGATACAACGGATATTGAAGACCCATGGAGTACTACTAATCCGCGTGAACGGTTGTTATATATAGTTACTGCCGATACCTCAAATTATAATACTTCTTCAGTGGCAAATTGTGGCGTTTTAGATCCAACATGCGCCCATTGCCTGTCCTGTATTCCTCCACGACCATTGGCAAATAATTTGGGAACATATTACAGCGGTAGCTCCTCAGTTGTAGTAAGGGTGGCAAGTAGGGGGCAAACCGGGATAATTGCTCTATCCACAATAATTGATAGTCCAGCTTCTTGCCCAGGAGGTCCAGGAACGTGTTTGGATATAAGGGGCAATGATATTATATCTTTTATAGCGAATAGTGGTGGGAGATTAGATAATATAAATACTTGCCCATGAACTATGGAGATATTAATGAATTCAAAAACAATCCGTATTAAAGCTTCGCTTATCCTTTCTGTTGCATTAACCCCAATAGTATTTTTATTTATAATCATGTTTGCAAACCAACAGTTAATTATTGAATACGGGCCATTAAGAGTATTTTACATGGTTATGCTGTGCATATTTGCTACATCGTTTATGATAACGGTATATCTTCAATATATAATAAATAAAAATAAATTATAGCATAAAGAGGTTGCATTGATTGGTCCCCGACCGATATCGGGATTCCGATATCGTAACCAATCCAAATACTTAATTATGGATCCGGCGGGGGGAAGGCTCTTTTTTGATCCTCGATCCAATGAGAGCCTTCATGCTGGCGTGTATTCCCCTCTTGATAGGGACAGTGGATTGAGTTATATTCCTGTTCAGCATCAGTTCCCCCGCGCTCGCGGGGATAGACCTTCGATCGCGCACGTAAAAAATACGAGCGCACGAGTTCCCCCGCGCT
Organism: Magnetococcales bacterium; assembly: GCA_015232645.1. Taxonomy (GTDB): domain Bacteria; phylum Pseudomonadota; class Magnetococcia; order Magnetococcales; family UBA8363; genus UBA8363. The sequence goes on along the minus strand of JADFZF010000024.1, from coordinate 13,102 downwards.
CGCGGGGATAGACCTAAAGCTGAATTGAAGGATTGCCTTCCGATACGGGAATTCCCGTATCGGAACTAATTCAAATAGTTACGTGTGGAAATCCAGAAAAGCCGTTCCGCAACACGGCTCACTTCTTCCCCATCATCGCTGCCACCGCCGTCTCCATCGCAGCTCTTACCGGATCCAGGTCCAGCCTTGCATAAATCGCTGTCGCCTGCTGGGACTGGTGCCCAAGACTCTTGCCGATGATCGGCAGAGAGGCCCCGGTGATCGCTTGCCAGCTTCCCATGGTGCGGCGAAGGTCATGAATCCGTGCCCCATCGATCCCCGCCCGAGACGTCACACGCTCCCAGGCCTTCCTTGGCTCCACGAAATGCCCGGTCTTTGAGTTCGATGCGGGAAAAACCCATTCAGAATCGTTTCCCCCATCCCTGATCGCTGTCAGGATTTCCACGGCTATTGGGACCAGTGGGACAATCACTGGTCGTCCATTCTTTGTCTCTGGGATCGTCCAGACCTGTCGTATCAAATTAATTTGGTCCCACCTCATCGCCAAAACATTCGCCCGGCGGGCGCCGGTGAAGAGAGCCAAAAGGAAAAAGTTCCTGACTTGGTCTTTCTCCTGGGTCAACGAATCAATCAGATTTTGGATTTCCTCTCCGGAGAGAAAGCGGTCGCGGCTTTTTTCTGGAAAACTTTTTATCCCCTTCGTCGGATTTCCTCCGGCAAATAACCCGAAATCATTGGCAACGTTGAATATTTTTGATAGCAATTCGATAACCCTGTTCGCTGTAATAGGGTTCTTCTTTCCCACCCTGTTATGGATCAGTGCAATATCTCTCTTCGAGATATCTGAAAGCCTTTTGCTATGTAGGTCAATAAGATGGATACGGAATCTCCCCTCATCGTCCTTCCATGTCTTCTTTCTAATCTTCGCCCATCGGGTCATGTAAATCTCAAACATCTCGGCAAAAGTCATCTCATTCCGTTGCTCCCGACGCTGCGTGGCAGGGGATCCTCCGTCGGCAATTTCAGCATTGAGCCGGGCGACATGCTCCCTTGCCGTTTCAATGGACATATCCGGCCATCGCCCCAATGTAATCCTCTCTGGAGCGCCGCTGCCTTGGCTTCGTCGAAACCATGAGAAGGTTTTTACCCCTGTCGGGGTTACACGTAGTTGTAGCCCTGTCGCCTTGGTATCTGTCCACGTGTCCCGACCTACGGTCGGAATTGGTAGATTATTCAACGTCGGAATCGTAAATTGAATGCGTCTACCCAACATCTCGACCTCCTGATTTCGTAACCCCGGGGTTACGCCGGGGTTACATGTTTGGCAAAATATGGTCGATTTTGGGGCATTCCCAGCTATTTTGCAAGATCGTATTTATTTGAAATTAAAAAAAATCCTTGTATTCCTGATGCAGGAATACTGGCTACGAACCAGTAGGTCGGAGGTTCGACTCCTTCCGGGCGCGCCATCATTACCATCCGAATACTTTCAGCCACTGTAAGGGCGGTAGGCATTCCCCAGGTTGCTCCGGGATACCCCCTTTTGGTAAAATCATTCCTCACGACGCCTCATCCCCACAAAGAACACGCGAGAATCCGACTTCGGAACGAAGGAGGCGAGACAAACATAATCACAACCCTGGAGCCATCCTTCAGACCCTCTGTTCTTTCAATCTTCCCGAACCGGGGGTATCCTGAATATTGACCTTCCATTCATTATAAAATCAGCCTGATAACCGAGAAAAAAAGCCCCATGGTGGGGCTTTTTTGGGGGAGGGGGGGGTCTAGCTCAAGAAAAAGGGATGGATGGGTCACAAGCGATAAAAATTGCGGAATCCTACACGTTTCTGCTCAGCAAGAATCCTACAGTCTTCCCAGGTCGACACCCGTGACGCGATTGCGGCCGTTTTTTTTGGAGAGGTACAGTTGAGAATCTGCTTTCTCTATAAGAAACAAAGGTTTATGATCAGTTGAAGGGATCACGGTGGCCACACCCAGACTCATGGTGACATGGGGAGCGACACTGGAATAGGCATGCGGAAGATGGATGGCCTCAAGGTTGGAACGAAACACTTCCGCCACATGCCTGGCGCCGGCATGGTCGGTATCGGGCAACAGACAGACAAACTCTTCACCTCCGTAGCGAGCCACCAAGTCGGCGGCCCGATGCACCACCCGGCGGAATCCATCCTTGGCCACTCGGCGCAGGCATTCATCACCGGCGGCATGACCGTAATTATCGTTGTATGCCTTGAAGTGATCGACGTCCATCAGGATCAACGACAAAGCCATATTGCCACGTATGGCCCGCTGCCATTCGTGGCCCAGGGCGGCATCAAAACGACGCCGATTGGGAATTCCGGTCAGTCCATCGAGGGTCGATAACGAGGCCAGATAATCACGCTGGGACTTCAGTTCCAGATGGGTTTTCACCCGCGCCTGGACCACCACGCCAGCGAATGGTTTGGTGATGTAATCCACCGCTCCCAGTTCAAACCCTTTCAGCTCATCATCGGTTTGGCCACGGGCGGTCAGAAACACAACGGGGATATCGCGGGTGGCGTCGTTTTCCTTGAGGGCCCGGCATACCGTCCAGCCGTCCATTTCCGGCATCATGACATCAAGGAGGATGATATCGGGGCGCTCCTTGACCACCAGATCAAGGGCTGTCCGGCCATCCAGGGCGACGCTGACCTCGTAAAGGGGATCCAACAATTCCAGAAGCACGTCGATATTGGTTTCAGTATCGTCCACAACCAATATCTTGTGCTTGTGGTGAGGTTGGTTAAGACTCATATCATCTTTGCCCTACAGTACGTGACATCCATTCAGAACCGTCACGCCGACCGGCTCCAGGTACAGACTATTTCATCAAAGGCCGAAGAGGTCAAGCAACATCCTTCTTCTGGAAAAATCGGGCTTCTCCAGAGTGGTTGGTCCGGAATAATCCTTCATGAAATCGATTATTTCAGGCCCCTTGAAATATTGCCGATACTGGATATCCTCTTCATTGATATGCCCGACGAGCCAGGAATACAAAAACCAATTCATATCGGCGATATGGGAAAGGTCGGTCAGGGTGATGGTTTCTCTGATACGCATAATCTCATGAACAAATTTTTGGTGTCGCTGCTTGTGGTGTTCCAGTTCCGGGAAACGGATATATTCGAGGAAAGCCTCTTCGCAGGCAAAATGAATGAATATATAGGATTTGATCAATTTAAACGCCGACTCGAATCGCTCCAGGATCTGTTTTTCATTCTCACAGCATCCCATAGAAATACATCGGGACAACAGGGCAATGCCATCGGCAATGGTACGATGGTGTTCATCAAACAAAGGGACCGCCACACTGGTGATGCGCTGATATAAAATGTTAGCCATGATTGGGCCCCTGTGTTATAGCCTTGAATTTAATTAACAAACGATCATGTGTTAAAATTACACCATAATTAACAATTCTCCGAGATACTTTTCACGACCCGTTGAAATGAATTCGGCAAGAGACTATCTTGTTTTAACTATGGTCGATCCTGTGCTAATGACCTGGTTGGCCGACTTCGACTGAAAAAGCCACGATTTTTGATGGGCCTGTCTCATTGATCGAAAGAAATTCCCAAATGCTGAAGCGGAAATGACCATTCAATCGACTGATACCTCGCGCTTGCTGGTGGTACTGCTGTTTGCAGCGGTCATGACTGCGTTGTTGTCCCAAGGAGATGTGGACCGGCATGCCCACGATCGGCTCCAAACCTCCATGCAGCGAATCTCCGAGTTGGATCATCGCGTCAACCAGGAACTGATCCGGATACGATACGGCGCCCCCCCTTCAGCCAAGGAAGGGGTGTCGTTACTGGAAAATTCCCACCTCGGCCAGACCGAGACGATGAATGAACTCCTAAAGCTGCCCGGTCTGCAGACCGAAGTGGAATCCGTCTGCAGACGCTTGGCGCAAATGCTGGAGGAAAAACATCAACTGTCGCTTGGTTTCATCGCCAGCCATGATCGATTGCAGGGAGAGGAAACAACCCTTGCCAAAAAACTCTCGGCCATCCTGCCAAAACTTGGCGCCCTGGGTGGAGCCCCAGGTGGTGGGAGTGTCGATCTGGCCCTGTCACTGGGAGAGAAGCTGGCACAACTGCAATGGCTGGCCACCGGCCACCAACGGCATCCCGACGCCATCAGGGCCGACGATGGTCATGAATACCAAAACAACCTGGTCACGCAATTGATCAAATCGACCGTCAGTGCCCCCGAATCACTCCAGAAAGATCTGGAGGATATCGTCGCCCTGGCGCAAAATCTGTTCCGTCAACAGGATGAGTTGGATTCCGCCTTGCAACGCTTGTTGGTCCTGGTGCCTGTGCCCGACATCTCCCGGGAAGCGATCAATCAGTCCAAAGCCTGGGTGGGACATCAACAAAATCAAGCCAATCGCAACCGCTACCTGTTGTACTTTGCCGCCATGGTGCTCCTGGCGTTGCTGCTGTTTCTTCTGTATCAAAACCGCCGGGTTTCCCGGCAATGGCAACGTATGACCCGGGCGGTGGAATCCACTGCCGATGCCATCGTCCTCATCAATCCCCAAGGGGTGATCGAATACGCCAACCCTTCGTTCCAGCCCCTCACCGGATGGTCGCCGAAAGAGGCGCTGGGCAAACGTCACCGCGACCTCCTGACGGGACTCGACGACACCAACGATCAACAATTATGGCAAGCGCTCCACCGCGGCGAAGAGTGGCGAGGCACCCTGCTCAATCACCGTTGGACCGGCTCGACCCAACATCCCGGCGAACCCTTCTGGTGTCAGGTCACCATCGCCCCCATTCGCAATGATCAAGGAACCCTGGAAGGGGCGGTGGTCCTGCACCACGATATCACCGAACTGAAACAGATTCAGGAACAACTCCAGGATGCCTCCCGGGAAGCGGAAGAGGCCAGTCGTGCCAAAAGCGAATTTCTGGCCAACATGAGCCATGAAATCCGTACCCCCATGAATGCCATCATCGGTCTGACCAAGCTGTGCCTGCGTACCCAGGTGTCGCAAAAACAACGCGACTATCTTACCAAAATCGACACCTCGTCGCAATCGCTGCTCCGCATCATCAACGACATCCTCGACTTTTCCAAAATCGAAGCGGGGCGCCTGGAAATGGAAATCACCCCGTTCCGCATCGACGATGTCATGTTCAACGTGGCAGCCATCGTCTCGCTGCCGGTCCAGGACAAAGGGCTGGAATTGCTGTTCCGGCTCGACCCCAATATCCCCAGAAAGCTTCAGGGCGACAGTTATCGTCTGGAACAGGTGCTGATCAACCTGGTCAACAACGCCGTCAAATTCACCTCCGAGGGGGAAGTCGTTGTCATTACCGAACTTCTCTCGCAGACCGAAGAGAAGGTCGAGGTCCAGTTCAGTGTCCAGGATACCGGCATCGGCATGACCGATGAACAGATGATGAAACTGTTCCGCACCTTTTCCCAGGTGGACGCCTCCACCACCCGCCGTTTTGGCGGCACCGGCCTGGGTCTGGCCATCTGCAAGCGGTTGGTGGAACTGATGCATGGCCACATCGAAGTCAAAAGCATCCCTGGTCAAGGCAGTACCTTTCTGTTTACCGCCGAATTTGCGATCACCTCTGCCGAAACCCGGGCCCAAGCCTATGTTCCACCGCGCAACATCAAAGGACTTCGGGCCATGGTCATCGACGACAACGCCATGGCCAGGACCATCCTCAAGCAAATGTTGGAAGGGTTCGGCATGGAAGTCATCACGGAAAAATCAGGGACGACGGCAGTGGAAGCCCTTCTGGCCCAGGGAGATACCGAACATACTGTGGAACTGGTTTTCGTCGACTGGAAAATGCCGGGCATGAACGGATTGGAAACCATCAAACGCATTCGTGACGCTGGTCTCCAACAGGTCCCACGCATCATCATGATGACCGCCTTCGACGACCCAAAGGTCAGAGAAGGGGCCGAAGAGGTCAGACTGGACGGCTTCCTCACCAAGCCGGTGAGCCACTCATCGTTACTGGATGCCATCATGGTCGCCTTTGGAGAAGACAGCCGCCATGGCCAACTTCGTCGGAGTTCCACCGATACCGAAGCCCTCATGGAACAGTTCAGCAACAAATTTCGCGGCGCCCGAATCCTGCTGGTCGAAGACAACGAAATCAATCAGCAGGTGGCCCAGGAACTCCTGGAAGGGGCGGGCATCAGCGTCGATTGGGCGGAAAACGGGCAAAAGGCCGTCATCATGGTGGAAAAGGCCCACTATGATTGCATCCTGATGGATCTGCAAATGCCGGTTTTGGATGGCTATGGCGCTACGGAAAAAATTCGCTCCAAGGATGGGTTCAATCGCATCCCCATCATCGCCATGACCGCCAACGCCATGACCGGCGAGCGGGAAAAATGTCTGGCTGCGGGCATGAATGACTATGTGTCCAAGCCTATCGATCTGCAACAATTGTTCACCGCCCTGGTCCGATGGTTGGATATGGCGGACCATAAACACATCCATATGGAAATCGCCTCGCCGCCACCCACCATGGCGCCAGTCGTCCTGGAGTGGGATCGTCCGCAGATCCCCGATGTGGATCATCGCTTTGGCCTCAACCGCGTCGGCGGCAATTTGAAACTTTATACCAAATTATTGGTCAAATTCTCCGAAAGCTATCGCCATTGTGGCCAGGAGGTGGAAAAGGCCCTCGCCCGAGGCGAAATCGAGGAGGCCAAACGCGTGGTCCATACCGTCAAGGGGTTGGCTGGCAATATCGGTTGCCGCTCGCTGCAAAAAGCCTCCCTGGCCTTGGAACAGGCGATGGAGTCGGGTCAGCAAAATGCCTTGATGGAACGATTGCGGCGTTTTGATCGGATGACCATGAATCTGGCGGATAACATCGCCCAGGCCATGGACACCTCAGCCAGGAAGGAGTTCGGAACGGATCCCACCGAGCGTCGGAACGACCATCCGAAAGTCCCCGTCGATCTCGAGTCCTGTCTTGATGTTTTGCACCGCTTGGAACCAGGGGTCAAAACAGGCAAACCGGGTTTGTGCAAACCTGTTCTGGAGGAGATGGCCGCCCAGGCATGGCCGGCGGAACTCGGGGAAAAAATTGACGAGATGGTGCGCCAGATCAAACGTTACCGATACAAGGACGCCTACAAGCTCCTGACTGAAATTATTCAGATGTTGGAAAGCGGAAAATCAAAAAATGACCCTTGATACCGTACGCCCCACCTTGCTGGTGGTGGACGATACCGAAACCAATATCGACATCTTGGTGGAGGGGCTGGAGCAGGATTATGATCTGGCCGTGGCCATGGATGGTCCGTCGGCACTGGCGAGCATCCAGGATACCAAACCGGATCTGATTCTTCTCGACATCATGATGCCGGGGATGGATGGGTATGAGGTATGCCAACAATTGAAACTGGATCCGGTGCTTCGGGAAATCCCGGTCATTTTCATTACCGCGATGTCGCAGGAGGTGGATGAGGCGAAGGGGTTGGCAGTCGGGGCGGTGGATTACATCACCAAACCCATCAGCATTCCCATCGTTCGGGCCCGAGTGGCCACCCACTTGGAACTTTTCAACTCTCGCCGATCTCTGAAGAACCAGAATGATATTTTGGAGATCAAGGTCCGGGCGCGTACGCGCGAGTTACGCGAGAGTCATCTGGCGACCATTACCTGCCTGGGACGCGCGGCCGAACGCAAGGACCCCGAAACGGGGCTTCATATTCAACGTATGGCCCATTATTCCAGGATATTGGGGACCGGGCTCGGATTGGACCCGGTCGTAACCGAGCTATTGCTGCACGCCGCCCCCATGCACGACATCGGCAAAGTAGGCGTGCCAGACCGCATATTGCTCAAACCGGGTTCGTTGACCGAGGACGAATGGACGATCATGCGCACTCATCCGGAAGTTGGTGCCGAAATCCTTTCCAACCAACCCTCGGAGTTGCTGATGATGGCCCGGGATATCGCCCTGACCCATCACGAAAAATGGGATGGCAGCGGATATCCCCGTGGCTTGCGCGGCGAGGCCATCCCCCTCAGCGGCCAAATAGCCGCCCTGGCCGACGTCTTTGATGCTTTGACATCGGCACGCCCTTACAAATCGGCCTGGGCGGTGGATCGGGCCATGGACACTCTGGTCGCCGCCAAGGGGATCCATTTTCAGGCGGCTCTGGTGGACAACCTGGTACGTGTCCTTCCGGAAATGTTGGCCATTATGGAAAAATTACGGGAAGAACACCGCTGAATCTTTTTATTTTCTTAAGATTGTGGTCGGCTTGCATTTGACCTTTTTTCAGAGTATTTTCCCCGGAAGATAATCAAACAGATAATCCATGGGAGGCTGCCCCCCCCCAGAGGTGATGTTATTTTAACCCTTGAAAAAGGATGCAGGATATGACTAATCAAACCACGACGCAAAAAAACAGGAAACATCAGGACGGTTTTACTCTGGTGGAACTCATCATGGTCATCGTTGTCATCGGAATTCTGGCCGCCATGGCGCTGCCCAAGTTCGGTGACGTCTCCACCGGGGCCACGACCGCCACAACAGCCCTATCGACGCAGTCGCAAGCTTCGGTCACGGAATGCCGAAACAAGTTTCCCACTACCGCAGCAGGCCAAGCACAAGCCAATGCCATTTGCGGCACTGTCACCGGCAACACCATCAACGACAAATAGCCACGCTTGATTCTCGGTACGGAAACAGTCGCTCACTCCCCCATCACCTATTTTTCCAATGGGGCTGGGAAGGGGCTCGCTCCTTCCCGAGCGGAATTCAGTGTGGGTTGCCTCGTTAGGAAGCCTTTCTCAGTCTCATCCCTTCATCGAAGGTGACGGCCTCCCCCGCCAACCGGCGGTGGACTTACCCTCATGACTCGTGCCCCCAGCACAAAACAAGCACCCTTGGGGTGGACTCTGTGACCCTTCCTGGTCAGCTGCAATGCAAACGCTCGAAACGGACCTTCCGGGCTTGGGCGAGAACCAATCTCAGGAGCCAATGAAGCGGCGACATGTTGCTTGCCGGGTCAGGACACCCACCCCTTCCCTGACCCGGCCTTCAAACCCTCCCATCATGCCCGATCGCTTCCAAGATCAAAAAACGCGTTTAAACGGCTTGACGCTCACCGTGGCGTACACCCCCGCCTGGACGTATGGATCGGCCTTGGCCCAGGTTTTAGCCTCCTCGAGCGAGGAAAAATCGGCAACGATCAGACTACCCGTAAACCCCTCCCCCGCTTCCCGGGGAAACGGTCCCGCCAAAACCAATCGCCCCTGGCTCCGTAACGCTTCCAGGCGTTCGACGTGGGCTGGTCGCACCGACAATCGCTTGGGCAAACTGTCGGCGCTATCCTCTCCAACGATGGCAAACAACATGACCCGACTCCTTTCTTGATGGGGAAAACCTGAATGAGATCCGGATGAAAATGGCGGACTCCCAACTTGAAAACAAGTCAGAATCGCCATGAAAACCCAGGAAGCGGACAGGCTCGGAAGAAGGTTTGCGACCACAAAGCCTCCCCGATGCACGAAAAAATCGGGAGGCAAGCCCTGCAAATGCTCAGACACAGGATGGCGCACCTTTGCGGAAAGTGGTAGACTACATCAGAGTTCTGGGTTTATTTGCATATTTTTCATCATCAACCGTCGGAAACAGCGTTCATCATGGAAGAAAACATAGACAAAATCTTCGACGCCATCCAGGAGAAACTGGTTCTCCTAAGGGGGCATCTTTGACTACGAAAACGGCAAGAAACGCCTGGAGGAACTCCAAGCCTTGAGCGCCGATCCATCGCTGTGGAACAAACCCGATCAAGCCCGAACCCTGATGCGGGAAAAAAGCGGTCTGGAGAAAACCATCGGCGAATGGGAAAGCCTGGGACGGGAACTGTCGGACCATCGGGAGCTGTTCGCCCTGGCCCATGCGGAGGCCGATCAGACGGTTCAGCAGGAAATCCATCAGGCAGCCAAAAGTTTGCTCCAACGGGTGGATGACCTGGAACTCAAACGCATGCTTTCGGAAGAGGCGGATATCAACAACGCCTTTCTGGAAATCCACCCCGGGGCAGGAGGGACCGAATCCCAAGATTGGGCGGAAATGCTACTGCGCATGTATCTGCGCTGGTGCGAAACCCACGGCTACAAAACCGAGATCCAGGACTATCAGGCGGGCGACGAAGCGGGATGCAAATCGGTGAGCGTACGCATCGAGGGTGAATTTGCCTACGGCTATCTGAAAACCGAAGGTGGCGTTCACCGGCTGGTGCGCATCAGCCCCTTTGATGCCTCGGCACGACGTCATACCTCCTTCAGCTCAGTCTATGTCTACCCCGAAGTCGATGATTCCATCGTCGTCGACCTCCAGGACAAAGACATGCGCATCGATACCTTCCGGGCCTCGGGAGCAGGTGGTCAACACGTCAACAAAACCAGCTCCGCCATTCGCATCACCCACTTTCCCACCGGCATCGTGGTTCAATGCCAAAACGGTCGCTCCCAACATCGCAACAAGGACGAAGCCTTCAAAATGCTCCGTGCCCGATTGTACCAACTGGAACTGGATAAACGCAAAGCCCAGGCCCAGGCCATCAACGACGCCAAAAGCGATATCGGCTGGGGGCACCAGATCCGCTCCTACGTCCTGCATCCCTACCGCCTGGTCAAGGATCTGCGGACGGACCTTGAAAAAACCAACGCCGATGCCGTATTGGATGGCGGTCTGGATGATTTCATCCGTGCCGCCCTGGCCCAACGAATCTCCGGCTGAACCAGCCTCCCCCTATCGCCATCAAGGGATGACCGACGACATGTCCAAGGAAGACCACTCTCAAATCATGGTCAGAAAGGAAAAACTGGCCGCCATGATTCAAGCGGGCGTTCCCCCTTACCCCAACGATTTCCGCCCGCAGCAGGACCTGGCGACCTTGGGGGCCCGCTACGGCCAGGAACAGGACGAATCGATTCTGGCTGCTGTGTCCGCGGTGGTTGCAGGCCGTATCATCCTCCTGCGCCATTTCGGCAAACTCACCTTCGCCACCCTCCGCGACGCCTCCGCTACCATGCAGGTGGCGGTACAACGCGATGAAGTGGGCGCCGAACTCTATACCACCGTGTTTCGCAAGCTCGATGTGGGTGATTGGATCGGGGTGGAAGGATTTTTGTTCCGGACCAAAACCGGTGAACTCACCGTTCGGGTCCAACGCTTCCAACTCCTGGCCAAAGCCCTGCGCCCGCTGCCGGAAAAATGGCACGGACTCGAGGACATCGAAACCCGCTACCGCCAACGTTACCTCGATCTGATCGTCAATCCCGACGTCCGGCGGCTGTTCACCACCCGGTCACGCATCATCCGCCAGATTCGCCACATCATGGAAGAACACCAGTTTCTAGAGGTGGAAACCCCGATGATGCATCCCATTCCCGGGGGCGCCGTGGCCCGCCCCTTCATCACCCATCACAACGCCCTCGACCGGGAATTGTATCTGCGTATCGCCCCGGAACTGTATCTGAAACGACTGATCGTCGGCGGCTTTGAAAGGGTGTTCGAAATCAACCGCAACTTTCGCAATGAGGGGCTTTCCACCCGTCACAATCCCGAATTCACCATGATGGAGTTCTACCAGGCCTTCACCGACTACATCGAACTGATGACCTTTGTCGAAACCCTGATCGCCCGGGTGGTCGCCCAGGTTCATCCTGGCGGACTGGTGGTCACGCACCAGGGACGCCCCATCGATTTTACCCCCCCCTGGCAGCGGTTGACCCTGCAGGAGGCGTTGGTGCGCCATGGCGGCGCCACCCCGAATCAGGTTTCCAGCCGGGCCGGCCTGGAAGAATTGGCCCGGCAACATTCCCTGGCAGTCAACAACAATCAGGACGACGGCGAATTGCTGCTGCAACTGTTCGAAACCCTGGCGGAACACCAATTGGTCCAACCCACCTTCATCAAGGATTATCCCATCTCGGTATCGCCGCTGTCGCGGCGTTCCAGCTGTAATCCCCAGGTGGCGGATCGCTTCGAGCTGTTCATCGGCGGCTGGGAGATCGCCAATGCCTTTTCAGAATTGAACGATCCCCAGGATCAGGCGGAACGTTTCCGCCATCAGGTGCGAGCCAAGGATGCCGGCAACCTGGAAGCCATGCATTTCGACGACGACTACATCCGTGCCCTGGAATACGGCATGCCCCCCACCGGCGGAGCTGGCATCGGCATCGACCGGCTGGTGATGCTCCTGACCGACTCCGCTGCCATACGCGATGTGATCCTGTTTCCCCAGATGCGCTCCAGCTCCAGGGAGTAAGGAAAATCCAACCATGCCGGCTCATCGCTACGAATGGTTCATCGGACTCAGATACCTGCGGGCCAAACGCTCGCAACATTTCATTTCCGTCATCACCTTTCTGTCCATGGGGGGGATCGCCTTGGGAGTGGCGGCACTCATCGTGGTTCTGGCGGTCATGACAGGCTTTCGCGCCGAGTTGCAAAAACAAATCCTCGGCGTCACCGGCCACATCAACGTCCGCTCCTACACCGGCGTCGCCGGCAACTACACCCGCCTCCTCGACAAAATCCAACTCCATCCCCAGGTGGTTCGGGCCGCCCCCTTCATCGCCACCCAGGCGATGCTTCAGGGGGCGAGAAATTCCCTTGGCGCCGCTCTGCGCGGCATCGACCCCCAACTGGAAAAAGATGTTTCGGCGCTGCACAAAAACCTGACCCAGGGTACCTTGGAAGATCTGCATTCCTTCGGCATCATCCTGGGGAAAAACCTAGCCCTGAATCTGGGGGTGGAACCCGGCGATCATGTCGCGGTGCTGGTATCGGCCGGCAACGTCACCGCCATGGGAACCCTCCCCAGAATGAAACGCTTCCGGGTAGCCGGCATTTTCGACTCCGGCATGCATGAATACGATTCCGCCTTGGCCTACATCGACCTCGCCGATGCCCAAACCCTTCTGCGTCTGCATGCCGACGAAGTCAGCGGCATCGATATCCTCACCCCGGCCCCCGATTTCGCCTTTCAGGTGGGCAAGGATCTCGCTGGCACCCTCGGTTCCTCCTACAACGTCCAGGAT
>JADFZF010000249.1 GCA_015232645.1 Magnetococcales bacterium | reverse complement strand
GAAACCCGGCTTTTATGTCGTGGAACTGGCGAGCGACCGGCTTGGGGCCGAACTGCATGGCGAAAAAAAACCTTATCACGTCCAGACAGCCGTCCTGGTCACCAATCTGGCCGCCCATTTCAAACATGGCCGGGACTCCTCCCTGGTCTGGGTGACCACCCTGGATGAAGGCAAACCCGTCAGCAGTGCCGAGGTGACCGTTGGGGATTGCCAGGGAAAAATTTACCATTCCGGCCAGACCAATGCCGAGGGCGTGCTGACCATTCCGGAAAAACTGCCCGCCAAAGAGTCCCTGCCGGGATGCAAGGAAAAGTACCAACGTGATTATCTGGTCACCGCCCGTTCCGGGGATGATCTCACCTTCCTGCTCTCCTCCTGGAACGAGGGCATCACCAACTACAGCTTCAACCTGCCCTACAACTGGCAACAAAGACCGACTCTTCAGGCAGGCACGGTTTTTGATCGCACCTTGTTGCGGGCCGGTGAAACCGTGGCCATGAAACATTTTATCCGGCAGGCCATGGGAACCGGCCTTGAATTTCTCGACCCGAAAACCCTGCCGCACGAGGTCATCATTCGCCACACCGGCAGCGGCCAGGAGTATAAATTCCCCCTGCAATGGGGTGCGCAGCAAAGCGCGGAAAGCCAGTGGCTGATTCCCAAAGAAGCCAAAATGGGCGAGTATGCGGTCACCTTGCGCTCGGGAAAACCTCCCCATGAAAACAACCAGGAATCCGGAACTTTCCGGGTGGAGGCGTTTCGGGTCCCCACCATGCGGGCCAGTCTCACCCCGGTCCAGGTCGAAGCCATCAACCCCGCCCAGGTTGAACTGGACCTGCAATTGCGCCATCTTTCGGGTGGCGGGGCCGGTTCCGCCCCGGTCAAACTGCGTGCCCTGCTGCAACCCAAAGCCATACGCTTTGCCGATTATGATGGTTTTATTTTTGCCAATGGCAACATTCAACCCGGTGTGAAACAAAACCGCTCGACACACCAGGATGGCCCGGATGAAGAGTCTGAATCCAATGCCGAAGAACATTCCCAGCCCCTCAAGAGTCAACCCCTGCCGGTGCAATCCCTGACCTTGAACCCTACCGGGACCGCCCGGGCCATGATCAAAAATCTGGAGCCATCCGAAAGGCCAAGAGACCTGCTGGCCGAAATGGAATACCAGGACAACAACGGTGAATGGCTGACCGCCGCCACCCATGTCACCCTTCTCCCTTCAGGTGTCATCCTGGGACTCAAGCCCGATGGCTGGGCAACCAACGTCGAAGAACTCAAATTCCAGGTCGTGGCCCTGAACCCACGTGGCCAGCCCCTGGCCAAGGTGCCAGTGGCGGTTGACCTGCTCGAACAAAAGACCTACTCCCATCGCCAGCGTCTCATCGGCGGCTTTTACGCCTATGAACACCAGAATGAAATCAAACATGTGCAAGAGTTTTGTGCCGGGGTTACCGACGCCCAGGGACGGCTGATCTGTACCGGCAAATCCCCCGTGCAGGGCAACGTCATTCTGCGTGCCAGGGCCGTGGATACCGAACAACGGGCCAGCTTTGCCCATACTTCGGTCTGGGTGACAAAGAAAGATCAGTGGTGGTTCAATGTCGAACACCACAACCGCATGGATCTGCTCCCCGAGAAAAAACAGTATGAACCCGGTGAAGAGGCCCTGTTGCAGGTGCGCATGCCTTTCCGGGAGGCCACCCTCCTGGTCACCGTGGAACGGGAAGGGATTCTGGACAGTTTCGTCCAGACCCTGACCGGAGAAAATCCCATTCTGCGCGTCCCCATGCGCAGGCATTATGCCCCCAATGTCTTTGTTTCGGCATTGGCGGTGCGGGGCCGTGCCACGGAAGTGGCCCCGACCGCCCTGATCGATCTGGGCCGCCCGGCTTTTCGTCTCGGTTACGCTAAAATCCAGGTTGGCTGGAAGGCCAATACTCTGAATGTCCAGGTCACCACGGATCGCCCGACCTACAAGATTCGGGAGTCGGCCACCGCCACCATCAAAGTGACCCCTGCCTCCGGTCAACCCCTGCCTGCTGATGCCGAGGTGGCCTTGGCTGCCGTCGATGAGGGATTGCTGGAACTCAAGGCCAACGACTCCTGGAATTTGCTCACCACCCTGATGCAGGAACGACCTTTGAGCGTGGAAACCGCCACGGCCCAGGAACAGGTGATTGGTCGCCGTCATTATGGACGCAAGGCCGTCACCCATGGCGGCAGCGGGGGGCGCGGCAAGGGGGGCAGGGAGTTGCTGGAAACCCTGTTGCTCTGGCGGGGACGGGTCAAACTGGATGCCCAGGGTCAGGCCCAGGTGGCCATTCCCTTGAATGATCTTCTCTCATCTTTTCGCGTGGTGGCGGTGGCCAGTGCCGGCAGCAACCTGTTTGGTACCGGGGCCACCTCGATCAATACCACCCAGGAGTTGCAAATTTTCTCTGGTTTGCCACCCCTGGTCCGGGAGCAGGATCATTTCCGGGCAGGTTTTACCGTGCGCAACAGCAGTGAGCGTCCCTTGCAAGCCACGCTGCATGCCAGTGTGACCATTCATTCCCGTGCGGGGAGTTCTCCATCCATCTCCTCTCCTCCTTCTGCGGCTCCGCATCCTGCCGCAACCCAGTCTTCCGCCACAGCACCGGCTCCTGCCGCAACTCCGGCTCCTGCCGCAACTCCGGCTCCTGCCGCAACTCCGGCTCCTGCCGTAACTCAGTCTTCCGCCACAGCACCGGCTCCTGCCGCAACTCAGTCTTCCGCCACAGCACCGGCTCCTGCCGCAACTCCGGCTCCTGCTACGGCTACGGCTACGGCTTCGTCCGCACATCCAACCACGCCCCTGCCCCCCATCACCCTCCAACTCGCCCCGGGCGAGAGTCGGGAAGCAGCCTGGGAACTGGCAGTCCCTGTCGATACCGAACGCCTCGCCTGGAGCATCCAGGCCACGGCTGATGGGGCCGCAGATCGGCTCAACGTCTCCCAGACCGTCATTCCAGTCCTGCCCGTGCAAGTCATCCAGGCCACATTGAGTCAACTCGATGGACAACAGGAAATTCCCGTTGCCGTGCCGGCGGATGGCCTGCCGGGCCGGGGCGGTGTGCGACTCCAGGTCCAGGCCAAACTGGCCGAATCCTTGGCCGGGGTACGGGAATACATGGCACTCTATCCCTACTCCTGCCTGGAACAACGCATTTCCAAAACCGTGTCCGCGCAGGATGAAACCGCCTGGAATCAACTCATGGCTGCCCTGCCCTCCTACCTGGATGCCGATGGTCTGGCCAAATATTTTCCAAACCTCCAGAAAGGGAGTGATGCCCTCACAGCCTATCTGTTGGGCATTGCCCATGAATCCGGCTGGAGTATCCCCCCCGATCAACAACGCAAAATGCTTGACGGGTTGCTGAATTTTGTGCAGGGCAAAATTCTGCGGTACACGGGATTATCGGCCGCCGATCACAACCTGCGCAAATTGACCGCCTTGGAAGCCCTCACCCGTTACAACAACGCCCTCCCTCTCAAGCACCTGACGGCCATTCCCGCCGAACCCAACCAGTGGCCCACCTCGACCCTGATCGACTGGCTGAACATTCTCAGCCGGGTGGAGGCCCTGCCCAAGCGGACCACCCTGCGCCAGGAAACCCTCGACATTCTCCGCTCCCGACTCGATTTCAAGGGAACTTCCCTGGGTTTTTCAACCGCCCGGAGCGATCATTTGTGGTGGCTCATGGTTTCGGAAGA
>JADFZF010000248.1 GCA_015232645.1 Magnetococcales bacterium | reverse complement strand
TACATTTTTTCACTCAAATCAAACCTATCTCGTTGATTTTTTTGGGCTGGAAAGTATTTCTCAAGTAGAAAGTCCGGGTCAACCAGGGCAAAGGTCTCTTCATTGGCCTTGGCTGCGGAAGGACGATTGCGATTTGTACCACCTAATTCGCCCTATCCCTGTCACCAGCTGACGTTGGGACGGGACTGGTCGGCCATATGGCCCAAACGCCTCCCAGGCGCTGCCGGATGACAACATAATAATAATCACATCTGTTTGGCAGTATCCGAGGCGTAGAAATCACCGTGAATTAACTTTTTTCGTTTGCTTGTCATTTGTTCCCAGAGGGCAAATTCCTAAATTTCACATGCCCTAACATATTACAAAAACGTAATATTCCCATGACATCCATCTTCCTAAGTTCACCATGAATAAATGAAATTACAATGATTTACATGATTGGCCATAGAGTTGCTAGAAACAATGATCGACACTGTGGGTATCTGCTGGATGTTGCAACTGATTGGCGATCAAACTTCGGAGATGTATTGATCATGAAAAAACCAAAGTCTATCACCTATACCCTGTTGCTCGGATTCACCCTCTTGGGAGTGACCGCCTTGACCGTGTCCTACTGGTTTTCCACGGAAAGTCGCAAGATGCATTTACAGGCTGTAGCCGACCACAGTTTTTTGTACCTCCTCAACATGATATTGGAAACGCGCCGCTTTGAAAAGAATTATGTTATATTCGGTGATAAAAATTACTCTGAGATGGCATTAAACTATTTGGATCAGACCGAACGTCAGTTACGGGAATATCGATGGGCCTTTCTGTCGCGGGACGATGGAGAAAAAACCTATCAGGAGATGTCCACCTTGTTGCGAGAATACCGAGAAAATTTTTTGAATTACTCGACGTTAAAGCAGCAGAACTCACAGCAAGCCCTGACCATGGAGAAAAATCTCCATCAGCTGGGAACGCAATGGATCTCGCTCGCCGAAAAATTGACTGCGGATAGTAATGATAACGTAACGACGATTTTGCATACAATAGAAAACGTCATAATATTATATAATATATTTTTTATCATTCTATTGTTGGCCTGCGGCATCTGGTTCCATCGTAAAACGATCCAACCACTCGTCTGCATTCAGGACAGCCTGACCGCCATTCTCGCGGGCCGACAAGAGCGAATTTCATCAGCCAACGGCGACGCCGAACATCATACCCTGGCACGAGTGATCAACATGACGGTGGATCATCTCAGTCGAAACCAGGAAGAGCGTGTACGTCTGGCCCGACAAGAATTTGCCGATGCGTTCATGCTGCGGCTGGTACGAATGCTCGGACAACCCATGGACAACATCTCGACCTCTTGTCAAATCCTGCTGGAGGAAAACCCTCGGGCGCTTTCGACTTTTCACCGCGACATGCTTATACAAATCCAACAACAGGCCGAACAGGGGGGAAAGCTGCTGGCGGCGGCGCAAGAACGGTTTCAGGCAGGCCATGATCCCACTCGAGTCCTCAACCTGTCCAAGTTGTCCCTCAAAGCATTGGACAATTTGCGCCGGGAGCAGGGAAAGGTCCCGGAAAGTCTGCTGGAAATCCCAGACGACCTGAAGGTAAGAGGCAATCCACTGACACTTGAACGGGGGCTTTGCGATCTGTTCACCTTTGCGAACCGCGCCGCGCCAGAGAACGAAATCGTGGTCATCCGGGGTTGCCGACGTACCCGCGAG
The DNA here is from genome assembly GCA_015232645.1 of Magnetococcales bacterium. Classification (GTDB taxonomy): domain Bacteria; phylum Pseudomonadota; class Magnetococcia; order Magnetococcales; family UBA8363; genus UBA8363. The sequence goes on along the minus strand of JADFZF010000248.1, from coordinate 2,023 downwards.
GAGATGCTGAAAATTCGCAAACAATCGACGTTGCGCCCTCTCACCTGGATATCCCAGGAATGCGACACGGTCGCAGAAATCGCCATGGAGATTCCTTGGAAAAACCGCTTCGACGATGTCGAACCGAACCATGGGGACTTGTTGTCGCTCTGCGTTCCCCTTGAGGACGGTCACCCAGGAATTGCCCTATTACCCACCATGCTACGTGAACACGAAGGTGGTTTACTGGCCGAATTCAAATCCGATGACAGAATGTTGTTCAGATTGTGGCTGCCCGCGACACAGGAGGACACCTGATCCATGTTCGATCCGATCCGCATACTGGTGGTCGATCGGGACAAGGTGGCGGCACGCAATCTGAAGCATGTCCTGGATATGGAGGGTTGCCAGGTCACGACCCTATTCGGCGGCGCGGTAGCGATCAAACATTTGGATGCCGGGGCCAGTGATCTTTGCCAATTCGAAGTCATCCTGGCTGATCTGGGGCTCGATTCTGTGAAGGAAGGATTCTTCCTGCGTCATTGTTTGCGCCTGCAACCCGCCACTGAATTGATCTTCATCTCCGACAAGATCTCCATTAATTCGGTGGTGGACGCCATCCGACAAGGGGCTTTCCACTATTTAAGCAAACCAATACGTCCGAACGAATTGCGCCAGGCGGTCATGCGCGCCGCCGAAAACAGCCGACACAAGCAACGACAACAGGGGATCCGACGGCAGTTGGCGGAACATAAAGAGGATCAGATCCCTTTGATTACCCGCAATTCGTCCATGTTGCGACTGTTGGAGCAGGCTGGTCGCGTGGCGCCTCTGGATCTGCCGATTCTGATTACCGGAGAGACTGGGACAGGCAAGGAGCTTCTAGCCCGTTTCCTTCATGACACCAGCAACCGCGCCAACAAGCCATTCGTGGCCGTCAATTGTGGCGCATTCAACGAAGAATTGCTGGCCAATGAACTCTTTGGGCATGGCCGCGAGGCCTTTACTGGAGCAGTGCGTGACCACAAGGGTTTGGTGGAGACCGCCAACGGCGGTACCCTCTTCCTGGATGAAATTACCGAAATGTCTTCGAATATGCAGGTCAAACTGCTTCGTGTCATTCAAGAGAAAGAATTGCGACGCCTTGGCGCCACCTCTCCAGTGAGTGTGAACGTCCGCTTCCTGGCGGCTACCAACCGTGTGGTCCAGGAGGAGGTCGAAGCGGGACGGTTCCGCAAGGACCTCTATTATCGCCTTAATGTTATTGATTTGTATCTGCCACCGCTTTTCAAGCGTCAAGGAGATGTTCCAATACTCGTGCAATATTTCCTGGCAAAGCATGCCGAAACGATCAACCGGCGGGTAAGCGGGATCACCCACGCCGCCATGGAATGTCTGGCCAACTACACATTTCCCGGCAATGTCAGAGAACTGGAAAACATCATCCAGCGTGCCATGGCCTTTGCCACCGGTGCCGAAGTCACCGAAAACGACCTTCCCGAATCGGTCCGGCTTAGAAAAACCGCTCCGATCATGCAGCGTGTGGACAACCGCCTTCTGTCACTGGAAGAAATGGAAGCCAAATACATCCAGTGGGTCTGCGAGGAGGTGAATGGCAATCAGACCATGGCTGCCAAGGTGCTCGGCCTGGATCGTGTCTCCCTCTGGCGCCGCCTGAAAAAAATGCAGTCGCGTCCAGATTCTTCCGCAAACAATGGAAACGAAAAGCGTTAACCTCAAGCACCGGACCTTGGCGCCGAAACACCAACCTCCAGCTCACGGGGGCTCAATGAGTCATGAATTGACCTCCCCATTGGGTCAGCATGAAGACAATCGAGTTTCATATCAAAGGGATCGATCCCGGTTTCAACAAAAGATCCATTTCAAGACATGAAGGAAACCTGTATTCAATGGCGCTGGAATCAATCAGACCTTGCTGGATTATGAAAAAATTTGATTGGTGGGAATGTACTGGTTCACCGGGAATTGATCAAACGCCACTTGCCATCAATGGGCGGTAGTGGTTATTTCTGGGGTCGTAAAA
>JADFZF010000247.1 GCA_015232645.1 Magnetococcales bacterium | reverse complement strand
CAGTTGAGGTTGTTGATTGGCCTGGGCCAAAACCGCCGTCCCGGCCTGCTGCATGATGGTCAATTTGGTCATGTTGGCTGTTTCCGCCGCGACATCGGTGTCAAGGATCCTCGAACGGGCGGCGCTGACATTTTCCACCACGTTGGAAAGATTGGCGATATTGGAAGTGAATCGATTCTGGATCGCACCCAGCTCCGCCCGGGTCGAAGAAACCCGGTCAATGGCCTGCTTGACAACGGAAATCATCCTGGCCGCAGCATCCTGACCATTCAGCGGTGGATTGGTGGAATCGGTGGTCGGCGGATTGAACGGCAGCGTCGGGTCGGTAGGAATCGAAGCGCCGGTAATGTCCACCAACGGCGATGGCGGAAACTTGGTCGCCAACGAGGTGTCGATCAACCAGGATGGTACCGTGACATACTCTCCCCCCCTGGGCTGCGATGCCGCCATGACCGCCGCATCCCGGGCTCCCAGGACCAGCGCCATCTGCTGCCCCGCCGTCTTGGCATCGGCCACCGTACCACTGGGCTTGGCCGCCGCAATACCCGCCGCAGCAATAACCTTGGCTTCCGAAAGGGTCAATTTCTTGGACTGATCCGCATCCACCGCCGCCTGGGCGATGGTTTCAATATCGGTATTTTGACTGATGTTGGCATTGAATGCCCTGATCACCAAATTCAAATTGCCGACCGGGACATCCTTGACGCTGGTGCCATTAGTCACGGCACTGCTCACCACCTGCGTCGGATCGGTCAGGTTCTTGGAAATGGCTCCGTTGGTCGTCCCCGCCAAGGCGGAAAATTGGCTGGGAACAGCTTCCGAATCGGCATACGTCAGTTGCGCCTGATAGGAGGCCGCGGCAATGACGCGGGCCTGATCCGAATCGATGGAGCTGTCCGTTGGCCGGATCACCGTCTCGGCGAGCCAAGCCCCGATGACCGCCGACTTCTGATCCGATTTGCCGGTCATTTTGGTCACGCCATCGTTGGTCAGCCCAAACGCTGCCATCACCGCGGAGGCTGCTCCCCGCGCCTGGGTCGTCGTCAACGTCCCACCGGCAATATTGTTGATGATGGTGGCCATGGCTGCAACATCGGTACCGCTACCCAAAGCGGCCGCCACCGTGGCCTGGTCCGCGGTCGTCGGCACCACCAGGTTGTTCGTCAGCGTCGAAACAACGGATGTCAATGTCATGTTCGCGTTGGCAATGCTGGTGCCGTTATAGGCATTCAGGGCCGCCGTGGCAATATTGGTGGCATTGGTGCTGGACAGACTGGTGCTGGCGTTCTGAATATCCTGCGCCAGTTGCGAGGCGGTGGTATGGCCCGCCGCAATCCCTTTGTTCACCGCGGTGAGAATGTTGACATCCGGGCTGGTCAGTCCCGCGGCGGTTACCGCCGTATTCACCGCCTTGTCCGTCAGAACCTGACGATCATTGATCCCGGTGGCATCCAAGGCCGTGGTGACACTATCATTGCCGGCAATCAACTTGTTGGACAGGGCCGTAGACACCGTCGTAACATTGGTATTGCCAATGGCCTTCAACATGTTGGTGGTCACCTGCGATGCCGCCGTAGTCGAAGGGGTACTCCCCTGGGTGTTGGCATTGGACAAAAGTTCGATCATCGTCGCCGCTTTGGAACTGAACAACTTCGATCCAACCAGCTGTTGCGACGGTGCCTTGATGGTCTGCCCCTTGATCAGGGGGTTGTAGATACTGATGGCACTGCTGGGATCGGCAGGTTGCGGTTGCGCCAACAATACCGCCGCCCGGGCATCGGCCAAGGTCACCACCACCGTCTGACTCTCCTGAGCACCGATCTGAAATACCAACGGTTTGGTCTTGCCATTCAGCATCGGCCATCCGTTGAATTCCGTCTGATTGGCAACCCGTTCGATTTCCGACAGCAGTTGATTGACCTCCTGCTGCAAACTCTTCCGATCCTCATCGCTGTTGGTGGCATTGGCCGCCTGAACAGCCAACTCGTTGATCCGTTGCAACATGTCGGCATGTTCCTGCAACGCCCCTTCCGCCACCTGGGATACCGAAATCCCGTCATTGGCATTGCGTACCGCCTGGGACAAACCGCGAATCTGCGACGTCATGCGGTTGCTGATGGCCAGGCCGGCAGCATCATCGCCGGCCGTGTTGATGCGCATCCCCGAAGACAATCTGGCGAACACCTTGCCCAGCTCTCCCGATGACTTCAACATGTTGCGTTGGGCGTTGATGGAGGCCAGGTTGGTATTGATATAGATAGGCATGGTCGTTTCCTTTCGTCACTTCAAATTCGTTCGCACAGATCAGCCGACGGCGGCAACCTTGAGCGACTTGGTTTTGTCTATCTGACGCGAACGACGCCGCGCCACCTTGTTTACCGGCCTCCTGCGATCCGACTCTTTCAGGTACCGTTCGCGCAACGCCTTCGGAATCAGGGGTTGGCGCGGCGAAAATTCCTTGATGAGTATCTGCTTACCCTTGCGATTGACGGTATTGACCACCACCGGTCCCGCCAAGTTGGTACGCATTTCCTCCGGACGTCCCTCGGGAATCGTCACCAGCGAAAAAACTTCCACATCCTCGCCCCGTTCCAATCCCAACGCCTGGGTATCCTCATCCTGAATGGCAAACTCCAGGTCGGCGAAAAAATCGAACGGATTGATTACGATAAAGGCGATCTCCGGTTCATCCACCGACTGAAGCCAGAAAAACGACGAATCCTGACCATAAGGAAACAACAAGAACCGGTTACTCAAAGGGAATCCCAACAGCCCATCACCAATGGTAATGATCTCGCTTTCCTCGAACTCCAGTACCCCAAACCGGGTTCCATGAATTTCCATGTTTATTCTCCACTCCCAAAGAAACTACCGAAGAAAATCGATTAACGATGTATTAAGTATGGTACGTTGGCTGGCGGTCAGAACCTGCATGGTCTGAGACTTTTGCGTCAGCGTCGTCATCAGTTCCAGAATATCCGCCTCGCTGTTGGTCGCCTTGGCCGTATTCAGCGCCTCGCTATCGGCAGCCAAGGTTTTTCCCACCGCCTCGATCTGAGTCACCCGGATTCCCGTCACTGCCTGCAAGTCCGATACCTGAGCCCCGGCTTCCTGAAGACGATCCACCTGGGCATGAACCTCATCGGGATCGGCCCGGAGCAGCGCCCCGCGCAAAGCGGCCAACGCACCCAGGACATTGATATTGCGCCCGATGGGACCATTCCCTTCCAACAATTCCTGACCGGTGACATTGCCCGGCAAAGTTTGCCCATTCAATACCTTCACCGGCTGGTCGGCGGCGCCACCCTGATATTGGGGCACCACTTCAAAGAGGTAGACATCCCCCTTGGCCGGGGTAAAACCGGCATCCAGTTTCACACTGACCCCCTGACCCAAATCCAATGTCGGGGGCGTCCCCTGCGGCGCAACGGCCGGTTTATCCTCACCATTGATGTTTACGTCGTATTGTCCTGTGGCCGCCTGATAGGTCAACTTCACGCTCATAGGCAGATCGGTAACACTGTGGTTGTCGGCTACCGCGGCATGGATCCCCGCCGGCGGCGAGGTCAACGACCCTTTTCCATTGACCCGCAACTTCACCGACGTCGCCATCAGATGCTGCGAATCGTAGGGCTCCCGGGTACGGCTGCCGCCAAAAATCGGTACCCCATCGATCTGGGTATTGACGTTCTTGATCATGTCCTGATACATCGCCTTGGCCGCATCCCCCTGCGCCTTCAGAATATCGGGATTGCCCGCCG
>JADFZF010000246.1 GCA_015232645.1 Magnetococcales bacterium | reverse complement strand
GAGCCAAGGATCGGAGGATTTCACGCCAATTTATCTCCCAGGAGAAAATCGAGAACCAAATCCAACCGGTAATGATTGAGACGGCCATCGCCATCATCCATAGGGGATCCCGGCTCGAATTCCAAAAAATTGAATCTCTCCGTATGCCACTCCTCCGGTCTGGGGATTTTTTCCGGAATCTCACCCGGGAACAACAGCACTTCCTCGGAACGCCCCTTGGGACAACCACGGACGAACGACAACCGTTTGCCTTCGTACTCCTTGACCACGGTTTCGGTCGATACGATGGAAGAAATCGCCATGGTTTCCACGGCAACGCCATTGAATGCCGCCTCGTTGACGGAATCCATGACGATGCGCCTGAGGAGACGTTCCAGATTATTGTGCTGGTTGGCGGCGACGTGGTCCGATTTGGTAGCGACGAACAACAATCGATCAATACGGGGTTGCAACAAACGCGATAACAGAGAGGAACGTCCATAGTCAAAATTTTTAAGAATGCTTTTCAAAGAGCGACTCATATCGGCAAAATGATCGGGACCGCGGTTGAGTCCCTTCAAAAGGTCCACCAGGACGATTTGCCGGTCAAAATTGGAAAAATGCTGTTGATAGAAACGCCAGACGACCAATTCTTTATAAGACTCGAAGCGTTGTGCCATCACCTGCGCCAACGAACCCGGTTCCGGGAGCCGTTCGGTGGCTGGCATGGGACAAAAAGTCAACAAGGGGGCATCCTTCAAATCCCCGGGGATCAAAAACCGCCCCGGTTGCAAATAGTTCAATCCAAAGGGTTCCCGCTTGCAGGCCAGCAAGAAATCGGTGAACAATCGGCTGGCTTGACGCAACACCCCCTCTTCGGCAGGCTGCAGCGGTTGCAGTTGTCTCAGGTAGGTCAGCCAGGGCCGGGACAGGGTTTCCCGCGGTGGCGTCTTGCACAGGGCAAATATCTCATTCGACCAATCGTTGAAACTTTGTCCCAACAGGGGAAGATCCAGCAACCACTCCCCCGGATAGTCGATAATATCCAGATAAACGGTATGGGTGGACTTGAAACGGGTGTGCAACAACCCCCCAGGACGAAAACGTATGGCCAGTCGTATTTCGCTCAATCCATCGGTCGCCCTGGGCCACTGGGCGGGGTGGCCCTTCAGGGATTCGATGAATTGGTCATAGCGAAAGGCGGGAATATCCATGCTGGATTGCAAAACGGTTTTGGCCCCCTGAAACCGACCATCGGCAACCACCCGGAAAAACGGCAACCCACCCAACCGCGCCCCCATCAACAGTTGGTGGATCAGCGACGTAATGAAAACGGTTTTTCCCGCCTGGTTCAGACCAGTCACCGCCAGACGAATCCTGCGATCCATCGCCAGGTACAACAGGTCTTCAAATCCTTTTCGGGTTTCAGTAAGCAAGGATTTGAGTGTCAGTTTGTTCAACGCCGAGGCACTCCTTATGACATGTTCCCATCCAGATCAAGACCAACCGCAACCACGATCGTAATCCGTGCGATGCACCGGGATTATTGGTAGCATGTGCCGCCAGAATCGGTCATAGGTTACCCATCCAACCAACGGGAGTCGGTGAATGGATCGCAACACCCTGTTAGACAAACTTGCGGCAATCGACTTTTTTAAAGATTTTTCTCACGAAGAAAGAGAGTGGTTTTGCGACAACAAAATGTTCTGCTCCTATGAAAGTGGCAAGAGAATCATTATCGAAGGGGCGCAGGACCGCACCTTTTACGTTGTCATCGATGGCGCCGTCTCAGTCACAAAAAACGCCGTTCCCAACCAGATCCTGGCTTCCCTCGGGCCTGGATCGGTTTTCGGCGAAATTGCCCATTTTGCCCGCCAGCAACGTGCCACCAATGTTTATGCCCAAGGATCGGTGCTCGTGTTTCGCTTGGAGCACGATCTTTTTAAAAAACTACCCGCCGATGTCAAGCTGAAGATCAACTATCAAGCCATGGCCATTCTGATGAAACGTCTCGAACAGGCCAAAAAATCGCAAGGATAATCTAATCCTGTCACGACCACCAGTCGGAGATGATGGTTGCCAGCCCGGTCAAATCGTTCACCACCCTGACCTCCGCCGGAAAGGGATTGGCGCCCCGGGATGGTACCACTCCCAGAAAGGAAGCCCCGGTGGTCACGGCGGCCCGATAATCGGAGATGGAGTCGCCGATAAACAACAATTCGCGCTCCTCACACTGTTCACGCTGGATCAATCCTGCCAGCAAGGTCTCTTTTTTCTCTGGCCCTCCGAGAATGCTGCGGAAATATCGATGAATATCCCGTCCCAGGGCGATTTCCACCACTTCCTGTTGCGGTGCCGCCGACACGATGTACGATGGGATCAGCGGCCAACTCAAAAAATAGTCCAAAGTACCGGCGATCGCCGGCGCCTCCAGAGTGCGCTGGTACACCCGATCCCGATAATCGGCCACCCGGGAATCCAGGGACGGCCCGTCGAGACACACCCCAAGGACTTCCTTGAAAATCATATCGATCCGCTCACGGCGAAACACCCCCCGGGTTCGATTCCACAAATCCCTGGCCTCCGGGCCCCGGCCCGGGGCTTCCTGTTCCACCAGGGCGACCAGGGCATCGTCCTTGATCGGTACCGAATCGGCCAATACACCGTCAAAATCGAACGCAACAGCCTGTATCTGGAGGGCATTGAAGCGGGCGATCATGGCCTTGCGCTCCTTGTAGCTCATGCCGGTGTGACACGGTGAGATCAAGACCGAACCTCCTGAAACTTTTAAAAATTGAATCCAGTGGATAACATTCCATCTCTTGTCCGATGAAAGAAACGGATTTTGACGTGGGTGAGGATTTGCTGGGTGAGTTGCGACCGGGAAATGGTCTGACACAGACGTTCGTTGAGCATCCCCAGACGATCACCCTGCACCGATGTTTGAATGCCCCACATCAAAAACTGTTGCGGAGACGAGGTATTCATGCCGGTAGGATCGGGAGCGGCATGCAGGAGTTCCATATGCACTGCCGGTGATCGCAACGCCCCGATGGGGACCAGCTCTTCCAGGCGCAGAACCGCCAGAGTGATTTGCTGCAACCGCTCCAGTTCCGCATCGCTGATATCGGTTTCCCGGAAGAATTGCACCGCTGCCGTGAGAAAATTATACTCTCGAGTCATGATCCTGGCGTTGGATTTGATCACCAGATCCAGGTAACGCCAGGAGGCCTGGAACAGGCCCGAAATAACGCAGCTCTTCAACAGCAGACGCAAAAGTTCCCCGTCGTTGGGATGGAGTTCGTAGGCCCGGCGGGCCATTTCCCGCGCCTCGGAGTAATACCCGAGCTTTCTCAAGGAATCGCTGTAATCACGATAGCCTGCGGGGTCATCAGGTGACATTTCCAGGATGACGGCGTGGTGTTGCCGCATGGCGTCGAGATCGTTGTTGAGACAGGCCACCCGGGCAAGGACCAGATGGGCGATGATACCGTGGGATGGAAGAAATGCTTCGGCTTCCTTTTTCAGAGAAGCCAGCTCTTCGGCATCCAGATCCATCTCGTAGTTGAACAGTTTTTCAGACGCTTTAACCAATTCATAGATTTTTGCATGTTCGCCGGAACGACTCACCCCACGGACTCCCGAGAAAGATCAGCCGGTCAGGAAACGGTTTTCGCGGCGCAATCATGGGGCGCCCCGAAATGCCTGTCACCGACCGACGCGACAGCCGCCATCCGACCCCGAACCTGGCATTCTAAGCCCGAGCCCCCAGAAACTCAAAGAGAGATTTGCACAATTGCCGGATCGTGGCCAATGGTATTGGACTCGGCTGAATAGTTCTACTTTGTTAC
>JADFZF010000245.1 GCA_015232645.1 Magnetococcales bacterium | reverse complement strand
CTTCAAGGATTGGCAGGAAATCTTCAACAACGACGCAACACTCACATCCGCCATCCTCGATAGAGTGCTGCATCACGCCGAACCCGTTGTGATCGAAGGAAAAAGTTATCGAATGAAAGAAAAAATAAAAGAATAAATGAAGAAAATGGGAAGAAAAGGCAGGAAGAACAATTTCAAACCGCTGCTTTTATAACATTTCCAGGCCGATGTCCGCAAGAGCCAAAGGAAGTTAGAAAAAGGCTGCCAGGACAGTCTTTAAAACAAGCACCCGATGAAAGAATTGTAACTACAGATGATGAATACAATGCTTTTCTGATTGTCCAAGATATTGCCAAGCAAGTTGTTGATCCTGAGAGGGTTTTCTTTCGCGATACAGTGTATTATTTTGGAATAATTTTAGATGACAATAGCCGAAAAACTATTTGCAGATGCTATTTTAATTCTAAGAACAAGCAAATTGAATTTTATGATACTGAGAAGCCTTGCAGGTTTCCAATATCCGAATTGTCAGACATTAATAGATACTCTGATAAAATAATATCTACTATAAAAAAACAATTAGCAGAAACATAAACTGAGAGGAACATTTAGTTCCTCTCCCTTGCCGTGCCCAGCTATGCTATGCCTTGCTCATGCAGTGGATTGCCTTGGTATGCCGTGCCTCAAATTATTAAAATATCAATTTTCGATGGTGCCGAAAGTTGACATTCTTGTGTGATCTTACCACGTTTTACTGTTATGCCGCAAATAGGTTCAATTCGCCTTTCGGCAGTAATAAACCAAAGACACGCACAAACCGTCACCATGGATCCCCCCCGGTCATCGTAGCTTCCATCGCTGCAACGTCCGCCAAAAAGCGTTCGGCGGTTCCGGTTGAAACTTCAACTTGCTTGGGAGGTTCACGCCAGCCTGCTTGAGTTTTTAACCAAAAAATGCAGGCAGTTATATTCCCACCAATTGCCTGCTGAAACAGGGTCCGGCCAATATCACAGTTTGCTCTGGCCTTACCCTGTATCAGCTCCAGTTCAAAGTTATTCCTCAGCGTGTGGATGCCAATTCCGCCCCGCACCATAGACGCAATCTGCTCTTGCGGTACGCCATAGGATGCCATTGCCTCAACCTGTTTCCGTTCCTCGTCGGTCGCCTCAAACATCGGTCGCCCGGCTCCCGGACGACAACCGCCATGAGTTCCCTTTTCTGTGTTGCGGTTTTCAAGATTTTCTTGCATTTTCCTGCCTCCATCTTGGAAGGTGAATGGTACGATTATACCATTTCTTCCAGGATGTTACATCAAATCTTTATGTCTCGATAACAGCCACGCCACCAGCATCAACACCCATCTCCTTGCACAAAGTTGCCAGAAAATGGCCACGGGCTGAACAATAGCCCCGTTGAAGACTTTTTGTCATCTTTGTTGGTAAATCCGGGAACCAAACAACTTCAAACTGGCCAATTCCATCAACTACACAAATCTCGAATTCCACCGAAACGTCATCGCTCAGTCGGTAATGATGTGATTTTTTCACAAAATTCATTGGAAACTTATGCATAATTTTCTCCAGTTTGGTTGTTTTCAATAATTGCCGGGTTCACTTCAAAAACACGGGAAGGGCGATAAGCCACTTTATCTTTTTGCGCGTGTGGTCTGATGAAATGGCGTTCGGTCAAGATCTCTAAAGCGGGTTCGAGTTCATCCGCTCGTCGGAAGCGGTTCTTATGTGAGTAGTGGCAGTCACGAAACGTAAAATGAAGTTCTCCCTTACGGATCAACCACTTCAAAACGATTCTGGCATTTTCGATGGCAGGGTCAGCACCCATCAAATCGAATGCAGCCAGGGCATGTGCTTCAAGAACTTCACCCAGACGAATTGCGGCTTCCATGGTATCTTCATTAATATGATGATCCCATGGGCAGCCCATCGCATGTTTGGCAACGTGAAGGCATCCGGCAATTCGCGCAACCGCACCTGGTAATTTTCCAGCCCAATCGCTGAGATTTGCAAATTGCCCATCGTCTCGCATTTTTTTTTCAACGATGCCCCAATATTGATTCCAAAGATCTAACGCTTCTTTCTCCAACGTGAGCGTGTATTGAGTACTGATACCATCTGGCCCAACATTTAATGGCAGGTTTAAAGTGGCGGTTATGATCTCAGAGTAAGAAATTTTTACCCCGCCAAACAGCGAGGGTGTGCTTCCTGTTCTGAAACCAAGATTGGAGGGCGGAACAGCAAAAAGGAATCGTCCCAACAATCCCCTACCATGAAATCCTGGCTTGCTAAATAATCCCCGTACAACATCCGGTTGAATTGCTAGTCCCATTGTAAGTGTCGGGTTTTGCATGAAGACCGGGGGACGGCTTCCCCGGTTCACCCGAACGGGAGCACCAGCATGACTTTGCAGGAATATGTCAAGATTTGGTACTCCTTTTGAGTATCGACCGGCCATTATCTCAAAAATCCCCCCCTCATCGCTCAGAATAGCCATTTTCTCATGATTGTCAGACATGACAGTTCCAAGATTTTCAGGTGTTATATCGGCGCACCAGATTTGGGGAGCCTTTGGGATTTCAGGTAATTGCATTTCCAACCTGTTAATTTGTTCCAATAATTTCTCGAATTCAGCTCCATCTTTTCCAGAAGCCTTCTGCCTTAATTTTGCGATTCTAGCAGAAAAAGTTTTGTGTTCTGACTCAGCTTTTTTGATGCTTTCCTCCATGGATTTTCTTTTATCTTGTTCCCACTTTCTCAAAGGTTCGGTACTGGATGTGAAGATTGCCGTCTTCCTGGTTCCAGGCGGTAAAGCTACGCAAGTCCACAATGCCAATGGTTCAAAATAACCATTCTTTACGCATATTTGAAACTTACCTTGGACGGCGGCGGCCAGAACGGCCAACACAATCATTGATGCCAATTCAACTGGAGTTTCGGTGGCTTGGCTCAGACCTTCCACAAAACACTGAACTTCCGGTGGAAATACCTCTTTTGGCCATGGTGGCAGGGGAGCGGCATCCAAGGAGATAGGATCAGGCCATGTTCCAATTTTTTCCGATTTATTGGTGAATTTCCAAGCGTCCTGCACAGGCACGGCGAAGGTGTCTATCAATTTTTGGAAATCGTTTGCCAACATATCTTTTTCAGATTCCGGCACCGGCTGATACCCATCCCACGACGTCAAATCGGACAATTTTGAGTAAATCCAGTCCACCACATCCCCACCGGGTGACATGTCTGGAATGGTCATCAGAAATAATCCTGGCGGCTCTTCCAGTGCGGCCAGGATAGCGGCAACGTCTTGGACATACTGCATACCTGCTTCATCGTTATCCGGCACCAGAATGATTCTGATACGGCCAGAAAGCGGTTTCCAATCAGTAGCATTTGCAGCCTTGCAACCCCCGGAGGAAGTGACGGCCAAAAATCCAATGGATTGCAAGGCAACGGCGCATTTTTCACCTTCTACGATGTAAACGGTTTGGTTCTGATCACCACTTGCCAGATAATTTAAACCGAAGAGCGGGCGTGGTGAATCAGCGGCCCCTGGCCCAAAGGTTGAATCCTGTTTCTTGAAAAACGGAATAACATCTTTTTGCCCGTTCATTTCGTATCGGGCTGTATAGCCTAAGATTTTTCCATCAAGGTCAAGGTAAGGCCACTCAAATAAAAACAGTTTTCCTTTGAAGGATGGGGGGCAGTTCATTTTATCCCCCATTCATTGGCCAACTTTTCCAACGCTTCCCGGAAATCAATTGAGTCCCGTTTCATTAGAAAATTGATGAAGTCACCACCCTTTGCCCCGCAGGAAAAGCAAATAAATCCTCCATTCTCAAGATTTACCCTGAAATTTCCATGGCTTCG
>JADFZF010000244.1 GCA_015232645.1 Magnetococcales bacterium | reverse complement strand
AAGTTAAAAACAAAATCAAAACCCTGGGGGCAATCCCCCAGACCCCTTTTTTCTTTCAAGCATCCCCAACCAGGGGGATCGGAATAGTTACGATCCTGCCAACTTAACCCTCCAATTGATCGTTCGATTTACCCAGGGCGTTGCCAAAGGCGGCCAACCGCTCGGTCAGACGGCGATCGGTGGCAGTGGGCATGGGGGCCGGTACCGTTTGCAAACGCCGCCGCAACCCGTCCAACCGCCGTTCGATGCGTTGCAGCGGATCCAATCCCAATACCCGCTCCCTCCGAACCCGTTCCAAAAAACGGACCAAGGTTTCCCCCGCCGGATCGGCAAAAGGAGTCTCCGCCCCCGGGGTCGAAGGCAGGTTGGCCGCACTCGTCCGGGCATGGACAATGTTCATAAACGCCTCCAGACGCACAATCAGTCCATCGGATGCCGTCACCGCCCCCATCAACGTCCCTGGAGTATGGGTTCTGACCCCATCAAGGATGCTGTCGAAAGCCCGGGCCGCAGCCCGACTGACCCCTTTCAAGGCCCCCCGAACCTCCGTACCAAACTGCTCATGGCCCCGGGTGACAAACTGGGAAAACAGATACCACTGTGCCACCAAATGCGGATCGGTCACCAGCAACGACGTCAGGAATTCCCAGGCATCGTCGAATTTGTTTTCCCGGATCAGGGTCAACACCGTTTCCAGCTTTTCCCGTTCAGTCATCATGGTCCCTCGCCAAATGAAAGCATCGCACCGTCATCGGTACCCCGCCCTTTCCCAGGAGGGCAAATGATTTTGCCACTTCGATTGATCGACAAAATAGGGAACACCATAATCACCAGTGATATCCTGATGCCGATAAAGAATGAAACTTTCGAAGGTCAAGGTAAAATACAGATTGGCTGCCACCAGAATGGTCATCAGTGTCACCAGGGTCCAACGGCGGTGTCGGACCGGCATCCTGGTTGACACGGCATCGAGGAAAAGCGCGGCAAACAAAAACAATGTCGGAAAAACAATGATCCCATAATGAGGATGAACCGAAATGGACAACGCCCAGTATCCCCCCTGAATGATAACCATCTGTATCAGGAACAAGGCCACGGTTTTTTGTTGCGGAGTGGCTTGTCGGTTACGCGCCAGACTCATGGGGCGTAGCGGCCAATGATGGACCAGCGTCCAGACCAGGCTCAGGACCACGACCAGAAAAAAGAGCAAAAACACGGTTTGCGGCACGGCAATCCAATAGCTGCTCCAAAAATGATTGAAGCCCTCATTGCCTAAAATGTAGTTGTAACCCAATCCTGTAGCCAGGAAGAACATCCAAAACAGGTTCCCCAGGGTCAACGTCGGTCCCTGGGAATCCCTCATGATTTGCAGGCTCTCCAGGAGGTTTTGCCAATGGTTCTGCTGGTGAAAAATAAGATAGGGGGCGTACAGCAGCACAAACAAGGCGATGCCGATAGCCACGTCCCGCCAGCGGAGGGCGATTCGGTAGCGAATCATGAACAATGCCATGGCCGGAGGGAGCAACCAAGCGCTCACATGCAGTTGCGTGACCAGGGCCAGCCCCCCCCCTGTGAGCCAAACTTTCCATGGACGGTAGTGTTCGCTCAATGACAGCAGTACCGTTGCCAGGGCGATCATGAAAGGAAACAGGCAATCCTGGGCCCCAATTGTTCTGGAATAGAGGATGGCCCACGGCGAAGAGGCCAACAACAGGGTGGTGATCATGGCGATGGTGTTGGAAAACTGTCGTTGCACTAGGCGGTGCAGCAGCCACAATCCCACCAAATTCAGAAAGCTGATGAAGAAGGTCACCTTGACGGGGTCGGTAGTCCAATAGACCGGCAAGGCGACAAGGTCGATGAAAAACGGTGGAGTGAACAGACCGGCAGGGGATTTCAGTCCCACCATGGGCAGGCTGCCCTGGCTCAGGTGTTGAAACGCCTGGGCGATGGCATTGGCCTCATCTTCCTTGAATTCGATGGTGCCCGGAAAGGCGATCCGCAGTGCCACCGCCAAAGCCAACAAGCTCCAAAACAGGGGTGGCGGCACGGTGGTGGAGGTTGCGGCAGACTCCCGCGGGAGGGGGTGGACCGGCGGGAAAGGGGCAGCATCGAGAGGGAAGTTTTGGGTAAAAAGCAGGGACAGAATAATGAACAAGGCCAAGAAATAATAATAATTACAAAATGCCTGTTTACCAAACAGAAACAGACCGGCATAAATCAGCAGATTGGCCAGGGCCCAATGGAACAAGGTCATGCGTGGCTGTCCGAGGAACCAGAGAGAAACGGTGATGGCCAGCAACAAGTAGATGGTTAAAACCTGGCTTCCAGGAGTGGCCACCTTGCCGACGGCCATGAAGAAGCCCAGCCAGGAAAGGGCGTCGGAACGGATGCCGTAGCCGGCGATTTCGAGAACAGTATGATCGATGAAAGCCTGAGGATTTTGGAATAAAAAGGGAAACAGGGTTAGGAAAAGGACGCCGCCAGCCAAGAGGAGGACGCGGAAGGCGACCGCCATCCCGAAACGTCGCCAGACATAAATGGCGGTGAGCCAGGCGACCACCAAGGCATATTGTTTGGATCCCAGAGCGAGTCCCAAAAACAAGCCGGTATATTTCCACCAGCCTGGGGACTGCGTCTGACGGTTGAGGCTCCAGGCCAGGAGGGCGCAGAAGGCGATGAGGAGGGTATCGTTCCAGGCCTGCTCCAGGACAAACAAGGTCACCGGAAAAGCAATCCATACCAGCGGAAAAAGACGGGCGGCAAGTGGGGAAAAACCACGGTCGCGGGCCAACCGCCACAGGATGATCAGGATGACGATCTGGGCGATGATGTAGGTTTGACGAATATCGCCCAAAAAAATCAGGGCCATGGCATTGGTCAACAGGACCATGGGCAGATAGATGTACCCGGGGACGTAACCGTAGGCGCCGTGGTAGATATCGCTCAGGGATTCGGAATAGGGGTTTTTGCCGTTCAGGAGATGGTTGACCGCTTCGATTCCATGATGGAATACGTCGATATTCGGCTGGGGGGAGGCCAGAACGACCCCCTCGAGAAGGAGTGGCCACAAAACGAGTGCCAAAGTGGCGATATGTTTCCAAAGAGGGTCCTGCCGGGCCTCGGGGTTGGAAAACATCATTCCGACCCATAGATACAAGGCCAGGATGGCCTGAAGCCAGAGACCGGCGTTGAGGAGCCGATGGCTGTGGTTATCCTGGGCATAAATGGTCTGGTTGTTGATGGCAAGGGCCACTGCGAACAACAATCCGATACTGGCCAGCCATCGTTCCGGATGGCGGATCGACCGATCGGGATCGGGGAGCATGGCCAAAGAACCGCCGATTCCAAACAGGGCGATGGTCAGGAGAGGCAGTTGCGTCGGGTGCAAGTGACCGTGGGACAGGCGAAGGACGTTGGCCACCACCGCCAGCAACAAAAATAGCAAGGCGCTGGCGGGAATGGCTTGGAGGGTGGTTTGGTAGAAGGCTGGCATAGGTTCAGGGTGGTCGCACCTGCCGTCATTTGTGGCCGAGGAGATACACGCAGGCTCTGTCAGCAGGCGGGTTCAAGGCCCGTACAACTCTTCCCCATCCCCGCAACCGGCCCGCGGATTATGCTTGAGGGCTCCGTCCGGAGTCAACCGCCAACCTTCCATAATTCTACTTTTTTACTTTCATTAATTTGAAAAAACCATCGACAGTGTACTGATATATATATAATAAATTTGGAAAGAAAAAAGGGGTCTAGGGGATTGCCCCAGGTTTTTGACTTTGATCTTCACTCGCCATTTTATACGAAGCGTTTTTTCCGCGTGGTTTTTGCGGAAAAAACGCGCAGGCGCGCGCCTGCGCAGGA
>JADFZF010000243.1 GCA_015232645.1 Magnetococcales bacterium | reverse complement strand
CGGACGCAGTCGCTGTTGTCCACCACCAGTTCCTTGCCGCGAACCGACAGACAGCGGGTGGGGCAACGGGTGAGGACGTTATCGATGAGGTATTCCATCCCCTTCTGATCGATGAACTCGGCGACTTTGGCCTGATCCACCTGCATCGCGCCACGCCAGGTACCGATGATGGGCATGTCGGAACGAACGATGGAGTTGGCACAATCGTTGGGGCACCCGGAAAGCTTGAATTTGAACTTGTAGACGAACTCGGGACGGTGCAGATAATGGATGAAGGTGTCGGTGATGTGCTTGGTCACCTTCATGGTGTCGTAGCAGGCCATTTCGCAACGGGCCTGGCCGACGCAGCACTGCAAGGTACGCATGGCTGCTCCGGAACCGCCGATATCCCAGCCGCTGTTCATCAGGTCTTCGGCGCATTGCAGCGATCCGGCATCATCGAAGCCCAACAGCAGGACGTCGCCCGACATGCCGTGGAACTGGAGGATTCCGGCGCCATTCTTTTCAGCAATATCGGCGAGATTGCGCAAAGCGTCGGTGCTGTAGACCCAGCCTGGCGGCTCAATGACGCGAACGGTATGGAAATTGGCAAGGCCGGGGTACTTGTCCGACTTATCGGAAACCCGGGCGATGATACCGCCGCCATAGCCGGGGGCATTGAGGATTTTCCCCTGCCAATAATTCCACTTGGTTTGGTAGGATTCTTCCAACTGGTTCAAAAGCTGCGCAACCACTGGTCTCTTCTTGGAGTATTCTTTCAAATCGGTGACGAAGCTCGGCCACGGTCCCGACTCCAACTCGTTCAACATATCTGTTTTCAAAGGCATTGGTTTCACACTCATATACAAACTCCTCGGACAGGTTTCGGTTGAATTAGGGGACGCATGCCCCGGTGCAGCCCAAGGCTCCACGTCAAGCACGCGACATGATCTCCTAAGGATCACGATGTTCCACTTGCGATGAATTCTACATGGCTGTTTCATCCAAGACAACTTCGAAAGATGACATTTTCCCTCTTTTGATCAATCTTCTTACCGATTTTCGTCTTACACCGATTTTAGCGTTCCGACGCCGATGGCCCCAATCGTAGGTATAAATATAAAAAATAGACATCAATTCACCCAAGTCGCCCTTTCCCGCTCCGACGACAGACATCTCCCTTCCCGGCAAGGTCGCAGGTTTCCAAGTCTTCCCCACTAACGATGGCTCATCGAAGCTCCCAAGGTTGGCAATGATTTTTCCGATCTGGAGGTCAAACCGAAACCATGCCGGTCAGGAGCCGTCGGCGAACAGAAACCAGCTCGCCCAATCGAGACCTTCTCTACCGGGGCCACGGATGAGCCCCATCCAAACGATTGAAAGCCCGTATCTTTGGCTATTGTACCTCTCGGCCGAACTGAACGCCAGCCGCGACGGCTCTCCACTCCCCTTCCCGGTTCTCGCTTCGGATTTCTCCGGCGCGATCCCCAGCCATTGCCCGGCGACATCCGCCGCCTTCATGCCATCCCTCTCCTTCTCCGGACGAACTCGACAAACTGATCCAATTCATGATCCGACGCCAAAACGTCGGCACAGGCACACTGCCCCGCCCCGTAAACCTGGATTTCACCATCATCGCGCACCTGGGCCGCGGCATACCCGCCAAATTCCACGAACAACCGTTCCACCTCGTCCCGGCGCAACCGCCCTTCCGCCAGCCAGGCGGCAATCCGCTCCGCACCCTGCATTCCAAGCCCTCCCTCTCCGGTCATAAAGGTAGTTCAATCTGGTTCAGTTTGCTCAATTCTCCAGGTTTGATTTTTCTGATCCTGCTGCCGCCATCAGGAAGGGGCACCAACTCATAGGCATCAATGATCCGGCCACTGGCATCCATCAGCCACGAGTGGGAAACGCCGGCCACGGTGGACAGAAGGCCCCGGGCCTGCCGACGCGCCTTGTCACGACTCCCCTCCAAAGCAATGGAGGAATTGATCTTTCCGTAAGTATATATCGTAAACGCCGGAGGGGCTGGCAAAACCTCCGTGGCCTGCCCCGATGGAACCTCTTCGACATGTGGTCCGGATTCCACGGCTTGCGGCACAGGCGCCGGCTCGGTATTGTGGCAACCAGTGAAATGCCCCTGGCCGAGTTCGCAAAAACAATTCGCAAACCCAATGGCCCAACGTCCATCGCCGACGGTGATCGCGGAGCCATCGCCAAAGATGAACCGCTTCTTGCCAAAGCCCTCCTC
This sequence comes from Magnetococcales bacterium, assembly GCA_015232645.1. Lineage (GTDB taxonomy): Bacteria > Pseudomonadota > Magnetococcia > Magnetococcales > UBA8363 > UBA8363. The sequence continues at coordinate 1,684 of JADFZF010000243.1, read as the reverse complement.
CACCCGGACCGCCTGCCGACCACAGACAACATCCAGAGATTCTCCCTCGGCGGTCCGAAATATCCCACCATCCTGACCCAACCGTCGGGCAACGGCTACGGCGATCATTTCCATGATTTTCTCCCCGGGCAAGGGTGACTTGACAAAAAAAAAAGACAACATGACCCATGGGCGTCCAATCCGATGCCTGGCTGCGTGCCACTACGCCCATCCTGGACTTCCTCGGCATAAAACGGATAATCCGACACCAGCCTGTCCTTCCCCTTCTCCAACAATGGCACCGTACCCGATCCCAGGCATGGAATCGATTGTCCACCACCGGCGAGGGAGCGTCAAAGGTGTTTGACACATCATCCACCAACCTTGGAAAAGTCTCCCCATGACCACCTCACCCTGGCCAAAAACCATCTCTCAAAGAATCATAACTGGTTTCATCATGGTCGTCAGTCTCATGGGAATGGTGACCTGGTCAGGCCTGGAACTGTTGGACCGAACCAGAAAAACCCTGAAACTGGTCGTAACCGTCGATGCCCAAAACTTGCGCCAGATCACCACCATGGTCCAGGATCTGATCGCGATGCAGCGGGCAGAAAAAAATTTGATCCTGGCCCCTGGCCAGGAGGAAATCAACCGATACGAGCAGGTCATCACCGCCATCGATTCCGACCTGCGCCAACGTCTTCTGACACTCCTGACCTCGGTCCGTGCCACCGACCGACTCAAGCTGGATCGGTTTCGCGGTATTTATGAAAACTACAGCCAGGTGCGCCAAGAAATCATTCTGCTGACGCATAAGAATTCCAACGTCGAAGCGCGCAACTTGTCTCAGGGGGCGGGTGAGGATGCCTTTGCCCAACTGACGCTCGCCATCGAATCCCTGGTGGATCGCAGCGAACTCAGTGTCAAACGAACCTCACGCATTCTGGCCCACTCCGCCATGGCCAAATCGCACATTGCCAGCCAGCTTCTCGATGCCCTCCTGGAAACCCAGAAAAATGAACGCGCCCTCCTGTTCGAAGACGGATCCATCGAACCCGATCATCTCATCCAACTCATCGTCACCTCGCGGAAAAAGGTGTTGGAAACCACCACCAAACTGGAATCCCTAGCCAACCGTTCCGAGGAAGAGCTGTTGGCCCGGTTTCGCAACCGCTGGCTGGAATATTTCGAAACCAGCGAAAAGGTCATCCAACTGGTCCAGGAGGGGACCAGAAACGAAGCCCGAACCTTGTACAAAAAAAGCGGCCGGGCACAACATGAAATCGCCTTGAGATTGTTCCGACAGCTCATTCAACAAACCGACATGGACGTTTTGAAGGCCCGCAGGGAAATGGAGGGGGCCATAGAAAAAGCCCACCTCGGCAATCATATCAATCGCGACCTGGGGAAAATCCACCGCATCGAAAAAGACATGATCCTCACCCAGAACACCAGCAAAATGGACCTGTACTCCGCGCGTATCGCCCTGTTGCAGGCCAACGTCACCGATCAATTGGAACGCTTGTCGCGTCTGACCTCATCCGAGGAAATGGCTACGATCGCCTTTCTCAAGGAACAATTCGGCCAATGCGTCCAAATCACCACCCAGGTCATCCAAAAAGCACGGGAAAATGCCAATTATCGCGCCTTCGAGCTGTCATCGGGCAAGGCCAGAGAGCTGGTGGACCATGCCGAAAGCATTCTC
>JADFZF010000242.1 GCA_015232645.1 Magnetococcales bacterium | reverse complement strand
CTGAAGGGCTTGAAGAAAATTGTGGAACAAGCGGTTGGATTCCGCTCTGACCGGGGGGATACCATCGAGGTCTCGGAATCGCCGTTCGCCCCGCTGGTTTCCGCCGAAGAAGAAGGGATCCCATTCTGGAAAACCCCCACATTCTGGTTGCAGGTGGGCTTTGGGGCCATCATCCTCCTGGTACTCTTTGTCGTCCTCAGACCTTTGGTACAAAAACTGTTGGAGGACGAATTGACTGCAGACACCAGTGGCGTACCCGCCGCCGTGGCGGAACTCGAAGAGCAGATGTTGAACGAAGGCATTGGTACCCTGCCTACGGAACAACCCATCAGAATGCGCGTCCCTGATCGCAATATCAAACTGACTTCGCAGATGATTGGCGAACATGTCGAGGATGCCAGGGAAATCATTCGCTCCTGGCTGGCTTTGGACAACTGAGAAGGCTGAGAACAAGTCATGGGTGAGACACAGGTTTGGCCGGGAACGGCTTCTGAAACGAAAAAAAATACAACCCGCCGCGTTCGCCTGAGTGGCAAGGAAAAGGCGGCCATCTTCCTGCTCTCCCTGCCCGATCCCGATTCAAAAAAAATCATGGAAGGGTTGCAGGAGGACGAAATACGGGAAATATCCCGAACCATCGCCCGGATCGGGGTCATGCCCCAGGAAGTGGTGCAGGCGGTCCGTCAAGAATTCCTCGACAAGTTTGAACTGCAGCAATTCGATGTTCGCGGTGGCATGGGTAAGGTCAAAGACCTGGTCATGAAAGCCTTGGGCAAAGAAAAGGGTCGGCAACTGCTCAAGGAATTGCAACAGGGTCCGAAAAATACCCCCTGGGAAATCCTCAATTCCATGGAGCCGACCCTGGTCGCGACCTTTCTGGCCAATGAACACCCCCAGAGCATCGCCCTGATCTTATCGCAGTTGCAACTGGAACAGGCCTCGTACGTCATCGACTTTCTGGCCCATGACACCCAACAGGAAGTCATCTATCGCATGGCCCGTCTGGGCAATCTCCCCCCAGGGGCCTTGACCGATATTGAAGAATCGTTGCTGACCGAATTGAATGCCTTGGGGGCGACCCGGGGCAGCTACGCCCAGGAGGGCGGTGGCGGGGTCAAGAAAGTGGCCGAACTCCTCAATATGATGAGCCGAGAGATCTCCGATAAACTCCTGGCCTATCTGGACGAAGAGGACAACCCTCTGGCCGAGGAAGTGCGAAAGGAAATGTTCCTGTTCGAAGATCTGCTGCTCATGGACGACAAGAGCTTCCAGACCTTGCTGCGGGAAATTTCCAACGACGAACTGCTTTCAGCCCTCAAGGGTGCCGACGATCGCCTCAAGGAAAAATTCTTCCTCAACATGTCGGAACGGGCGGCGGAAATGCTGCGCGAAGATCTGGAGATGATGGGACCCGTCAAAGTTTCCGATGTCGAAGCGGCCCAACAGGGTATCCTCAAGGTCGCCAGAAAACTGGAATCGGAAGGGGCGATCGTCATCATGGGCAAGGGTTCCGACGACGTCGTGTTATAACCATTACGTTTTTTTTGAATGGATGGGAGGTCGGCCATGATTGCAGCAGGAGGAGTGATTCGCAAAGAGGAAAGCCGGGGCGAAGACTTGCGCCGACTGCTGTATGCCGATCTGCTGGCGGCGCAGGAACAGACGGTCGATGAGGGGGAAACCTTCGTCCGCTACCTGCCCAATGGCCGTCTTCCCGACCTCAAGCGCAAGGTGGAAATTCCTCCGGTTCCCGAAGAAGAAATTCAACGCCGACGCATGGAAGAGCTGGAACGGGAGCTTTATCAGAAGGTCTATGCCGAGGCAGAGCAGGCTGGCCTGGAAATTGGTGAACAAAAAAAACAACAAGAGATCAACCGCATCCTGCCCCAACTGGAAAACCTGCTCCGGGAACTGGATGGATTCCCCGAACGGATTTTTGCCGCCTCGGAAAGATTTCTCATCGAAACCTGCCTCACCTTGACCCGTGAGATTCTGGCCCATGAGCTGAGCGTCCATCCGGAAGGAATCGTGCATCGGATCCAACGCATCCTCAAACATGCGGCCGGTCGGCGTAAAATTGAACTGCACATCGCCCCGGAAATCCATGAAATCATAAAAGACATCAAGGAAATGGAAGGACTTGAACTGGTCGCGGACTCCAGTGTCAAACCCGGTTCGGTGGTCATGAACAGCGATTTTGGGGGCGTGGAAGACTTGCTGGAAGAGCAATTGCTGGAAGTTGAGCTGCAAATCCGTCAGTTGTTGCAGGAACGGTTGAGCACCACTCCCCACACCGACCTGGCGGATGCCGCTGCTTCCCGGGCCATTCGCTCCCTGGAGCAGGAGCGTCCCCCTCTGGCAGTTCAGGGCCTTCACGCCAGAAACGAAACCATGTTCGCTTTGCAGGAGTCCACTCAGGACCCCACCCCAACGGATGCCAACGGAAACGCTCCATGATGACTTCTCTCCAACTCCCGTGGGAGGAATACCGTAACGGCGCCCAATCGGCCCTGGGATTACGTCGCGTGGGTCGGGTCACCCAGGTCGTGGGCCTGCTCATCGAGGGTTCCGGTCCCGCCGCCTCCATCGGCGATTTGTGCGAGGTCATCCCCGATGGCGATGCCGAGCCCCTGAAAGCAGAAGTCGTCGGGTTTCGCAATAACGCCCTACTTTTGATGCCCCTGGGTTCCCTCAAAGGGATCCATCCCGGAAGTATCATCATCTCCGAAAGCCAATCGGAAAAAGTCGGTGTCGGTCCAGAATTGCTCGGTCGGGTCATCGGCCCCCTGGGTCAGCCCATCGACAACGGCCCTCCTATCCATACCCGCCACCGGGTTCCCCTTTATTCCGATCCCATCAATCCCATGCTGCGTCGTCGCATTGATCAGCCACTGGATATCGGCATACGCGCCATCAATGCCCTGTTGACCCTGGGCCGGGGACAACGGATCGGCATTTTTTCCGGCTCCGGCGTCGGCAAAAGCACCTTGTTGGGAATGATGGCCCGCTATACCGAGGCAGAAATCAGCGTCATCGCCCTGGTGGGTGAACGGGGACGGGAAGTGGTCGAATTTCTGGAAAAAGATTTGGGTCCGGAAGGGATGTCCCGTTCGGTCGTCGTCGTTGCGACTTCGGATCAGCCGCCGTTACTCCGCCTTCGGGCCGCCTTTCTGGCAACCGCCATCGCCGAATTCTTCCGCGCCAAAGAAAAACATGTGCTATTGCTGATGGATTCTGTCACCCGTTTTGCCATGGCCCAGCGTGAGGTGGGTCTGGCCAGAGGCGAACCGCCAACCAGTCGCGGTTATCCCCCATCCACCTTCATGTTGTTGCCGCGCTTGCTGGAACGGGCTGGACGCGACCAAGGCAACGGCAGCATCACCGGTCTGTACACCGTGTTGATGGAGGGGGATGACCTCCAGGACCCCATCGTCGATGCGGTGCGTGGTATTTTGGATGGCCACTTCGTTCTATCGCGGGATCTGGCAGCCGCCAACCATTATCCTGCCCTGGATATCCTCGCCTCCATCTCCCGACTCATGACCGACCTGGTCGATGAAGAACAAATACGCTGGGCGGCGCAGGTCCGCGAATCTCTAGCGTCCTATGCCCGTGCCGAAGATATGATCAACATCGGAGCCTATGTGTCAGGAAGCAACCCCAGAATCGATCGCGCCATACAGTTGATCGAACCCATCCGCAATTTTCTGAAACAACCGGTACGCCAAGGATATTCCATGGAGGAAAGCATCGAATCCATGATGCGAATCTTCTCCGCCAATCCCCCGGGGGTGGTCAAACCACTGCGTTAGCAACGCGACTTGGATGGTCAAGCAAACCGTGCCAATTGACTATAAAATGGCGGTACATATTTTTTCCCGACACTTCACTACCTTCCATGTTAGGGTGTGTTGACATTCGATAATTTGATCCATCATTAT
>JADFZF010000241.1 GCA_015232645.1 Magnetococcales bacterium | reverse complement strand
ATATTGTCCCCCAGGACGGTACGTCATGCCAATATTCGTCTGGGGCAGGCGTTATTGAACCAGTTGCGCCCGACGTCGGGGTTCGTCATCGACCATACGACCGCCAACAATGCCGGAAGCGACCGGCTCACCCATGGCAACCACCGGTTGTTTTTTTGGGTCGTTATCGCCATGGCGACGGTGGCGCTGGGGATCGGGCTGTTCTATCAGAAAGGGATACCGGGTTTGGCCCGGCATGTGGCATTTTCTTTTCCGGAAAAATTGCTTCTTGTCAAGGACCGTCAACAGGGTGCCGCCTCTCTCGATCGCTTTTCCTCATTGACCGCGTCGCAACTGGGTAGCGAAACCCATGACCGGGTGCGGCGATTGTTTGCCCGGATCCAGGTGCCATCGGGGCCGGGAGCGGCAGGAGAGACCAGCCTCTATCAGGTTTTCCTCCGCCATGGGGGAACGGTGGGGGCCAACGCCTTTGCCTTCCCCAATGGCACGGTGGTGGTGACCGACGAGCTGGTGTCGTTGGTCGATAATGATGAGGAGTTGCAGGGGATCCTGGCCCATGAGTTGGGACATCTGGAACAGCGTCATGGCCTCCGGATCTGGCTTCAGAGAATGAGCTCTCTGTTGCTTACCTCCTGGGTCACTGGAGATGTGTCTTTTCTGGCCAAGGGAATGGGGCTGGCGATGCATCAGCTGATGACCGCCAGTTATTCCCAGGAGTTTGAGTTGGAGGCCGACCAAAAAACGATCGAATATTTTCGCCACCAAGGGATTCCGATCCGGCATTTTGTGCATATCCTCGAGGTCTTGTCGCGCCATCGTAACCAAGGTCAGTCTCCCCCATCCTTTCTATCGACCCACCCTTCCACGACCGAACGCATCCGCCGGTTGACGAATGGTGATCGGGCTTGAAGAGTGGTAGGCCCACACTGTTTCGTGAGCGGGGGGGGGGACTTTGAGTCTTGGTTCCGAACCCTACCGGGAGGCCAACGGTCCCATCCACCCGCGCCGTGGAGGAATGGAACCGTTTCATCGAACTTGACTTCAAGCGAAGGCTTGACTATGGTGCCCGGCAATGGAGGCTGACCCATGGGCAAACTTTGGATCGTCGGGGCGGGACCCGGTGCCGTTGACCTGATCACAGTCCGTGGTCGCGAACTGATTTCGCGAGCCGACGCCATCCTATATGCCGGGTCTTTAGTCAGCCGCCAGCATCTCGCATTCGCCCCACCCCACTGTGAGGTGGCGGACTCCAGTGGCATGACTCTTGAGACGATGGTGGCTTGGCTGGGAGAACGCTGTCGTCGTCTGGCTACAGTCGTACGGCTGCAAACAGGCGATCCCTCTTTGTACGGCGCTCTGACTGAATTGACGACCCCCTTGCGGCAGCAGGATGTGGAGATGGAGGTCGTATCCGGGGTCTCGTCGGCCATGGCGGCGGCGGCGGCCGCCGTGGAGAGTCTCACCCTGCCGGAAACTACCCAGACCGTCATTTTGACCCGCACCGAGGGACGTACTCCCATGCCGGAAAGAGAACGTCTCCGGCATCTTGCCGCCCATGGGACCACCCTGTGCATCTTTTTGTCGGCCACGTTGCTGGACAAGGTGACCGAAGAGTTGTTTCAGGCCGGTTGGCCCCCCCAGCAACCGGTGCTCGTGGTCCATAAGGTAAGTTGGCCCAACGAAGAGCGAATCATTCGCGGCAACTTGTCCAATATTGCCGATCTTTGTCGCCATGCCAACGTCACCAGCCAGGCCATGATCATTACCGGTCCAGCCCTCGAAGCCGCATCAAGGCATGACAATCCCGTCTCTCGGCTTTATGCCGCTGAGTTTTCCCATCAATTCAGAACAGCTTTCGACCCGCTCCCCTGAAACCGGATCAGGCTGGTATTTTTCCATCGGCTTGCCGTCGCAGTTGAAAATCAGCTTCATGATAATGAATGAACAATCTTAGATCATCATAATAGATGATAATTTAAATATCCCCGCTACTGCAACTTGGAACTTGCAATTGGCCTGGAAAGCGCGTAGAATCTGTGTCAAGGGATGAAATGGATAATCTGATGAAAAAATCATATTGCACATTTTTAAAAAGTAATCCAACGAGATGCTGATATGGTGATTCTCCAGGCCCATTCCTCGCAGTCTGGAGTTCAGGCCAATGAGTCATATATATCAAGGTTATATGAAGAAAAATTTCGTCTCATACTCTATGTATTAATATTTTTACGCCTATCTGATCGAGTCACGCGAACGTGCGAGTCGAGCCATGAACGGACCAGCCACTCTAAATAAAAATTCGGCCTCTGCCTCGGAAGGTGCCAAGAAAGGTGGATCGGGCAAGGCGGGTCTGGTGGAACTGACCTTCGAACAAATGCGTCAACTCGAAGAGATCCGCCACAAGGAAGAGCAGGCGCGTATTCAGGCCGAGGTGGACAAGGTTCGCCAGGTTCGCGAACATGAAGCCGCCAGCGGGAAATCAAAAAAACCGGTGGAAAAAATACCACTGGGTGAGGCCCCAGTCGTCGTTGAAGAGCGTAAACCGGGGTTGCCGGAACGGATCATGAAGTTGCCCAAGGATCATCCGGAACGCATTCTTTTCGAAAAAGGGTACAAGGAACGCGAACATAAGGACTGGCGCAAACCTTCGCACAGAAGAAGAAGATCCAACCAACAGCTCAGCCGATTCTTGTTCGGTGAGATCCTCGTGTTCGTCACGGCGGTAGGTACTTTATATTACGGTATATTCGAGTATGTCGGCAAATTGGAGGAGACACGGTCGACCATCGTTCAGACCTTGAAACAAAAACATTATGTCCTGAGCGATCCAAAAATTGCCGAGGATTTCGCCAATCTTCAAGGGATTAGCTGGCTGCCGGAACTGAGACGGTTGTCCGATATCGCCCGGTCACTGCCATTCAATTATGAAACCTTGGATGAAAATCCGGAAGAGGGGACCTATCTCGATTACATCCGGCGTCACAATAAACCTTTTGATGAGAACGAGGCCATGGCTTGGCGCGTCCGTGAGGTTCGCCATCCAAAGAAGGCCAAAGGACAGGACAAATAGCCCATCCGACTTCAATCAATCTCCAGCTTGGCACACCAGGTGGCGATCAGGCATCGGTCGCATCCCGGTTTTCGGGCGGTGCAAACGTAGCGGCCATGGAGAATCAGCCAATGATGTGCATGGTATAGAAATTCCTCAGGAATCTTTTCCAAGAGTTCTTTTTCCACCGCCGTTGGTGTTTTCCCCTGGGCCAAACCCAGGCGTCGTGCCAGTCGAAAGACGTGGGTATCCACAGCCAGGGTCGGATGGCCAAAACAGACGTTCAAGACCACGTTGGCTGTTTTTCTTCCCACTCCGGGGAGAGATTCCAGAATGGCACGATCATCGGGAACCTGTCCCTGGTATTGCTCGTGCAGAATACGACTCAAGGCCCATACATGTTTAGCTTTGGAGTTGTACAGTCCCAGGGACCGAATGCATTCGATGATGCCCGTCTCCCCCAGGGCGACCATCGAAGCGGCATTGGGAGCGCGACGAAACAATTCCGGGGTGACCCGATTGACGCCAACATCGGTTGATTGCGCCGATAGCACCACCGCCACCAGATGTTGAAATGGGCTTTCCGAACGCAATTCTCCTTTGGGTTCCGGATTGGCCTGTCTCAGGGCTGAGAATAGGGCGACTCTGTCGGCAAGGTTCATGGAGCGAGGCCTCCGTCAGCGCACGGGGTCATCGGTCGAGGACAGGCCGACCCGTCCCCGACGCATCTCAACGGTTGCCGATGCTGGAGTCAACCGTCGCATGGGTATTGGGATCACCGGAGTTCCTTTGGGTCACATGTGGTTGCTTATGGGATCAGCTGGAGCGACCGGGATGGTCCTTGAGGCAGGGTGTCATGAGTTATTATCGAATGTCAAGATTCCCAGGTTTCTTCCCAGGGCAATGGCATTTTCCCGATCTGATATT
>JADFZF010000240.1 GCA_015232645.1 Magnetococcales bacterium | reverse complement strand
CGGTCAGGAATCGTGCCAGACGGTTGTGGGTATTGGTGGCGCCGATACCGACGTTGATGCGTACCGTAAGTTCCTGCTCAAGCAAGCGATCCTCGATCGGATTGAAGCCGAACCGTTGCACCAATGGCGACCGTTGGCCCGCCATGCCGAGGATCATGTCGTCGGTTTCGAAGTGTTGTTCCAGTTTTACCAGGTGTCTGAGAACGGGTTCGGCCCAGGTTTCCACAAATACCCGCAGCAGATACTCGGTGGTCAGATTAGCGTCGGCGGAAAGGATGTTCATGCCACCGACGGTTTCGTTGAGCATGCGGTTGACGTTGACGCTCCCCTGATCGAACGTACCAATGGCCGAGTCGAAATCGGCGTTGAGCATCTGTTGTTCGTCGTAGGCGCTGGAAGTGACATCGGGGGTTTGATGGACGACCACATCCGATTCGGGATTGTTCATCATGGTGACTGAGCCCGGGACGTTGCGGGTCAGACTTTTCAGGTCTACCCCGCTGCCGCGCCGGGCGAAGTAGCGTTTATTCAAGACCAGTTGCACATTGTCGAAACGTTGGTTCTGGACTTCGTTGATGGCCGACTGGAGGTCCTGAGCCAGTTCTACCAATCCGGCGGGATAGAGGCGATGGGCTTCGATGATGCAGGTCCCCATGACGAATGGTCGGCCATGGGGATAGACCTCAGTGGCGGGGACCGGATCGCTCAACAGCAGCTGCGACCCCAGGGTAAAGAAGACCCAATCCCGACCATCGCGGCGGATGAAATTTTCGTGGACATTCAGGATGGAGTGATCGCGAATGGTCCGTCTTGGACTGGTTGGGACCCGGTCCAGACGTTGATTTTGAATGCTTTCGTTGAAGGCCTCGGTTTCGGTAGCGGCGTTGAGAATGGCATCATCGTCGATGAAACGCCAGCCATCATTCATCCGCTGCTTGATCTCATCCAGACGCATGGGGATGATATGGATGACGAACGGAGAAGATTGGATGGGATCACGCCAGTCGGCCCCGGGATCGATGCGAATGTTTTCCGGTTCCAACAGTTCGATGCGCGGCCGGTCCACCATTTTGACCGCTTCCATGTGTCGGTGCACCATGGGTAATCCCTGGGCATCAGGGATGATCGTCCCGGTCTCGGGGTCGGTCAGAACAGTTTCAACCTCCTGCCATTGTTCCACATAGTCCCAGGTTTGTTTGGAAACGCAGATTCCATGCACCATGGCATCCTGGAAAGCGCCGATGACGGTCTGAAACCAGGGGATGTCCTTGTTCAACCGATGATGCAGGATTTCCTTGAACACCTCGGCACTGGCCAATTGCCTGGGGTCGGAATCATCCCGGGGTTCGAGGCTGACCAGCTCCGAATTTTGGAAAAAGGCGGCAGCGGCGTGGGCCTCGTTACGCCGCAGGGCATTGCGGGTTTTCGGGCGAAACAGCGATGAACGTCTTCTGTAGAGTTCAGCATGATATTTGGAGCCATCGGGATGACGGGAACGAAAATGAGCCAGATTGCGACGCCATTGCCGCCGCAGGTTTTGTTCCATCCAGTCGCGGCTGGTTTCATAGGCCTCCTGGGCCATCTGCACCCAGGTTTCCTCGGTGGTATCGTTGTCGCCAGCGCTGATGGGGCCGGGGATTTCCATGGACAGATCGGCATCATGGTCCAGAGGTGAAGTCGGAATCGGGTTCATGGTTGGACATCTCCCTTGGCTTCGCCGGTCACCCAGCGGGGCAGTTCGTTGAGCCGATCGGCGTCGCATGGACGGCGCGCCAGGCGGTAGCGTTCCAGAATTTCTCCACCCGCCCGGACTACGGTTTGGCCGAGTGGATCGTTTGTTACTGTTTTTAGGGGAAGATCGAATCCCCAGCGCCCCGACAGGTCGAGGTTGCGAATGCGCGCCAGGCCACCGGCGACGGTGACGGCCCAGCGGTAACCGGGGTAGGCGTGCCAGAGCAGTTCACCGATTTGGGCGGCCTGGTGTTGTTCCGGGGTCAAGGTTTGATGCATGATTGGTCTCCGCGGTCAGCCTGAAGCCTGAGGATGGAATCGACCAGACGGCGCAGTGCCATGCCCGCCAGGATTATGGGTGTCGGCGGGGGGGCCGGAGAGGGTTCGCGCATGGGTGTCACCATCGTTTTCGAGGTCGGGGGTGGCCGGGGTGGGGTGGCGATGAAATTGGCGGCCATTGGAGAATCGATAGGTCACCGATGGCGACCGGGTACCATCTTCCGCCAGGGCGACCATCTCCCTCCAGTCGTAGATTCGGGTGGTGGCGTTGGCTGTCATAACATTCCTACGTCCTCGGGATAACAGGATTTTTCGTCTTCATTCAAGGTGGCGACGTTTCTGGCGTAGGTCAAGGCGAGGGCATCGCCGCAATCGGGCGAGGAGAGTCCGCGTCGTTTCATGAGTTCCTTTTTCTCCAGACGAATTTGTTGTGTCGGGGAAAAGCCGTATTCTACGGCGGTCAACTCGGTCAACAATTCGGGGTCATCGGGGAGTTCCAGCCCACCGATGAGGGCATCGCGCATGCGTCCCCACATTTCCGCTCGCAGATTGAAGTATTTTTGCGGTTCCATGGCGGCGGCACCGGCGTTGACTTCTATGATGTCGAACCCCAGTTGTCGCAATTGATCCACCACCGATCCGCCGATACCGACGCCATCGACGAACACCGCATGGGGGCGCCATTGGCGGATCACTTCGGCGGCCCGGGCCGAGGTTTGGGTGGTATCGAGCCCGCGCATTTTGATCAGCGGTTTGAGTTTACGTCCCTGACGCAGGGCAAAGACGGTTTGATCCTCGCCAAAACGGGCGACGTCGATGCCCATGATGCGCGGATGGCATTCGAAGCCGCCGGCCTGGATATGCCGGCATCGCTCCACCGCCTCCCGAGGAATGAACTGGTTGGAACCGGATCGGGGAAACAAACCCCGAACCCGGACGCGGGCAAAATCGGAATCTTCGCCATAGTCGTCGATCCACTGCTGAATCTGGTCCTTGTTGGTTAGACGACAGGTGCGCGAATCGATCTGGCGGGTGATCCAGCGATGCTTGAAGCGGCCAAAACATGAATGAAACCGACCGATGGAGAGGGTCGGATTGCCAAAGCAGCACCATAATATTTCCGTATGGGCATCGGTCATTGCCCCTTCGGCCACTTCCCAAACCGAGTCGGGGATGGCGGATGCTTCGTCGAAAAACAGGGCGACCCGTTTGCCTTTGTTGTGCAATCCGGCGAAGGCTTCGGTATTGCGTTCGCTCCACGGGACCATGTCGATGCGCCAGGTTTTTTCAAATTGGGGATCGGCGGCGAACAAGGCGGTGGCGGTCATGCGAAACAGGTCGCCTCCCAGGCAGCGCCGGCGCCATTTGGCCAGTTCGGCCCAGGTTTTGGTTTTGAGTTGGTTTTCGGTATTGGCGGTTACGACCCCTTTGGTTTCCTCGAAGGTCATGATGGACCACAGGATCAACCAAGCCACCAACGCCGATTTTCCGATTCCGTGTCCACTGGCCACCGCCACCCGGACCGGGGCCCAATGTCCCGACTTGAGAGCCGCGGTGATCGCTTGCAGAATATCGGTTTGCCAGCCATCGGGACCGGCGTGTTCCGTCAGATCGCCGGATCCCCAGGGGAAGAATAATTGTACGAATTTCAGGGGATCCTTGGAGCAGTCGGCCAAGAGTTCTGCCAATTGTTGGTAGAGCGTTTCAGGGGTCGTTTCCATGGTCATGGGTTCTCCTGCGGGCGGACATCAGACGGGTGGCAAAGTCGATGTCGGCCTTGTGTTCCACGCGATCGACAAACATCGACAAATGTTTGCCGATGAGTTCGGTTGCCCGTACCGCGGCGGTAAACTGGCCGGCCTCGGCGGCTTCATCGCGCAGCCTGAACAATTCTTCCAGGACACGTTCGGGTTGGATCGGTTTCATGGTTGGTTCGGCCTCGGAGAGCGGAGTTTTACCGCGAGGAAATGTTAATAGGATGGGTCT
>JADFZF010000023.1 GCA_015232645.1 Magnetococcales bacterium | reverse complement strand
TCAGTTCTGTCATCCTGAGACCGGAGAGCAAATGATCGACTCATTGGTGTGAAAATCCGACAAAAAGTGCCATCAGAAAATAGCGGAGGATCAGGAAATCTGAAACTCGATGGGTTTCGTCACGGCGTGTGCGAATCTGAATCAAAAGGCGTCCTGCCGACCAGCCACATTGGGGCGAGCCCACCTGGGGGGGATTAGGGGGCACGGACAAGCCGGGAGTGTGGCGAGTGGATCTCCTTGACGCCACCGCAACGGAGGGTATGATCGCCACCAAGGACGGTCGGCTTGATGAAGGAAATAGGACGTTTTCACCGCTTGTGGCCAAGGGTGGAAAACGGCATGCGTAGCGAACCAGCCCCCATGTCAGGCCACTGATAAAGGCGATGGCCCGGGTTCTTTCCCTGGAGCAACTTGACTTTTGGTCCCGGAGGCTGCCAAAGTACCGTAACGTAAGATAAGGTTTGCCGGGATATCTTTTTTACTGGGAGTCTTTTTTCTCTTGCCTTTGAAAAAAGAGGTTGTTTCCTGTCTGAACAATCATCGCCTCAACAATGCCTGCTTTTTCAATTCCTGCACAAACAACCCTCAAGGAACCGCCAGTCAGAAAGCGCCATGCCATGAGCCTATCCCTTGATAAAACGATCATACATTCGATTTCCACAGGTTTATTGCTGTCAGGAGCGATCTTTCTCAACGGCTGTACTCCCACCAGTCACACTCCAGGTTCATCATCCTCCGCTCCGGCATCATCGGCCAACTCCTGGTTTGAACGGGAGGTAACGAACGAGGGGACCGCCGGTGTCTGGGAAACACGGGAGTACGATGATGGCGTCCATTACGAGGGCCAATTCGTAGACGGAAAACGTCATGGCCGTGGGGTTCAAACCTGGCCGGATGGCGCTCGGTATGAAGGGGAATTTCAAAATGACAGGCGCCAAGGCCGCGGGGTATTTACTTGGCCCTCCAATGCCCGATACGAAGGCGAGTTCGTCGATGGTAAACGTCACGGACAAGGTGTCTACACCTGGCCCAACGGCGCGCGCTACCAAGGGCGTTATGTCGACGGGCAACGCGATGGACCTGGAACTTTTCATTATCCACCCGATGCTCAGGGGAAGAATATCCAGGAAAAACAAGTCTGGAAAAATGACCAACTGATCTCAAACACACCGGTGATCCACCCCAAGCCCGAACCGGTGCCGGAAGCGATTCCCAATCCCTCTTTGTCGGATCGTCGGCAGCCACCCGCTTTTCTGCAAAAAGAAAATAAACTGTCACCCCCCAAGGATGGCCCCGCCGTCCCTTCCAGCAACTCTCCAGGACAGTCCTCCGGAGCCATCACCGCCAGCTCTCCGGCCAATCATCCACCCATACAGAAACCTGCGGTGACTACCGCGGCGTTGACACCGCCCGATGCCCTATCAGCCGACAATCGTAAACCCAAGCTTTGGAGCGACCCGGAAACGGGAATCAGCCTGGCGTTCGTCTCTGGAGGATGTTTTAACATGGGGAATGATCGCGGGGAGAAAAATGAAAAACCAGTTCATGAGGTCTGTGTTGACTCTTTTTGGATGGGTGTCTATGAAATTACGCAAAAACAATGGCGGCAAGTCATGAAATGGCTCCCTGAGCAAACCATTGAAGCGGATCATCTCCCGGTTGGAAACGTCTCCTGGGAAAATGTGCAACAGTTCATTCAGACAATCAATAAACGTTCCGGAGTACAATTTCGTTTGCCTACCGAAGCGCAGTGGGAATATGCCTGCACGGGGGGAGGGATCCATAAATCCTACTGTGGAGATGGATCGGTACATAATCTGGGATGGGTCGAGGAAAATGCTAAAAATCAACCTCACCCACCGGGTGAACGTGCGGCCAATCGCTTTGGTTTGTATGACATGACCGGAAACCTGTGGGAATGGGTGTCCGATTGGTACGATCGGGAATACTATCGTTATTCTCAAAAACAAAATCCCGACGGCCCCACCGCGGGATCGTCACGGGTATTCCGTGGCAGTGGTTGGCTCAGCAAGGGCGAATTCGCCCGCGCCACCATGCGCCAGGATATGGATCCGAACCGATCCTATCCGCTACTCGGATTCCGGCTGAGCACCTCCAGAGTATTGGGACAGTGAGAGACCTCGTTGATTAACCAGAGAGGGCAGTCGCCAGCCAATCAAGAGCAATAAGCCTGTTGCCTGGGTGGGCAGGAAAATCCGATACCCTGTTGGGGCGTTGCCGCAAACCTCACTGGGAACGGGTGCCCCCCCCCCCTTTCCCAAACTCACTCCGTTCGCTGGCCAGCACCGTGGGGGGCATTTTTTCCGCAATCTGCCGACAAAGGCTCTCCAGCAAGTGGCTTAACGCCGCAATATAACTTTCCGTATTCTGGATATCCACACGATCCCCAAGCATGTCCGCGACATTTTCCGTTTCACGACCGTCTTGAGTTCGCAATCGCCAACGCGCCGTCAAGGCAGCCCGTCCATCGGTATCCATCTCAAATCGGACAAATTGCACCCACAAACGGTAATCCGCGCGCTTGGGTTGATGGGCTGGCAATCTCCAGACCTGATCCGATCCCGTCAGTCGCGACAGATTTTCCACCATGACCCGCGCCAGACCTTGATCCAGATCTTCTGCCCACAGGTCAAACTCTTCCAATAGTAGCCGATTTCCTCCTTGGCGATAGGCAATCTGAGGCCTGGACAAATAATTGGGGATCTCCACAGGTTCCAATGCCAGACGCACACGGTTGCGAGGCAAGGCCCCGTCACTGGTCGTCTTCGTTGCCGTCGCAGTAAGTAAATAATAATGGGTGGCCGACGAACCTTCCCCTTTAATGACGGCACCACAACCAGAAAGTCCCAACCAGCATATCATGGCCATCAGGTAGCGGTACTTCATGGTCCATCCCTTTCTTGAATGATCACGCAATCCTTCCCCGACACCAGTCCAGGGGAACTCTCGGGTTTACCGATAATTCGTGTTCTCGCCCCCCCCCAACCCCACGACAGTGGGGAGCCTTCCCATGGTCAACCACTGAATTCAAGGTTGTTATCACCGTCGATGATTCATGAGATGGCATGGACCCCATCGAGAAGCCATTGTTGACGCTCCGTTCAGCCGCATCAGGGACTCAACCGACGACCGCCTGGAGGCCAGGCACGGGGATCGTCCGCATCAAGATTTTCTATCCTATTTCAAAGAGTAATATTATTTTTTTCTTTCCTTGCCGAAGATAACCGACTCTGGCTGTCGGTTTACGGTTTCCACGAAGGCACGAATGGAACGGGAGGTGGCGGTCAACTCTTTGGTTAACTCCAGAATGCGGTAGTTCAGCGGGGCATCGGGATCCATGAATTCATTGAGGTTGATCATCAATTGATCGGTAGATGTCAACACCTTGGTTGCCGCCTGCGTCGCTGCGGAAAGATCCCGCCCCAATGGATCCACCTTGCCGTCGATACGAACCATGGTCGCCTTGAGTTGGTTCAAGGAATCGCGCATGGCCTTGACCGCCTCCAGAACCAATGGAGAAGTGACCGTTTTTTTCATCCCGGCCAAAGTTTCATTGAGATTTTTCCCGATTTCCTCCGAAGGAAACGTCTGCAACTTTTTCAATAGAGATGTGACCGAGGCGCTGATCTCATCCAGGTTTGAGGGAACCGTCGGCAGTTCCTTGTAACGATTTTGCATCCCGACCAGATGCACCGGGGTTTCGGGACGCATGACCAGATTAACATACAGCTGTCCGGTCAAGAAATTGGCCGTCTCCAATTGTCCCCGCAATCCACGGTCGACCAGGATTTGCAACAATTCGTCGGAGGATTCCACTAGATTGCGGTCATCGATTTCCTTCACCCGTTCAGGCTCCAGTTCTCCCATGACCGCTACCCGAAAGGAGGTGTTGGCGCGGTCGAATTCCATGGATATTTCGGTGACGGAACCGATTTTGATCCCACGAAACTCGACCGGAGCCCCCGGCTTGAGTCCGCGTACCGAGCGATCAAAATACATCATGAATGGCATTTTGCGTCGGTAGGTCGCTTCGGTGACGGCGCTTTGGTCCTCGAACAGGGAGAACAGGTTACCCGATTTGGCTTTTTCCTGGGTCTCCAGAGTGGCCGGGGTTTCGAAGGCGATGCCTCCCAACAGCAGCGACGACAGCGTGGAAGTGCTCAACTTGACCCCGTTGGCATCCAGGGATAGATCGATGCCACTGATTTTCCAAAAGCGGCTGTTGATCTTGACCAGGTCGTCGTAGGGATTTTTGATGAAAGCATGGATGATGACGCCATCCTTGCTGCCATTCAGATCGAAACCCAAGACCTCACCGGCCGGGATTCCCAGATAATAAACCGGCGATCCGGCAGCCAGTCCTCCCAGTTTGTCGGTCGCCAGACGTATTTTGATCCCCTGGGCTCCGGAACGAACCAGGGGAGGGGTCTCCAAACCTTTAAATCGAGTCTGGATTTCCCCCTCCTCGTTACCGGGTTCCATTTCAATGTAGGCTCCTGAAACCAATGTTCCGAGCCCTGAAACTCCCTGAAGCGACAACCGTGGTTGCACCACCCAGAATTTGGCACTGGCGGTCAGAAAGTGTTCGGTCCCCGCCTCCAACCGGACCGACAATTCCACTTGGCTGAAATCGTGGCTCAACCTGACCGCCTCGACCCGCCCCACATCCACCGCCTTGTGCCGTACCTTGGTTTTGCCAGCTTCGATTCCCTCGGCGGAGGTGAAGGTGATGACGACCATCGGCCCTCGGGAACCGAGGGTCACGGAGACCAGCCAGACGGCCACCAAGGCGACTACCATGGGGATCAGCCAGAATTTGGAGAACGACGAACCCCGTCGGATGACCGGGTCAGGGGGAATGTCCCCATCCAGGTTCCATGAATGTCCGGGAAGAAAATCCTCAGAGGTGTCCATGGGCAGAATCCCAAATAAGCCTTGGATCGAAGGCTCGGGCAGCGAACAGGGTCAAGACCACCACCGCACCAAAAAACGAAACTCCGATTTCCGGTTCGATCGTGGCCAGTGTCCCCATTTTAACCAAGGTAGCCAGCATGGTTACGAGAAAAATGTCCACCATGGACCAATGGCCGAAGGTTTCCATGAGACGATACAGGATCATGCGTTCCTTCAGGTGGGTTGTCACCCCCATTTGTATCGAAATTAGGAGATACATCAAAATAATGATTTTTCCCAGGGGTACAATCACGCTGGCAATGAATACGATGAGAGCCAGGGGCCACATGTTGGCCTCCACCAGTGCCAAAACCCCGGCCAGGATGGTTTTCGATTGGCCGTGTCCCATCTGGATGACGGTCATAATGGGATAGACATTGGCCGGGACATATAACGTGGCGGCACTCAGGGTCAGCGCCCAGGTTCTTTGCAGGCTGTTGGGTTTACGGGACAGGACCGGTGCCAAACAGCGGGGACACGGATGATGATCCTGAATCTGGCTGGGTAGGCCGCATGTCGGGCAACGGATCCATCCTCTCCCCTTGGCGGTCATCGCCCTGCGTGGCCTCACCCCTTGGTTCTCCCGATTTGTTTCCAAACCGCATCATGATCCAGGGCATGGCCCGCCGCGGTGCTGCAGACCAGCAGCCCCCCGAGGGCGTAGACCGCCATTCCCGGGATCACTGTAGCCAGATCGGCCAGCTTGACGATGGCTACAAACACGCCAAGCATATAGACCCCGATCATCCCCCAGGGAGAAAACAATCCTGCCGCCTTGAACATTGTCAACGCCCCTGGCACCACTCTTCCCAGAGCCAGGGGGAATAAAACGTAAAGTAGAACCAAAAAATGCAATAGCGGAAACATCCAACTGGTGAAAAAAACCAGGGCCACCACATCCCACATGCCATGACCGCCCAATTCCAAGGCCCCCTCCAACAGGGTCATTGAGGTTTCGCGGCCACCCAAATTCAACCCCAACAATGGAAAAAAATTGACGATGACGAACAATAACAGCGCGCTCAGGGTCAAGGCGGCGCAACGGACGACGGGATCGGAGCGCCGACGCGCCAATACAGCGCCGCACCGGAGGCAACAAGCCACTTCCCCCTCCTTCAAGCTGGGCAATCGGTGCAGAAGATCACAATCGTGACAGGCGACCAACGTGATAGCGGATGTTATCCTAGCCATAGTGCCCCTTGTGACCGTTGTAATCCGAGTACGGTAATTGAAGTGGAGGATGGGTGATTGGGAAGGGAGCCGTCCCGTGCCATGGGTCGGTCCCTTTTAAACCTTATCTAGTCGTGATCCCAGCCAAATAATCTGGAAACAATGATCCAAATCTGCTCGGTAACCCCCTCGACTCCACCCGCGCCATCAATGATTTCGAATGCCTCACGGCCTTTCAATTGATCAAAAGCAAACAAATATTTGGCCCTAATGGCCTTGAGAGCCTCCAGATTTTCATACAATTCCGGACGGCGATGCCTTTGCTGCAAACGTTTACAACACATTTCTGCAGAGACATCAATGAATATGGTTATATCTGGACGCAACAGACGGGCGCTGAGTGAGTTGGCCTGTATCAGCCAATCCAGGCCAACGCTGGCGGCATGATAGGCATAGGAGGAAAAATAATACCTGTCGGACAGGACGGTCATCCCCCCATTGATTTTGGCCAATATCCCATCGTGGGAATTCAACAGATGATCGATTCTGTCGGCGGCAAACAGAGCGGCGATCGTTTCATGATTGGCTTGAATGCGTCCATTCAGCATCTGCCTGATCAGGGATCCGATCGGGCCGGAGGTTGGCTCGTGAGTGTCATGCACCCGCAAGCCTCTGTCCCTCAGTCTTTCGGCCAGGATGGCATGTTGGGTGCTTTTTCCCGAACCATCCATTCCCTCCAGGACGATAAAGCGACCCGGGCGACATTGGTCGAGGTTCATGGATCGGCCTTGCAGGGAAAGTGACGGCGGCCATCCTGGCAAAGCATTTTAGCGTTGATCTCCCTCATGACGGTCTAGGCGGGAATGGAAGGCCCCCAGGTCGAGGGTTCAAGGATTCGGCCCGGGGGTTCAGGGAGGAGCGGCTGGGAAAGTCCGTAGGTTCAATAGGCCACGGAACCCGAGGTATAGACATAGGTTCGTGTTGGCGCTGGTTCCTGAACATAGACGCGCGGACTTGAATACCGCTCCACGACCACGGTTTCTCGGGGTGGAGTCACAATGACTGTCCGTGGCGCTGGTTCTTCCACGACGGTTGTCGTGTAGTAACGCGGATGGTGATGCCTGGGATAGCCGTCACCATAACGTTCGACAACGGTATAGGAAGGGGGGGGGGGGGGCGGCGACCATGACCGGTGCCGGAGCAGGACTGGCCAACGTGGCTTGCGAACCGATCAATCCGCCCGCGACCGCACCGATCAGGGCATTTTGGGCCCGATGTTTTTTGTCCGGTCCGAAAATCGATCCCACCAAGGCGCCGGTCACCATGCCACCAAGGGCTTCGGCGCCATCGGCCACGGCCAGGCTGGAAACACACAGCATTCCTGTAAACGTGGCAGCTGCCACAAAACCTGCCATCCTTTTCATTGAAGTTCTCCTTAAGGTTTCTTTACAGATACTTCGTCGTGGTCCGCATGACGGGACGAAGATATTTGTGAGTGACGATAGTGCAAAGAAAGTTTTCCGATTTTTTATCCTCAACGATGGCCAATCCGAGAAGAATACCGGCAACACCGAATCCTTGAAACAATCTTGGCCAACGTTCTTTCAGGAAGAGAGCCCTAACGAGAGAATCTCTGCCCTGTGCATGCATCCGATCTTTCGATCCCGGTACTATTACGCCTCGTCCATGGCGATTGAAGAGCACTCATGAATTCAACCATTTCAAACAGCCCGCATACCGGCATGGCTACCCTATCCCTCACGATGTTCCCGCCTGTCGGTCTCAAACGCGATGACCCGGGCCATTCGAGCGACAAACCTGGTTCAGGGTGGCGGTTTATGGTAAGTACGGGTTTGGAAAGGCGAGTCTTCCGCCAGTCAGGCCATGGCAATCATCAGCCAGCCCTTGGATGGAAGTCCCAGGGGCGTGACCATTGTAACCTGAGCAGTGGGAGAAAGGAATACCGTCATGAAAAAAAATGGGGGATGGACCATCGCCCTGATGGTCCTGGGATTGATCAGCCCCGTCATGGGAGGCGCGGATGGGTATGCCGGTGTTGAACTCGGTGTTCTTTCCTGCAAAAAAATTCCCGGGGGGTATAATTTCGTTCTTCATTCTTCCGAACCTCTGGAGTGCGAATTTTCCACCGTTTCAGGTGGAGAATTTTATCGGGGAGAAGCCGGTGTCGCCCTGGGACTGAAACTGGAATGGAATCCTTCTGGAACCATTGTCTTTACAGTTATTGGCGCCAGCAACGACGTCCGACCAGGTGCCTTTGCCCTGGAGGGAAAATATTTTGGTGCCAAGGCCTCCGCCGCCGTAGGGCTGGGAACCGGAATCCAGGTGCTGGTGGGAGGTGGTCAAAAAAGTTTCACCCTGCAGCCCTTGGCTGTGGAAGGGTCCACCGGTCTGGGAGCCACTGCCGGCCTAGGGTACCTTCATCTGCAACCATGGCGTTAAAAGTGTAATTTTCAACTTCCATTCATCATTTGGGGTTAATAAACAAACGCTCCGTTCAATTTGGCCTTGATCATCCGTTTTGACCGTTTTATAAATTTTATGAATGAGCAGAATGGGTCTGGGAAGGGTTCCGTCCCACTCATTCAACGGTCGAAACGATGATCAGGGCCTAAAATTCAAAGGCCAAAGGTCGATCATGCAAAAATCGTTGAGTTGACTCTTGACTTTTTGGCAAAAATCATAATAATCGGTCGGTTCCTAGTTAGGAAAACAAAAAAGGCGATGCCCTGGAACCATAAAACGCTGATGGACTGGCCCTTGTCGGACATGGGCCGGATGAGAGGATTTCATAATGAGTGCCCAAGTCTATGCCATCGTCCGCACAGGCGGCAAACAGTATAAAGTCGCGGTCAACGACATCCTGCGAGTAGAAACCCTTCCAGGGGCCAAAGGCGATGAGGTGGTGTTCAAGGACATCATCATGCTTGCCGGCGCCGACGGAATGATAACCGGCACCGACGCCCAATCGGCCCAGGTGACCGGTCGCATCATGCAACAAGTCCGCAGTAAAAAAGTTTTGGTGTTCAAAAAGCGGCGGCGTAAAAATTATCGCCGGCACCAGGGACACCGTCAGGACCTCACCGAACTTAAAATTACCGCCATCCAATAAAAAAAATGGCGAAGCAACGGGGCGGGTGATTGGTATCTCCCGCCCATTTTCCGAAACGATGCTGTTTCCAATGAATCGGGAGCAATGAACCATGGCACATAAAAAAGCGGGCGGATCGACCCGGAACGGTCGTGACTCCGAAGGCCGCCGTCTGGGGGTAAAAAAATATGGTGGTGAAATCGTCCTCGCTGGCAACATCCTCGTTCGCCAACGGGGTACCCGCATGTTCCCAGGGGTCGGGGTCGGCATCGGACGGGATCATACCCTTTTTGCCCTCGTCGCTGGTCGAGTATCGTTCAGCCACCGCAATAACCGTCAATTTGTCAATGTGACCCCCTCCTGAACCTGTGATACGTGCCGAGTCGTGGAGCGGACGACTGCCAATACTTTGGTTGCCGTCCGCCCTGTTACCGTCCTGTCTGCCTTTCCCCCAGCGATGGGGTTCTGAAATCCTCTGGTTGACATTGTGAATCCTGCAATGACGTGATCCATGCGCTTTCTGGATGAAGTCAAGATTTATGTGCGCTCTGGAGATGGTGGCCGAGGGGCCGTCTCGTTTCGTCGGGAAAAATTTATCCCCTACGGCGGACCGGATGGCGGCGACGGCGGGCGTGGTGGCGATGTGGTGTTGCTGGCCGATCCCCAACTCAACACCTTGATCGACTATCGCTACCGGCCACACATCAAAGCCAAAAATGGGGTGTCGGGAATGGGCCAGAATCGTACCGGTCCATCCGCCGCCACCGTCGAGGTTCGCGTACCCGTAGGGACGTTGGTACGTGATGAAATGACCGGGGACGTGTTGTGCGATCTGTCGCAACCGGGGCAACGCTATCTGGCGGCCCGGGGAGGTGATGGCGGCCGCGGCAATCAACATTTCAAGACCTCTACCAACCGGGCACCGAGGCGGGCTGATCGTGGCTTTCCCGGGGAGGAGCGGACCTTGCGGCTGGAGCTCAAATTGTTGGCGGATGTTGGACTCATCGGTTTGCCCAATGCGGGAAAATCCACCTTGATCTCCAAAATATCGGCAGCCCGACCTAAAATCGCCGACTATCCATTCACTACCCTGACCCCTCATCTGGGGGTTGTCAGGCATGACGATTTCAGCTATGTCGTTGCCGATATTCCCGGTCTGATTGCCGGTGCCCATGCCGGGGCCGGCCTGGGGCATATGTTCCTCAAACATGTGGAAAGGTGCCGTATCCTGATTCACCTGGTGGAAGCCTGCCCCGCGGATGCCAGCGATCCGGTGGATAATTTTCGTATCATCGAAGAAGAATTGGCCGCCTACTCCGAAACCCTGGCCGCCAAGCCCCGATGGATCGTCATCAGCAAAGGAGATCTGGCCGATACCACCTTGAGCCGTCGTCTGGAAAAGCGTCTGGGCCAAAGGGGGGAAAAGGTGACGACCCTTTCCAGCGTGACTGGAGCAGGATTGGGAGATTGGTTGGGTTGGTTGGCAGGGCGTGTCCGCCGGGCCCAGGATGAGCAGACCGCTGCCTTCCCCATGGACGATGCTCCGACCCGGGCAGGGGTCATGAATGTCTGGAACCCCATAGAGCATGACGGGGGGACGGCGACGGATGGCAATGACTCTGATGATGATGAAGGAGTGGAGTGTGTCTGGGTACCTTGACCACAACCCGGCATCGATACGGGCTTGGCAAATGGTGGGCGCCGCCAGGACGGTGGTCGTCAAGATTGGATCCAACCTCCTGACTTTGCCCGGCAACGGCCTCAATCGGGAATGGATTACCGATCGGGTCCTGGAAATGGTCCATCTCATCCGCCAAGGTCGGCGAGTGGTGATCGTCACCTCAGGAGCGGTCGCGGCCGGATATCCCCGTCTGGGCTTATCGGTGCGTCCCAAATTGTTGCGGGAAAAACAGGCTGCCGCTGCCGCCGGACAGGCGGTTCTCATGGAATGCTATGAGGCGGTATTTGCCGGTCATCACATTCATACCGCTCAGATCCTTCTCACCCGGGATGATGTTGAACATCGCCGACGATATCTTAATGCCCGTGATACTTTGAAAACTTTGCTGGACTTTGGGTTGGTGCCCGTGGTCAACGAAAACGATACCGTGGTGGTGGAGCAGATCAAATTTGGTGACAACGATACCCTGTCGGCCAATGTCGCCGATCTGGTGGATGCCGATTTACTCATTTTGCTTTCGGACATCGATGGCCTTTACGATGCCGATCCCCGAACCAACCCCCAGGCGCAGAGAATTCCTTTGGTTGCCGAGGTGACCTCGGATATCGAAAAACTGGCGGGGGGGAGTGGTTCAGCCGTCGGCCTGGGTGGGATGGTGACCAAACTCAAGGCGGCCAAGATGGCTTCCTTGAGCGGTTGCCCGATGGTTTTGACCAGCGGTTTTGCCGACGATCCCATTTTGACGGTGTTCAGCGGTCAACCTGTAGGAACGTTATTTCTTCCGGCGATCTATCCACTCAATGCCCATAAACGATGGTTGGTCAACTCTCGGCAGGCCCGGGGTAATCTGACTCTGGATGCAGGGGCCGTGACGGCATTGAAAAATGGCAGCAGCCTGTTGGCGCGGGGTATCGTAGCGGTGGCAGGAGAATTCGATCGTGGCGATGCGGTCTTTTGCCTGGACCCCGAGGGTTTTCCTTTCGCCAAGGGACAGGTCAACTATCCAGCTTCCGATCTGAGGCGTCTTGCCGGCAAGCATAGTACCGATTTTGAGGCCATTTTAGGTTTTTTGGGCGATCCTGAGGTCATTCATCGTGATCGGATGGCGCTCATCTCCCAGGATAATGACGAGCCGGCAGATGTCATCAAGCGTGGTACTTCATGACATAAGCAGATCCTCAACATCCAAACCTTGGGGGTCTCGCTCCAGGTGCGCTAATATGGCGATTGAAATTTTGGCGTCATAAAACGATCAATGATCTCGATGCAACTTGGCGGAAGGGTCCAGGACAGGGCAGGCCACCTTTTCGCTGGGATGGGGGTGAGGCCGAAAGGTTTGGCCTGAGACCTTGGATTTTCCGTCCCACTTCCTATCCATCTCTTTTGCATTGAGCGCAGAACATTTTGTCCGAAGAAAAGAGGATCCTCCTGAATGGGGGATGGCTTAGGTGCCTGCCGAAAGCGTTCGAAATACCGGCAATCTCCGTGAAGCCTTTCGCAAAAGCCGTGAAAAGCCTTGCGAGCCATAGCCTCCCTTCCCTTGCACGGTTGGCGCTGTGCGCAAATTGATTGATGGGCACGGGGAGGAAGGAGAGCTTTTGGGTTTCACCCCAAACCCACTGGTAAGAGGAAATCCCCTCCCCAGGTTCACCCCAAATGAAGGGTCATGGGGGGGAATGCGCACGGTCACGGGTAGTCGGAATGGTTACAGCTAGGAGGAGGAGGGATGATGGATCCGATAATTGAGATGACCCAGATAGGCCAACGGGCTCGGCAGGCGGCACGGCACCTGTCGCGGGTTTCGGGAGCCGCCAAAAACAGGGCTTTGACCGCCATGGCGGAAGGCCTGCTCCGCAGTATGGATGATTTGAAACGGGAAAATGCAAAAGATCTGGATGGGGGACGGGAACGGGGGTTGTCTACCGCCATGCTTGATCGGTTGCACTTGACCGATGCCCGTATCCAGGCCATGGCCGAAGGGATTTTTCAGGTCGTCGCCCTCGAAGATCCGGTGGGAGAAGTCGTCGGGATGAAACCCCGTCCCAATGGACTGATGGTGGGACGGATGCGGGTTCCCTTGGGAGTGATCGGCATCATCTACGAATCGCGCCCCAATGTCACCGCCGATGCTGCTGCTCTGGCGGTAAAATCGGGCAATGCCGTTATCCTGCGCGGCGGATCGGAAGCATTGAACTCCAACCGCGCTATCGTCAAGGTTTTGGTTGAAGGCTTGAAGGAGGCGACCCTCCCGGTGGAGGCGGTACAATTCGTCAATACCACCGACCGGGCCGCCGTCGGGGCTCTCCTGAGGCTGGATGAGTATGTGGACGTTATCATCCCTCGGGGAGGCAAGGGGCTGATCGAAAAAGTGATCGCCGATTCCCGCATTCCGGTCATCAAACATCTCGACGGCATTTGCCATACCTACATCGATCAGGATGCCGACCTCGACATGGCCATCACCTTGACCCTCAACGGTAAAATGCAACGCACCGGCGTCTGCAACGCCACCGAGACACTCTTGGTTCATGCCGCCATGGCTTCCGCTTGCCTGCCTATCCTTGGGCAAAAACTGAAAGAGGCGGGCTGCCTCATGCGGTGTTGTCCAGAAACGTTGAAACATCTCGCCCCCTTTGGCGGCGTAGCCGCCACTGCAGAAGATTGGGATACGGAATATCTGGATGCCATTTTATCTATCAAAGTGGTCGCCTCCATGGAGGAAGCCATGGATCACATCGAAACCCATGGATCCCAGCATACTGAAACCATTGTTACCCAGGATCATGCCCGGGCCATGCGTTTTCTGCGGGAAGTGGATTCTTCATCAGTGATGGTGAATGCCTCGACCCGGTTCAGTGATGGTTTCGAATATGGCCTGGGAGCGGAGATGGGGATCTCCACCGATAAATTGCATGTGCGCGGACCTGTGGGACTTGAAGGATTGACCACGTTGAAATACATCGTCTTGGGGACGGGTCAGACGCGGGGATGAGTCGCAAGCTAGGCATACTGGGCGGGGCTTTCAACCCACCCCATCACGGCCATGTGCGTGCCGCTTTGGATGTCAAGGAAATCCTGGGGTTGGAGAGGGTGTTGCTTATCCCTTCGGGACGGCATCCGTTCAAGGGGGAAAGAATGCTCGCCGCCCCCCGGCACCGCTTGGCCATGACGAAATTGGCGTGTGGAGACGATGGTGAGCTGGACGCGTGCGCCATTGAAATCGAACGGACCGGCACCGCTTATACAGTTGAAACCCTCACCGAATTGTCTCGACGTTATTCAGACTGTGAACTGGTGTTTCTTCTGGGACGGGATCTGTTGCCGGAACTGCATTTGTGGAAGGGATGGCAATGTTTGTTGGATATCGCCCACCTGTGCCTGATGACCCGTCCGGGACCGATGCATGCAGCAGGAGCCACCCCGGAAGTCGAGGCCTGGTTGCAACGGCATCGACGGAGTGCAGCACCGACCTTGTCACGTGACGAGGATGGCCGCTTCGGCTTTGTCCCGTTGTTGGTCACCCCGTTGGAAATCAGCTCTTCCGACATGCGGTGGCGAATCAGCCAGGGGCGTTCCATCCGGTTTTTGACCACCGATGCGGTGGTGGCCTACATTGACCAGCATGGATTATACCGCAACGTCGTGCCAGACCCACCCCAAGGGCAGGTTCATCCAGGGGGGCACCTATTCCAGAGGAGTTGTCATGCAGATTGAAGCGATGTTGGATCTGTTCAAACAGGCGTTGGATGAAAAAAAAGGATTGGATATTCAGGTCATCGACCTTCGTGATCGAGCCGTATTCGCAGATTTTTTTCTGCTGGCTACCGGGACATCAAGAACTCATGTTGCCGCCCTGGCCGATGAAATCGATCGTGTGGCATCCCTTCAAGGGATTCCTCTGTTGGGAATCGAGGGTTTGAGCGAAGCCCAATGGGTGTTGATTGACCTGGGCGATGTGGTGGTGCATTTGTTTCAAAATCAAACCCGCACCTTTTACAACCTGGAAAAGTTGTGGAGTCCCAAAACCATGATGGGGGCCAACGTCGTTGCGCCCTGGCCGTCTCGGATGTACGAAGGGTGAGATTCACCATCCTTGCCATTGGCCGAGGGATGGAACCGGCCATTGCCCAACTGGTCAAGAATTATCTGGCCCGCCTCAACCGCATGTTGCCGGTGGAATTGATCGAAGTGGCTGAGGAACGGCGGTTGTCGGAACAGAGCGGTCGAAAGCAGGTTGCCATGATGCGTGAGGCCAAACGTCTTGAGATCAAACTTTCCGATAGCCCCATGGTCGTCCCGTTGGATAGTCATGGCATGGAACTCTCCTCCGAGGACTTGGCGAGGCGTCTGGAAAAAATCATCGATCAAGGGGTTCGCGAGGTGACTTTTGTCATTGGTGGCCCCGACGGACTCGATCAGGGAATACTCCAAAATCGTTCGTGGATTTTATCCCTTGGCCTCATGACCTATCCGCACATGTTGGTCCGGGTATTGTTGTTGGAACAGCTCTATCGCGCCATGTGTATTCTAAAAAAATTGCCGTACCATCGATAGTAGCCGTTTATCCCGATTTTAATTCTACTTTGTTACATTCATTAACTTGAGCAAACTATTGATAGTGTACTGATTTATATAATAAATTTTGAAAGAAGAAAGGGGTCTGGGGGCAATCCCCCAGACCCCTTTCTTTTTCAATCGCTCCGAACCGGGGGATCTGAACGGTTACGCTTGCACTGTGATAATATATATAGTATAGTATTCTTTCTGTTTTTCATATTAAAAATCAATATATTAAGAATATGGCCTTCTAATGAAACCAAAAAGTTATTCATACACCTTTGCCGCGAGCGGTATACACGATTTTTTGATGGCCGGCGGAAAGATTCGCGATGCCGTAGGAGCGTCGGAACTGGTTGAGATTCTGGCAACCGGTCTCCTGGATGCGGTGCGGGAAGCCTTGGGGCTCCCGGATTTAATATTTTCCCGACGGGGAGGTGGGGCATTCACTGTTGTCTCCGAAGATCGGGAGTCACTGGAGAAACTTCGGGATCTTTGGAGCCTGACCGTGCGTCAGGTTGTTCCTGGGCTCGCCTTCCAGCAGGGACTGGGAGAGGGAGAAAATGCGACCCAGGCCATCACCCAAGCCATGGAAAGGGCTGAACGCGATCCGAACAGGTTCCAGCCCCACGTTCCCCAGGCCGGCCCGTTGACGGAACGCAATCCGCGCACGGGTTGGCCGGCGACAACATTGAAAAAATACGTTGACGCCCATGAATTTCTCGATCCCGCAACCCGTGCCAAGCGGCATAAAAATTTCAGCCAGGGACAAAGTCTGCACGATCGGGTGACACCTGGGTCAACGGGCGCCGATGCATGGATTTGGCCCACCATGCTGTACGTGGAAGAGAGCCAAGAGGCTGATCTGCGAGGCAAGGAGGTCCATTCCCTGCCCTACAAGGGCGAGAACCATTATGTTGCCGCCATTCATGCCGATGGCAATGGCATGGGCAGCCTGTTGAAAAGACTTAAAGGAAACGTGGATGACGTTCAGACGGACGGCGTTGAGTTGATGCGTGATTTCTCCGAGGCCGTCACCAAGTCGGTGACCTTTGCCGCGAAAAAGTCGATTGAGGTTCTGACCCCGGAGTCGGTGGACCGGGTGCTGCCTGGTCGCCCCGTGCTCCTGGGGGGGGACGATTTTTCCATGATCGTCCGCGCCGACCTGGCCCTGGATTTTACTCAGGCCTTTTTGCTGGCCTTTCAGAAGCAGAGCCGCGACCGACTGGAACCTCTCGCTAAAAAGTATCGCAACGCCAAGCTCCCCACGGAGATGACCGCCAGCGCCGGCATCGCCTTTTTCAAGGCGCGCCAACCTTTCCACCTGGCGTTCACGTTGGCGGGCTCACTCTGCGATCATGCCAAAAAACAGGTCCGGGCGCTCCCGAATTTAACAATCGACGCTCCAGTACCCTCTGCCATCGCCTTTCACCGCATCACCTCCAGCGTGGTTTACGATTATGAAACCATTATGGAATCGGAAATGATCGTGCCGGGCCATCCCCCATTGTCCCTGACCATGCAGCCCTACGGTGTCGGGGAAAAGGTCGAAGGTCTTCCCAATCTGTCCGACCTGATCGACCTGATGACCTTCCTGAACAAAAAGGAGTTGCGTTCCGGTCACGCCCGGCAACTCCTGACACTTTTGCGCCTGAACCGGACCGAAGCTGAAAAACGCTACCGACGCTGGCGCGAAAATCTGGATCCCAATCTCAATAAAAAGGCCCCAAAGGGGGGAATATTGAAATCTCTCGATCAGTATCTGAAAAATCTTGGCTGCCAGGAGCCCGACTCTTTTCCCGAACGCACTGGAGGAAGGCTTTCGACGACGCCCCTGGGGGATGTCATGACGCTTCTGGCCATGGGGACGGGAGGCAACGATGATTGAGGAAACCGCCCTGCTGGAAATTGACATCCAATCCTATTGGCACGCGGGCACCGGCAAAGGGAGTGCCAGTTATCTGGACGCCATTTCCCAGACGGATGCCCGTGGATTGCCGTTTCTGCCCGGACGGAATTTGCGGGGACTACTGCGCCATGCCATGGAGATCGCCGAGCAATGGGGCCATGTGGAAAGGGGAATGGCATTCCGCCTTTTCGGCGGTTGGGACTCCCGACGAATTCCCCAGGAACGCACCCGGTTCAACTCCCAGGAAGGGGCCCTGGTGGTGGAAAACGCCCATCTGCCTGAAGCCGTTGCCCGGTGGCTGACCGACAGCGATGAGCGGGCGATCTATCGGCAGGCCTTGTTTCAGCCCCTCTTCAGCACCGCCGTGGACCATGGGAGCGGTCGTGCCCGGGATGGTTCCCTGCGCGGGCTGCAGGCCGTCGTTCCCCTCACCCTGACGGCACCGGTGTTCTACCAGGGGGACCCCTCCGAATGGCGGCAGGCGCTCATCCTGGTTCTCCCCCTGATCCGTGCCGTCGGTGGGCATCGCCACCGCGGGTTCGGCCGTGCGGTTCTGTCCCTGAAGGAGGCTTGACCATGCACCGCGCCTTCTATCACCTCGAGCTGCTGGAAAATCTTATCTGCCAAAGCAGCAACGCCTCCGTGGGGCTGCCGCCAGGGCTGGACTGCATTCCCGGCAACATGTTTCTGGGGGCCGCCGCCAAAAAACTCTACGACGGATTGAAAGAAAAAGCCTTCGCCGTTTTTCACTCCGGCCAGGTCCGTTTTGGAGACGGCCTGCCTTTGGCACCAGATGGGCAACCGGCCCTGCCCATGCCCTTATGCCTCTATGAAAAAAAATATTCCGGAAATTCCCTGGACCATTCGGATCGTCTCAATGGGGCAGCGATTAGAAACGCCTGGGCCGATGCGTCCGACCTGGATCAATACAAACAGTTACGACACGGTTTCCTGACCTTGGCGGGGCATTGGCTGCGTCCCCGGCAATCGGTCACCATGAAAACCGCCATCGACCCGGAGACTGGACGGGCCTTTACCGGCCGGCTGTTTGGTTATCATGGCCTGACGGCGGGACAGTCGTTCTGGAGTGGCCTGGAGGCGGACGAAAGCATCGATCCGGAACTCTTCGAGCAGGTCGCCAAAAGTCTGGAGGGACGTTTACGTCTTGGAAACTCCCGCAATGCCGAGTTCGGCAGCATCCAGGCCACCCGCATGAAGGGTTTGACCAAGGGACTTTTTTCCCACGGCGAGGTTTTGGGAAAAACCCGGTTGACCCTGTGGCTGTTGGGTGATCTTTTGGCCCTGGATCCCCATGGCATGCCCACCTTGACCCCACTGCCCCAATGGCTGGGGCTGCCCATCGGGCAAATCAGGACGGAAAAATGTTTTTTACGCCACCACGTCTATGCCCCCTTCAATGGCAAGCGGCGTCATCAAGACCCGGAACGCTCCTGCATCAAGGCCGGGAGTATCCTCCATTTTGAATTGGATCTCCCCATGGAGGTTTCGCACCAACACCTTCTGGATCGTGGCTTGGGGGTGCATCGGGAAGCAGGCCTCGGACGGGTTCTGGCCAATCCTCCCCTGCTTTTGCCGTCATCGCTGGATTTCCAGAAGACGTCCCCTCTTTTGACCGTTCCCACCACCAGGGAGCGGCCCGAAACCGGGACGCACCCTCTGGTGGGCTGGTTGCGGAACCGGGTGCATGGTCGTGAAACGCGCGACCGGAATGGCCATCTGGCCGAAACCATGCGCCCCTGGCTGGTCAGCCTTTACACAAACGCCCGTCGACTCAATGCTCTGCCGGATACGATCCCCGTGGGGCCGGGAGCCAGTCAATGGAGTGCCGTCATGAGTCTGGCCCGCACCGCCAGGGATGACGTCGCCCTCATGGCTAGGCTTTTCGGCACACCCGACAAGACCAAATGCCGGGACTCCTCCGGGCTCTGTTCCGAACGTGCCGGTGGTCAGGGGTGGATGGATGAAACCGCCCTGGCCGGAAGGATCACCACCTTTCGGGAATGCTTCCAGAAAATCTGCCAGAAGCATGCCGACCATGGCTGTCGTGGTTTTGTTGTGGAATTGGCCCGCCGGGCCATGGATGTCGCCAAGGAGCAAAACCGATGATGCCCGCCCGATTCAACCATCTCTCCCTGGCGCGGGTCTGTCTGCAAAACCGCTCCGGACTCTCCATCGCCAGCGGCCTGAGCGAGGGAAGCTTCGACGTACTGCTGGTTCGGGATGCCAATGGACTGCCGACCCTTCCCGGTACCGCCGTGGCCGGGGTGTTGAGACACCTTTACCAGAAGGCTTTTTCCGTCAACGAGGCCGAGGCGCTCTTCGGCACCCAATCCGGCGAACATGAATCCACCTCCCGCATCCAGTTTTCCTGGGGCGCGGTCCATGACAGCTCCAACAATCCGGTGGAGGGACTGCTGCTGGGCGAGGATGCCAAAAAACTGGAGCAGGATCCCGTGCTGCGTCTTCTCTGTGAAGCCCAGCCGGTGCTGCGGGATCATGTACGCATCAACCACCGGGGTACGGCCGACGGTTCGGGCAAGTTCGACCGGGGAACCCTGCCTCCGGGATGCCGTTTTACCCTGGAGGTGGCGTTGTGGAGCGAGCGGGACGATGATCCCTGCTGGAAGCAGGTTCTCGCCTTGTTTTTTTCTCCCTTGTTTCG
Source organism: Magnetococcales bacterium (assembly GCA_015232645.1). Classification (GTDB taxonomy): domain Bacteria; phylum Pseudomonadota; class Magnetococcia; order Magnetococcales; family UBA8363; genus UBA8363. Next base: position 4,784 of record JADFZF010000023.1, on the reverse strand, counting down.
CCTGGGTGGCGCGGTGCGCCGAGGATTGGGTGCCCTGGATGTGGTCAGCATCCATGAAATTCATTTCAACCTGAAAGATCCGAAGCAGTTCAAACAATTCCATGGACTCCATCGCGCCATGGGATCAAAAGACGGATGGCACCGACTGAAAAAGGATCCCCTGCTGCGGGAGTCTCGGACCCCGGAGGTCTCCGGGTCGGTCCCCCCAGAGAGTGCCGTCCAATACCTGAGCCTGAAGATGACCCTGAAACCAATGGATTTCTGGCGGTTTGGCCAGGGGGAAGAATCCTTGGACCAGGCCTCCGAAAAAAGGATCGCCGATCAATTGCCACTCGGCATCCCGAAAATCACCTGGACTGAAGATGGCTTGGCGCAGATGATGGAGCAGACCATCCTGATTCCCGCCAGCGCCATCAAAGGCGCCTTGGTCCACCGGTTCGTCTTTCATCTGCTGCGGTTTGAGGGACGATTTCTGGAAGACCTGGAAAATCCAGAAAAATATGACCCGCGAAGCCATAAGGCGGTGCAGGCGTTGTTCGGTTTTGCCCAGGACGGTTCGGATCATGAGTCCTCGGGCGCTGCCGGTCGGCTGCTCATGGATGATCTTGCCCGGGATCTTCCCCCGCAGACGCCGGGGCAATGGTTGGGGCGCCTGACCCACAATTCCCAGGACCGTTTTACCGCCGGGGTGCGCGATGGGGCATTGTTCACCGAAGAGATGCTCTTCGATCTCTCCTGGCCCCTCACGATCTACATCATCGACCCGTACTGCGCTGCCCTTCAGGATCCCAATTTGAAAAAAGCCCTGGCCGAGGTTCTGGAGGACCTGGCCCAGGGGCGTCTGGCCCTGGGCGCTGGCGAGACCAAGGGGCATGGCATCTTCACCAGTGAGAAAGTCTCCTGGTCGGACGGCGGCTTGTGGATCGGGGAGCTGAATTCATGAACAATATCGAAGTCCTGGAGGCCTACAACCGATTAAGGAAAAAGTTCGGTGAAAAATCATTGGGCGACGTGCCACCGGAGCTGACCCCATGTGGTCTGCGCCACCACCAGGAGCACCGGACAACCGCCGAAGAGGTGTGGCAGATGGTGAATGAATTTGCTCCCGACCAGGGATGGATTTGTTTTCAATCCCGGGTCGCCCACTTTTTCAAAGCCGAAAATCTTCCTCCCCAGGGGGTGATTCTCTCGGCGGAGTTGTGCCGGACGGACTCCCCTACCAGCCTGCACATCCGTCCCCACCCTTTGGGCGGTTGGGGGGTGCATCGTCTGGAGCGCTTGCCGGAGGGAGGGGAATTTTGGTTCGAGGAGATGAAATTCTTAAGTGTGGAACAGGATGTGGGTTTCTTGGTCCATGAGGTCTATTGGCAGCAGGACGGAGAGGCCGGGATGGTACGAAAGGTATCACGTTTTTGCGGACTTCAGCCTAGAAGAAACGATTCCAAGGAGGGTGCATCATGACCGGAAAACCCCCACCCCAAGCCGTTCACGCCCCTTATAATTTCGTTCCCCTCTCGCCGTGGATATTCGAGCCCGGGCACAAGGAACCAGTCTCCAGGGATTACCCTTTGCGTGAAGGTATCAGCGGGGTTCTGGAGTTGGAGTTGACCGCCCATTCGCCACTGTTGGTGGGTGGGGAACAGCTCCGGGGAACGAACACGGCCGGACGTGTTCCCTTCTTCCGTTTGCCCAACGGCGATCCCGCCATTCCCGGGAGCAGCATCAAAGGGATGATTCGCAATGTTCTGGAAATCGCCGCCTTCGGCAAGATGCGGATGGTGGATGACAAACGCTTGGGCCTTCGGGATATCAGCGGCAAGCATGTCGCCGAGGTCTATCGAAAATCTCTCTTCGGCTCCGATCCCAACAATCCCCATCCCCTCCAGGCGGGCTTGTTACGTTGGGGAGAAACTGGCGAACCGAAAATCATTCCCTGCCGGTATGCCAAAATATCCCACCTGGATATGGAACGATGGCTGAAGATGGGGGAAACACTTTTTGAACGTGGCCTGGGGGTGGGGGAAAAGTATGCGCTTTGGGACGAGAAGACCAGCCAGGCCGGCAAGGAAAAAATCGTCCTGGAGGGTTTGCCTGCCATTCGCTTTGATGTGGGCGAGATGAGCACTCTGAATGCCAATAACCCACAGTCCGGAGCGGCCAATCTTGGCCAGGGCGACGTTCAGGGCGCTTTGGTTTTTACCGGTCAGGTGAGCGATCGTGGCCCAAACAAGGACAAAAAGGGCAAGTACAAGGATTTTGTATTCTACCATCCCGACCCGGGGCAAACCATCGCTGGTCCCGAAAGGCTCTCCCCGTCGGTATGGCAGGCTTTTCGTCAGATCCACGGTGACGATGGCCGCCCTTTGAAACGGTCTGAAGATCCTGCAAAAAAGGAAAAATCCCTGGCAGGACAATATCCCTGGATGGATTATTGGAAAGAACGTTTTTTTGCAGGCCATCCGGTGCCGGTATTTTTTCGACTGGACCCTGCCGGCCGGGTGATGGCCATGGGCCTGGCCTACATGTTCAAACGCGCCTGCGACTACAGCGTCGGCGAAACCGTGGATCACCACTCTCCGTTCCACCGTACCATGGAAAAGGTGGATCTGGTGGAGCGTCTTTTTGGCCGGATCGGGGAGGACAATACCTCCCACGACGGCTGGAAGGGCCGGGCGACCTTTGGCCATTTTCAGTGGGTGAAGAGACCCAACGAGCCCTTGACCTGGAGCGCCCCTACCATTTTGAACGGTCCCAAACCCACCTACTTTCCCAATTATCTGGAGCAGCAGTCCAAGGACGGACAGCTTGCAGGGCGGGGAACGCCTCAGTACAGCACCTTCATGGATGAAAACGCCCGCATTCGCGGCTGGAAACGCTATCCGGCCCGCCCCGGGGGGAGGGTGGCCGTCCAGCCTTTGTTGAAAGATCAGAAGAAAAACCTCAAGGTGCAAGTCACGTTGGAGACCCTGCCCCCCGGAACGCTCTTTCGTGGCCACCTGCGCGTCCACAACCTGCGGCCGGAGGAGTTGGGGGCGTTGATTTGGGCGTTGGAGTGGGGTGGCCAGGAGCCTCTGCGCCACGCCTTGGGGATGGGCCGGCCTTTCGGCTTTGGGCAGGTTTCGTTGAAAATCATCGGCTGTTTCCAAAAAAACTTGCGTCCCAACGACCCTGAAGTACAACCTCGGGAGAAAGCGTTTTATCGGGATTGTTTCGTCGCAATGATGCAAACGGCCTATGCCAAGGCGCACCAGGGAAAGGGCTGGCTGGAGAGCCCGCAACTGCAAACGCTTCTGGCCATGGCCAACCCGCAACAGGCAGAGGGGCGGAAACTGGAACATATGGTCATGGGGATGAAGCACCGCAACGATTTCGTCGCGGTCAAACAACACGGGATGGTTCTGGCCCCTTACGTGGAGACGGCCCCGGTGGCATCTCCCCTGGGGGGACGTTCCCTGGGCCGTCAGCGCGGAGGGGTGGATCCCGAGAGTTTTTCCCCCTGGGTGGACCAAACCATTCAAAGCCTGGTCGCAGAACTCAAATCCAGCCCTGCCGAAATTTTGCGTGGCAAAGCTCTGGCGCAACGCTGGCAGGCGATGGATGACCCGGAAGAGAAAAACACGGCGCTCAGGGAGATCAAACGCCGCTGGGACAACGAAGGTCTGTGGGCGGCAACTTCCGGCAAGGCGTTGAAGCAGGCCAAAGCCATCTATGAGGCCGGGCTTGCGGCGGTGAAGGCGGTTTCATGATGTCTGGGATCCGGATGCCCGCTTCAATGCATCATGGTACCAGAACGCCGTCATCATTTGACCGAACAGAGTGGCCGGCATGTTGGCGGTAACCAGTTTTCTCCATAATTCCGTTGTTGTTTTATCCCGAGTCAGGTGCTTTTCGGTATAGGCAACAAAAACGGTATCACCAGGGGACTCCCGGATATACTCCCAGAGCAGATCCTGTTTTTCGCAAATGTCCTTATTGAAAAGGACAACCTGCCGCGTCTCCAGGGGTTCAAAACTACTCACCACCCGGGAGTCGATTTTCTTGAAGCCCCAGCTTCTCACCAGTTTTTCCAATTCCTCTTTCGTCGAATCTTGAAGACTCAGCAGTGAGATGTGGCCCTGTTCGATCCAGTCTCTTTCTGTTTTATGCGTTTTAACAAGTTCTTTCAGTATGGTTACGTTAGCATCCATTTCTTTCGATATCCGATCATCCATTTTTCGCTCCAGGATCATATACGTCAATGGATAAGCCAATCCCACGAAAAAAATACTCCCTTCAATAATGATAACTAGAAATATGCTATGGACGGAATAGTCCCTTTCTTTTTCCTTCACCCGATCTTCAAATTGGTCCATGCGTTTGTCGATATCCCGCTTCAGGCTCTCTTGCTGCAATGACCGCTCCCGAATCAAATAATCTCGTTCTCGATCCCAGGAGCCTTCCAGCTTTTCCACCCTTCGGGAAAGGGCCTCAGTCCCCTGCTCTCCCTGGCCGTCGGAAAGCGGTGCCCCCATTCCAAGGGAGGATTCCATGAAGATCATCACCATTAATGGAAAAATAAAACTCCTGCGTAAATTCGACATGTTTCTGCTCCAACATCACGACTCTGGGAGGATATAATAATTATTATGGTATACTATGGCTCATGATTCGTCAATCCGACCCCTTCGATAGCAGCGGCGCCCAGGCTGAAAGACCGTTGATTTTATATAATTTTTGTCATACAACTCTTTTTCCCCCTGGGGACTCTATATGGTCTGGTCAGAAAGAGAAATTACGGAGTCCGT
>JADFZF010000239.1 GCA_015232645.1 Magnetococcales bacterium | reverse complement strand
CCAAAAGTCAGGGGAGGATCCGAATAGTTACGTCACGACGGATAATCGTCTGATCCTTCCTTAGAAAAACAACGCGAAAGGATCTGGAAAGCGCTGCGTGCGGTACACGGTCTCAGCCACATTTGGAATGCCCGCATTCCAGGCAGGTATCACAACCGTCCAGACGTACCACCGATAGTTGGCTGCATTTGGGACATTGTTCGGCGCCGGCAATACCGATGGATTGGGCTTTCTCACGTTTACTCTGCAGTTCCCGAGAAATTTCAGGAGGTTGGATGATTCCGATTTTGATGAGATGGTTTTCGATGCATTCCCCGATTTCAGCAACCAGGCTAGGCATATATTTTCCACCAGGTTTGAAATACCCGCCGCGAGGATCAAAAACGGAACGCAACTCCTCCACCAGAAAGGTGGCATCGCCCCCATGTCGGAATACGGCTGAAAGTATCCGGGTCAGGGCAACGATCCAGGCGAAATTTTCCATGTTTTTTGAGTTTATGAAAATTTCGTAGGGGCGACGCTTACCGTTGACGAGGATATCGTTGATGGTGACATACAAGGCATGTTCCGAAAGCGGGGTACGAATCCTGTAGGTGGACCCCTCCAGCTCCACGGGACGCTTGAGCAACGGTTGCATCATGATGATATCGGCGCTGCTTTCCGAAGTTTCGGTTGTTGACCCAGATATTCCCGATTCTTCTGCGGCGTTTTTGGATACGACTTCAAATCCGACGATTTTCTTTTCAATCTTCACTGCTTTTAAAACTCCTCTCACGTAAATGAACTACAACTTCCCGTAATAACCTTCCTTGAGGGCATCATAAAGATTGGCGGCGGTATGCGTTTCACCGTCATACTCTACATTTTCATGTCCCTTGACCTCGAGCACTGTGCCATCCTCCAATACAAAACGGTACAAGGTCGCTGCCAGGTCTTCCTGCTTGACCAGGACCCCCTGGAAGGCTTCGGGGTTGAAACGAAAGGTGGTACATCCCTTCAATCCCTTCTCGTAGGCGTAGAAATAGATTTCCTTGAATTGTTCGAAAGGATAATCGGACGCCACGTTGATGGTTTTGGAAATGGAGGAATCGATCCATTTTTGCGCCGCCGCCTGGATATTCACATGAGCCTTGGGATCAATGGCGTTGGTATCGATGAATTGTCGCGGCAAACGATTTTCCGTTTCAACGGCATCAGGATCGGCATCGGGATTGATCAGGGCACGATAACAAAACAGCTCATGGGACAGGACATCGACTTTTTCTTTGGTTTTGCGTCCCTGACGTATGACATTGCGACTGTATTTGTGGGAAAAGCTGGGTTCAATCCCATTGGAAGCGTTGTTGGCCAGAGAGAGGGAGATGGTACCGGTGGGGGCAATGGAAGAATGATGCGTGAACCGACTACCATGCTCGGCAATATGTTCCCGCAGCTTTTCCGGGAATTGTTGCAGATAACGACTATAACGAGCCAGCAATATTTTTCCAGGCACCTGGTCTCCCGGGAGGAAGCCATCGGCCCTCATCTGCGGCCGTTGCGCCAGCATGACCGGGGTGACTTCGAACAATTCTTCCATGATCGGGGCCGGTCCTTTTTCCTTGGCCAGCTCCACCCCCACCTGCCAGCCGGTGATGGCCAATTCCCGTGTCACATCCTCGGTCAAACGAATGGAATCGTTGTCCCCATAGCTCATTCCCAGCATGACCATGCTGGAGCCCAGGCCTAGAAAACCCATACCATGTCGGCGTTTGCGTCTAAGCTCCTCCCCCTGGTTGTCCAGGGGAAGGCCATGAATGGCCACGACGTTGTCCATCATCCGGGTAAAAATGCCTACCACCTCCCGCAGCTTGGGGAAGTCGAAAGTGGCGTGGTTGGTGAACGGCTCCTTGACGAACATGGTCAGGTTGACCGAACCCAAAAGACAAGCACCATAGGGGGGAAGTGGCTGTTCCCCGCAGGGATTGGTGGCGCGAATATTTTCGCAAAACCAAAGGTTGTTCATTTCGTTGACTTTGTCAATCAGAATGAAGCCGGGTTCAGCGAATTCATAGGTCGATCGCATGATCAAATCCCACAAACGCCGCGCCGCAATGGTCACGTAGACCCGGCAGGCCACTTCCCCACGCTCATTGGTGCGATAGCCATCGTGAACCGGCCACGGACGAAAAACAATGGTCACATCGGGATCATCAAGCTCCGCGGGGTTGGCTGGGAATACCAGGTCCCAATCCGCATCATCCCGGACGGCACGCATGAAAGCATCGGTAATCAGACAGGAAAGGTTGAACTGCCGCAGTCGGGCCGCCTCACGCTTGGCACGGATAAAATCAAGGATGTCGGGGTGGGAAATGTCGAAGGTGGCCATCTGTGCACCACGCCGCCCCCCTGCCGATGAGACGGTGCGACACATGGCATCGAAAATATCCATGAAGGACAGGGGGCCCGACGTACTGGCACCTGCCCCGGCCACAAACGCTCCACGGGGGCGTAATGTAGAAAACTCATAACCAATCCCGCAACCCGCCTTCAAAGTGAGGCCCGATTCCCGGACCTTATCGAGAATTCCCACCATGGAATCGTCAATGGTTCCGGAGACGGTGCAGTTGATGGTGCTGGTGGCTGGTTTACACTTTTGCGCTCCGGCATTGGACACGATTCGACCGGCGGGGATGGCCCCGTTTTGCAGCGCCCACAAAAACCGATCATACCAATGTTCCCGTATCGATGGCTCTTCGACGTCTGCCAATGTTCGTGCCAAACGGCGATAGGTATCTGCGAGTGTCAGATCTACCGGCTTGCCGTCCGGAGTTTTTAAACGGTATTTGTTGTCCCAAATGTCCAACGATGCGGGTTGCAAATGGATTTGTTCCAGATTCAATGGGACCGCTTTTGGGGCGCTGACTGCCATCAATGGTAACCTCCAACAAAACAACAACTTACAAAATTATGTTATTTTACAACATTTTGTAAAGCACGTTAACTTTAACATCGACTGTGGGATGTTGGGAAGGTGAAACAGTGCAGCAGTTGCCGGGGAAATTTTTATCACTTCAAAATTTGACTTTCGATAAATTATTTTGTCTCTAAAATGTGGTAGTTGCACCGGTAGGCACTGGGTGCCCACCGTTCCAAACCAAGTCACGAGGCAAGCCTCTCCATGGTCTTCGTGGGTTTGGAATCCCCCGGGGAAAATCAGACGATAGCCGCCCAGGCCAAAACTGCTGGCTTTGCCTACATGCAGTCTCTGGCCAAGCAGTCGCCAAGGAAGAAAGGGAAAAAAATCACCCTGATACGTGGCATGGCCTTCCAGGCCGCCCAGTTTGCGATGGCGGCGCTGACGGTTGGAATAGCGGGTGAACTCCATCCAGGACAGAGACGCTTCGGTCAGCTTGATGCCAGAGGCCCGGGCAACAAGTTCGGGAACATCCAGAGGGAGTGGCCCCGTCCCGTACAGGCGCCCCGGATCGTCGATGCGAAACAGAAGACTGCGCAGCGTCCTTTGCCCAAACCCATGCGGCCCATCTCCTGAACCGCCAGAGCGATGTGCGGGACGGAGAGAGCCGAGGCTCCCAACAGGCTGATCTCCTGATGATAGCACCGCCCGAACGCCAATACCGCATCCCGGGTCAGGGGAGGCCATAAAATAAATGGGTGGGGATCCCGATGGGGGCCGAAATGATGGGCGCGCCCACTGGCCGGGGTTTCAAGCAGAACCAGGTAGAGACAACTTTCCGCCAAAGGACACTCTTCACAAGGAACACCGCCATCCGGGCAGACCACCCTCTTCAGGGCATGGCCAAGGACGCCGCGAAACGCCGACCCCTTGTAGGGCGGCAAGGGCATGTCGCGTTGGGAAATCAAACCAAAGCGGAGGCGCTGGATACGCACAATCTCCAAAATAACACCTCACTTCCATCTTGCATGATCAATGCTCTTCACGAAGGGGAACCGGCGGCAGATGCGAATAGGGTATAAGGCAATGGCGCTTAGATAGGAAAT
>JADFZF010000238.1 GCA_015232645.1 Magnetococcales bacterium | reverse complement strand
GGGATTCCAGGGGTTGCCTGGTCCCCAACACCCGACAACCGTGAACATCGGCATCGTTTTGGAATTGTTGCAACAGCATAGCCAGGAGGATGGGGTGTTGCCGTTGATCGACATCCGGGGCAAATCCCACCCGGCAATGGTTGGTTGCAGGTGATCCCAGACAGGCCCACCGGCCCAACGAGCCGGGCAGTCGGCGCACCCATTTGGAAAAAATCGCCGACAGCCGACCACCAATCATGGTTTCCAGCGACAACGGCATGTGAAAGGCGGGGACAGCGGCCAGGAGTCGACGACCATCGCTGACGGCGAGATAGCGCAGCTGCAATTTTGGCGACATCGTCCGTTCCAGAGCCAGGAGGTGGGACCAGGATCCGGGTTGGTCGGAAAAACAGTCATCCCATTGCCTGGGATCGATGCAGGTGATGGAATTGGCGACGACCAACTGCCGAACCTGGAGAGGATTCTCGCCCCGCACCACGCGCCGATAAGGGCGCAGCCCGTCGGTCGTGGCAGAGCCGGTCAAGGGGGAGAAAAACTCCACCGTATGTCGAACGACATCATGCCGTTGCCGGTCAATGGTAATCAAGTGATAGCTGTCGTCCAACAGGATGGTTTTGGATGGTCCACCCAGATGACGTGCCGCGTATTCGGCATTTTTCACGCTGGCCACATCATCGTCGATGGCGTGCAATATGAGTGTTGGAGCGGTGATTGTCCCCATTTCCCTTTTGACCACCTGGCCCAGGTGGAAAAATTCACGCAGGGAGCGTCCCGTCATTCCCAGACTGCCCGCCTCGGCGCTGTTGCCCGCCAGCATGCCCGACACAATTTTTTGCCGGATCCTCTCATCTTTGATACCAAAAGGAAAAACTTCGACAAAGCGATAATAATCGCTCAATGGTGTCCGTACCACCCAGGGGACCAAAAAGTTGAGCCGCGGCAGTGCCCAACCGTCATATCGCAAGGTTGTGCCGTACAGTGCCAGTCCCTGGATGCCTTCTGGATGTTGTTTGGCGAGATGAAGCGCCAGCAAGGCACCTGCACATAGGCCAACGGCAAAGATGGGGGCATGATGGCAGGCCAACTGTTGGAAAGCGACTTCGACGCTGGCATACCAATCCATCCAGGTGGTACCGAGTAAGGCGGCTTCGCTGCCGCAATGACCAGCGATCTGCATCCCCAGAACGGTCAATCCAGAACTGGCCAGCCCTTTACCGACGGAGCGCATTTCGTTTGGCGTTCCAGTCAAGCCGTGAATCAGAAGGATAGCGGCCTTGCCACCCGGCAGAAAAAAACTGTGATCAGTGATGGACAAAGCGGAGTCGGGCAGAGATCCATGCCGGCAAGGTCCCGGTCCGGACCAAACCTGGTGCCCCCATAACTTCATATTGAGCCGATCCCACAAACGATCTGGGGGTTTGGTATGAATTTTAGGTTGTTCGGGAATGGTCATGGGTTGGGCAGGCCAGAGGGTCCCGGAAGTTCCCCGCCATTGAGGGGGGGAGGATCATCCCACAGTCGGGACGGGATCAGGAGACACGGCGGGTAATCCGGGCAAACAGTTGATCCAATAAGGTCATAGCCAAATCCATCTCTGGGCGACTGATTTCCAGGGAAGGGGCCAGGGTCAGGACATTTTTGTAGTAGCCGCCGATGTCGAGTACCAGACCATATTGCTTTCCACCGACCACGAGGTCCCCCTTCATCGCCTCCTCGAGCATGGTATCGGTAATTTTTTTGTCAGGGGTCAAACCATCGTCCTGGCACAGCTCCACCCGTAGGGCCATCCCCAAGCCATCGACATCGCCTATGATGCGGTAACGACGTTGCAATTCCCGCAACCCTTCCAGAAGGTAGGCTCCCTTGTTCATGACCATGGTTTGGTAATCGGTTTCCGCCATCATCTGAACCGCTTCCAGGGCGACCGCCGTTCCCAGGGTGTTGGAAGAGAAGGTGGAATGGGTGGAACCGGGGGGAAACACCTTGGGGTTGATCAACTCTTCCCGTGCCCACAGGCCCGCCAAGGGGTTGAGGCCATTGGTCATGGCCTTGCCGAAAATGATCACATCGGGTTTAACGTTGAAATGCTCAATGGCCCAAAATTTTCCGGTACGATAGAAGGCCATTTGAATCTCATCGTCGACCAGCAGGATATGGCGGGCCGTCAAGACCGATTTGAGCTTTTCGAAGTATCCCTTGGGCGGAATGACATAGCCACCGGTTCCCTGAACCGCTTCGACAAAGAAGGCGGCATATTCGGCTGAACCGTCCTTGGGATCCCAGACTCCGAAATATTCGCAATCGAACAGGCGGGTGAATTGATCGATACAGTAGAAATCGCAATCATCGCGTTTTTTACCGTAAGGGCAACGAAAACAATAAGGAAAGGGGATGAATTGGGCGCGGTCGCCGAAGTGGCCATAACGGCGGCGATAGCGATAGGAGGAGGTAATGGCACTGGCCCCCAAGGTGCGACCGTGATACCCCCCTTCGAAGGCGAACATCAGGCTCTTGCCACCGCAAGCGTTACGTACCAGTTTGAGTGCATCTTCGACCGCCTGGGAGCCGCCGACGTTGAAATGAATGCGGCCCTTCATTCCCCAGGTTTTCTCAACCTGTTGAGCAAGGGCTTTGGCGAGCAGGATCTTTTCCTGATGCACGTATTGGCAGGCCAACTGCGGCAGGATATCGATCTGCCGTTTCAGAGCCTGATTCAGTCGCGGATTGGCATAGCCGAAGTTGCAGGCAGAATACCACATTTGCAGATCGAGATAAGGGCGGCCTTCGTGATCGTACAGGAAAGAACCCTCACACCTGCTGAATAATTTAGGTGGTTCAAGGTAGTGAACCGTATCGCCAAAGGAACAGTAGGTCGCCTCATCCAGCAACAGTTGATTCAGGTCCATTAGAAAAAATCTTCCCAAGTTGATGCGGACTCATCCGACTTGAAATGATCCGGGATGGGCATTCGGCCAATTTTGTACATTCCTTCCATCATGGAACAGATGTCGGCAAAGTCACGATAGACGCGGTAGCAAACGTCGGTGCGCCGACAGTACTCCAGAAGTTTATTTTTGGCAAATACCAAATCCACGGTACTGGCAACGCAATAATCCGAGGTGCCATCGCCGATCAGGATGGTACGCCATGCCCCCCCGTCCTCTTCGGGGTGTTGGAACAGCCAGGGCAGAGCCTGTTGCGCAGGCTTGGCCATGGCGCATTTGCACGTTCCCGAACCTCGGGAACACCCATCGTTGGCATGGGGAAACTGAAGCCGGAATCGCCGATTGCCCAATATTTCCAAATGGTTTGTCACGATGGGCAGGTGGTCCAGGCCGTGGCGTCCCAGGATGCGTTTGATGGCATAGTCCATGCCATCGCTGACTATTTGCAGTTGCAGGCCCGTATCTTTGCAAAATTGGACGAATTCCGGAAAAAAAGGATCAATTTCCTCCTGGTCCAGGAAACGGTCGATTTCGGAGGGATCGGCGCGAATCAGATCCACTTGTCGCAGCATGCATTCCCGTGAGCCGATGCGGCCGCCAAGATAATCTTCCTCCACAAGCCGCCATTCCGGAAGGGCAAAACGTTCCAACAAACCATCGGTCACATCCCGATGAGTTATGGTACCATCAAAATCGCACAGGATCTTTGCTGACATAAGAGGGGCTTCCTGATGGAAGGCCTGGCTGTTTGGACAGGTTATAGAGCCAAACCGGAACGCAATATACAGTTCACCCGAAAAAAAAACAACTCTACAAGCAGCGAAAGCGGAGTCTCTCGACCGAATTTACGGCCCACTGGCATAAATTAAATATGAATAAATCGACGGTCAACGATATTGAAAGCAAGAATCTAGCCAATCTCGATTCTGGCAGAAAACGAGATGACATAACCGTGTCTCAGGGATCCATTGATACTCCAGTGACAAAAACAAACTGATATTTTTCCAAATTGGGCACTATCGATCCCTGATACATCATCAAATGCCGGTAGAATTAATTCTACTTTATTATTTTCGTCAATTTGAGAAAATCATTGACAGTGTAC
>JADFZF010000237.1 GCA_015232645.1 Magnetococcales bacterium | reverse complement strand
TAAAAAAAATTCGGAGAAAAGCAAGACACCTTGAGAACGGCGTTCGTTCGGCGCTTACTATTTTTTCCCCGGGAGGGGAAGAATGGACTCGAGAGGGGGGAAACGGTTTCATCCAAGGGGATGGCTTGATCCCTGAGACTGATCGGGGCCGTGGCAGGAGTCGGCGGTTATTATGATCATGGCGTCATGGACTAGGGAATGAGGTGAAGAGGAGGCTACGTTTCAACCTGGAGGGTGCGGCGGCCAGCATCCACACGCAGGATCTCGCCGGTCACAAAATCGGCGCCTAACAAATACCTCAACGCATGCAGGACCGCCTGTGATCGGGCCAACGGAGAACAGGCGGGAAGGGGACCGCCATCATTCTCTCCCCCCTTTCTGTCCAAAGACATGACCTCCCCCGGGACGATGGCGTTGACTCGCACATCGGGTTCCAACTCACTGGCGAGGGCTTTTGTCGCCATGATCAAACCCGCCCTGGCGGCACTGTAGGTTGAGTATCCCTTCAGGGGCCGTTCACAACACAGATCGGTCAAATGAATAATCTGCCCGCCACCATTCTCGGCCATGTGAGCCGCCAGCATCAGCGAAAGCCAGATTGGCCCCTGAAGGTTGACCTGAATGATGGATCTCATGGAGTCCCAGGAGGGACTGTGGCGTTCGGTTGGAATGAAGGCCGTCGAATTATTAACCAACAGTCTGGGATGGCCCCCTAGTCTTTCTCTGGCATCATCGACAAAACCGCGCATTGTTTCTGGATTGTCCCAATCCAGAAACAATGCACATGCTTCCCCCTCCATTCTCTGGATCGATGCCACCACACTGTCGGCAATCTCCTTGTTTCGATGCCAGGCGACCCCCACTTTGTAGCCCAGCCGAGCCAGATCGCGACAGATTTCTCCCCCTAGTGGATGGCTACCGTCGGTGACCAGAGCGATGCCGATGGACTTGCTTGCGGCGACGGAAACTTCGTGTTTTGTCTTTTTTTCCGGACCGTTTTCCTGGACGTCCGAATCGGGATCATTCCTTGGGATGGAATGATGGGCATGGTTTTCGACCAGGTGTGGATTCATGCGAGAAGATAGCTGTTTATCTCGTTTGAAGATCCTGGTCAGCATGGCCTCAACATCGAACGGCGAGGGACGTCCAGAAAGCCGTTCCACAAAAACATAAACAATGAACATGGGTAAGAGAAAAATAATAAATGGAGAAACGATCACCAAAGCCAAGGCGATCCTGAGCCCTTTGATTATATTTTTCACTGCCTTAGCTCCATTGATCCGTCGTATGGAAGCATCTGTGAGCCGATAGGTGACGTGCTCGGGACAATGGGACGGAATCGGGGAAGTAACCAGACGAAACGCCAGGATGGGGATGTCATCGGCCGCTTGATGGTTTGATTTACGTCCATACGGTTTGCTTGATGTCCGGGAATCAATGCCAGGATTAGCTCCGTCCGGCGATAACCTCCCTGGAGATCATGATCTCGACACGATGATTACGCTTGCGCCCTTTTTCGGTGGAGTTGTCATCGCGAGGAGCAAACTGGGCCATTCCTCGGACCTGCATTTTCCCGGGATTGACTCCTCCTTCCGTGGCAAGAAATTGAACAATGGCAGCCGCCTCGGCGGCAGACAGTTCCCAGTTGTTGGCATATTTCCTCGGTGGGGGCTGGATGCTGGTGTGCCCCTCGACCCGGATCAGGTTAGGGGTATCACTGACCAGATTGGCGATTTGCAATAATAAAGATTTGGCTTCCGGTCGCAAAACATGGCTTTCAGGCTGGAACAAGGCATCGCCAGCTAGGGGAATTAAAAATCCGGCCTCTGTTTCCAATAGTTCGGCCTCGCCCTGATCGGAATTTTTTGCCAGCAACACTTCCAGCTTTTCCTTCAGACGGACCAGGATGAGATCCTGCTGAAACTCCATGGAAATGATATCTTCCCCGGAAGGCAAGGCATTGATCAACTCGACTCGCTGCACCCCGAAGGCATCTCTGAGAGAACCGGCAGCCTCTTTGAATCTGGTTTTATCTACGGTGGACATGGAAACCAGAAGGATGAAAAATGTCAGAAGCAAAGACATCAGGTCTCCGAAGGTGAGGAGCCATCCGGGGGCACCCTTTTTACACGGAGGACAATCAGCCATCAAGCTTATCCTTTGTTTGTAAGCGTATCACCCCACGGTCCCAGCCCAATTTCGGCAGGTCGAACCAGAGTTGGGAGTTGTTCCGCCATCCCCTTCGCAGCGTTCTATGCCAAAAACGAATGCATACGGTCATCCCAGGAAGTGTGACAGGGAGCATCAATCGAAATTTCTCTGCGCGGGGGGGACGGCGGTCACCAATGAAAAATGTAACATCCTGGGATTGACTCCCTTTTGCATGCCCACCAGAGAATCGATGATCATTTTTCGAGTCACCTGTTCTTTTTGACTATAGGCCTTCAGCTTGACCGAGATGGGGATGGCGACCAGGTTGGCGATAAAGGCCCCGTAAAAAGTGGTAATCAAAGCCACTGCCATGGCGGGACCGATTTTGGAAGGATCACTCATATCAGCCAGCATTTGCACCAGGCCGATGAGGGTTCCAATCATGCCAAAGGCTGGTGCCGACTCGCCAATTCCTTCATAGACCGAAATCCAGCCGGAATGACGTTCGGTCATGTAGCCCAATTCTTTGCTGAGAACGGCGTCAACGAAATCTGGATCGGCCCCATCCACACAAAGATTGATGCCGAGTTGCAGAAAATTGTCATCAACCTTGATTTTTTCCAATGCCAGCAACCCGTCTTTGCGTGCCAAGTTGGCCAGTTCGGCGAGTTTGGCCACGATGTCCTCGGGATTTCTCGGGTCGTTAATGATGGACTTCATGAAAATTCCTACGGAGCCGAATACCTCCTGCATTGAATGTTTGATGAACATGGTGCATAGCGTACCTCCGAATACAATAATTATACTCGGCACATCAACAAACAGCAGGAAGGATCCTCCCATCAGGATGGCCCAACCTATCAAGCCAAACCCGGCAATCAAGCCGATCATTGTCGCAATGTCCATCTTCAATCCCCACTAAGAGTCCCATGGGGAATTCTGCCCCCCCGTCTCTCGTTGACTCATCAATCCGACCGTCCCAACGTCAATCATAGTCACGCTGGCATATGGAAATTTTTTATCATTCTGGCATGAGCGGCGATCAACGTCTTTCTTTCATTTATCATTTGCGGGAGGCGCCACTTTTTTTTCGTCGCAGGCGATGTTGTTCCAATTTCAATCGTCTGGATCGCTGGATCAGCAGATGCCCGATCAGCAGGAAAGCTCCGACGAGACCCAGGATCACCAGTACCCAAACCCGCTCGACCGGGTCAAAGTTGTCCAGATACCCTTGGGACGCCAAGTAAAGGCGGGTTTCATTCATGGCCGGAACTCCTTTTGGATCTGACTCGTTCGGGTGTCAGGAATGAACGGGAGATGGATTCAACGATCACATGGTTATTCTCTATCTTTACTGTTGCTGTTGCGACAATCTCTCCTGTTTGTAGCCAAGAATAATGCCCCTCAGGCCAAGAAATTTGGCCACCAGAGCAACTCCACGAACGGCGATAGCAAGCATACACCTCATCTTTCCACATCTTGGCCTCCCGTGAACGGCATGGGGAGAGGAAAAGGTGTGGAGCACAAGCCTGCGACGTATCTATGCGATACAGGAAGCCATGATCTCCTTGGGCGACGGAGCCCAATCCCGACCAATGGGTCAGGGTCTCGGATTAGGAGGGCTGGCCATCAACCAGGGACTCTTGCACTTATTAATTTACCGTTAAGAATAAATCAAGGAACAATTAAGTATCAGTTTTTCCTCTCGGGCTCTTATGATGCGTCTGTCTTCTGTCGGTTGACGATGAAGGACCGCAACAATCGGGGTGGTCGTGTCTCCAGGTTGGTGGAAATTCGCTTGGTGGCCTACCATAGTTTCATTAATTTTTGTAGTCTGATCGTCACCCGGTTTCAAGAAATTGGTAGCTCAGCAGCTCCATTATACTCCAGGCGTGTATAC
>JADFZF010000236.1 GCA_015232645.1 Magnetococcales bacterium | reverse complement strand
AAAATGATCACGCACGGGTGAAGTCCATTGTGGCATGGCCCTGGATTATTAATGCTCTATAGATTTGGAATTGGAATTATAAGTTTTTATACCTCCGACATGGAGGAGACGTTCGGCAGTTCGCGGATTCCCCAGGTGTTGTGGGCATAATTGTAGGTCAATGCCATGGAACACCAGGAGGAAGAGCGCTCCGGGAAACAAAACCAGACCTCGCGTTCGTTCCGATTGACGCTGACGAAGGCGCGCTGTCCGTTATCGGGATCGATTTTTTCCTCCAACCAGGCGCGGTTGCGGCCTGTAAGCAGGCTGGTGGCGTTGTGGCCGTCGAACATGTAGAGATCGTCGCGGCTCATGCAATAGTGCTGTCCTTCCACCATGGCGACGCAGTTGGTCGCCAACAATCCGACCGATTTGACCACTGGGGCCACTTTCCAGATGTAGGGGGGACCGACATAGGTCAGAGACCAGATTTGGTCATCCTTGTAGGCAATGAACTGATCCCGTAGCGGCAATCCTTCCACCAATGCTGACCCCGTTTCATCGATGACGGTCTCACCCGCCAGCTTGGAGGCATCCCCCACATCCCAGGATACCGGAACCTGCCCGGGTTCGGTGGGATGGCTCCATTTGATGACTTGAGGAAAGGCTATTCCCCCTTTGGTGGGAAAAATGCCGATAAGGAACGATTTGAAAAAACGCAAACTGCGGATGGTGGTTCCGGGGGGCCATTGGGCCAGATTGTCGAGTCGGGTGGACTGCGACAAGGGATTCCACATCTGCGGTGCATCGATGCCGTTGTTCAAATATCCTACCCCCCCCAGGGCATCGCCGTTCCATCCCAGATTGGCGCTGGCATTGTAGGCACTTTGGGTTTGGCTACAGGTGATGCTGGTCACGTCGCCGGCGAACGTGGCGTTGGCCTCAAGGGCCAGAAGGGTATCGGTGATAGCGGTGGCAGTGATGGTTTCGGTGAAGGTGCCGTTGGCGCTGCGGGCGGTACCGGCGACCCCGCCCACCTTTGGCGTGAGGCTCCCCGCGGAATAATTGGAAATGGTGAAGGAAACCAGATACGACCGCCCCTGAATGACGTTGACATTTTGCGACAAGCGGCTGACTGCCCCCTGGGATCCACTGCAATGGGCCTTGCAGGTGCCGGTATTGATGGACCAGCCATTACCCAGGGTCCACCAGGGTTTGGTGGAATCGTAGTCATTCATGCCGCCATCATACACCATGTTGGCACCGCTATTGGTGCGAGTGATTTCATAGTGGGTGCCATTTTTGACGGTATACACCGCGGCGGCGCCGCAATAACAAAGCTGGTCATACATGTAGCGCAAAAAGTTGGGGGCGGTGCTCAGGGTACCCAGAACGGCTTGATACCCCTGTACTTTGCGCGCGGCGCCACCGGTGAATTTGACATTGATCCCACCGGAAAAGGCGTTGGCGGGTAGCGTATGGGCCGGTTTGTCGCTGATGATTCCGAATTGATCCAGTTGTGATACGGTAAATAGCGGCATGAAAGGAGGTCTCCCCAGGTCGGTTCTGCCACAATGATTTCGAGAAGAATGTGTGGATTGGTTTGGGAAGAGACCCGTCCCCTCCCAGACCCAGCTACTTGCCTAAGTGCTCCATCGAGCTTCGGCGGAATAGCATTGGCCGCTACCGTAAGCGACTGGCAGAATTATTTTTATTGTGGTTACGGTTGGGATTTTCACTGGTGATGGTTGTGTGGGTTGTTTCTGGACGTAGTTGGCCATGATTCATGCCATCCTGATCAAAATTTTTCCGGTGTCGTTGGCGTTGAATGGCAACGCCAGGTAGGTTTTGCCATCCATCGAAACCTGGTCGTAGGTGTTGTAGGTAGAGAGGGGGAGGACCCAGATGTCGCACGACGAGGTGATGTTGCCGAAAAGACTGGCATAGTTGTACGAAAGGCCGGCGCGATTAACGTTGATGGAGGAGGCGAGGGCATATTGGTTGCCGCCGGCATCGGGGATGAATCCGGTTTCGATATTGGACAGGGAGGAGTGATACACGGGCCCCAGGTTCATGGTGGCACTGCTTCCGGTCAGGTCGCCCGTTCCGCGAGCCTTGACTCGCGGCGCATAGGCGGGGGAGAGTCCCCCCCAACAAAAGTAGAGGTAAGGGGGGTATCCCGCCGCCGGAGTATCCCAGCTCATCTCCCGGGTCCGTTCCACGACGCCAGAGACACAATAGCCGCTTGATGGCCCCTTGTTGGTATAACCGGCGCCGGTATCGCTCAGGAACAGGGCGTAACGTGCCGTGGCCAAGACGTTGAGGATGTTGGAACCCGAGGTCACAATCCTTTGGGAAACAGTGGTATTATTGCTGTAATAGCAGAGGTTTGTTCCAGTATGGGTGCTGGCGTTCCACGTTTCATAGATGGCGGTGATGATGTATCCTGAGGTGTTGGTGCTGATCCATAGATATTTGAACGTGGCGGTATCATCGGCAAAGGCGGCTTTCAACACTTGGCTATTCGTCCCAGCCGAAGGGTCATGCACCGTCCAGCCTGCAGCGACCGTGGTGATCAAGACCGAATTGACCTTGTCGCAATCGGACGAGAGCGACGCCACCGAACTGGTCCCGGTCAACACGGCGACGACATCGGCCAGGATATTGGCCTGGGTGGCACTGGCTTTATAGACATATTTGCAATACATCAGGAATTCCCTCCACTGATCAGCATTTCGGTGGGATGGGCATTGGCGCGGTGGGCCAGCATGACCCGGGATTTGGCCAGGGTGGCTTCTTGTTGAAATTTTTGCAGGCTTTCGTTGTCCTTGAGGTGGTAGGCGACGCGAAACGAGGCTTCGGCGATGAACCAATCGGCGGCATGACGCAGCCAGGCGTTGGTATTGCCGGTGGCCAGGGAGTCGAACGGGGGTTCGCGATGGTAGCCGACGGTAAACAGTTCAAAATCGGTGGTGGGAATCGGATAGAGGATCAGATCGCGGCCACGAATGGCATAATGGGTAGGGGTGGAGGGATTTTCGGAGTTGAGCTTGCTCCACAGGTATTTGTAGGTACCACGCAGCAATTCGGCGGTTGGGGAGGTGGCCCCGGCGGCCCCCCAGTAAACCCCGCCATGTTCGTAGACCCGCAGCAGTTTGGCATCGCCTTCGCCCCAGACCGAAACGTTATCCATGGCGCCGACGAAATCGGCATTGGCGGAAAAATCGAGGCGCGGAGAGGTCCCTGCCCCGGCCATGATTCGTTCCTCATACTGGCCACTGCCGGAGCGGGTGGTGCCGGAGGTGCCTGCAATTTTCGGGGTGATATTGCCGGCACTGACCCCGGAAAGGGTATATCTGACGGTATAGTAGTTGTTTTGGGTGACGGTTATGTCTTGAGTCAGCGATGAGTTCGAGGATTGGGAGCCATCGCTGGAGGCCTTGCCACTGGCGATGGTCCAACCGGTTCCTTTGCTCCAGGCGCTATCGCTGGAAAAGGCGCCGTTGATGGTCAGATCGCTGGCTCCCAGGGCGTCCATGGAAACCCGGGTCGTTCCCGATAATATGGTGGTCTTCACCTCACGAATCAAAAACCAGGGGAGAAAATCGCCCCCTTCCAGAGCCTGGGTTTGCGCCAGATTGAGTTCATCTTCGATGATGGTATCCAGATCGCTGCGATTGCCGAATCTCGAACCAATTAATGAAATGGCATTACCCTTGGTCAGTCCAACAGTCATGATGGTACTCCTGTGCGATAGGGTTGCAGAGGTTTTTACAATTCTTTTTGGAATGGAAAATGCCAAGGCGGCAGCGGTTGGGCTGTCGTCGATATGAGAATCAAGGGGAAAGTGTGCAGGTCAGGCGGGAATCAGCGTTGGGAAACAAACAGTGGTCGGGATCGAGTGGAGATTTTGTAGGCATGGGTATACCCGAGGACCTCGGGTAGGGTTCTGATTTTTTTGCGTTTTCTATTTCTACTTTGTTACATTCATTAACTTGAGCAAACCATTGACAGTGTACTATTCCATATAATAAATACAGTTATAAAGAAAAAATAGCTTAAACTTTCAGATG
>JADFZF010000235.1 GCA_015232645.1 Magnetococcales bacterium | reverse complement strand
TGGCGCTCGACACGGATGATGACCTCTTCACTGCTGCCGAACTCCTGGATGACCAGTTCGCCCAGGCCGAGTGGGGTCACATGCGAGCGAATATCCTCGATTTTGGTGGGACCCGGAAAGCGCATCTGGATCAGGGTGCCACCGGCAAAGTCGATACCAAAATTGAGCCCCTGAAAAATGAAGGAGAGGACGCTGATAAGGATCAGAATCCCCGAGAAGGCAAAGGCGTAGTTTCGTATCCCAACGAAATCAATATGGGTCTTATTCCGAATCAGTTCCATGGACTCGCTCTTGCCTCCCAATGGATGTTCGCTGTTGCCCCGTCATTTCCGGGTGCGGATTGTGTTTTACAGCAAACGACTTGGACACTCGGTTTTTTGGCGCTGCGGCCGCATCATTTCGGTGGCGCAGGGTGCATTTCAAGGCAAACGTTCAGATACTCAGGCTTTTGGGACGACGGTATTTCAGGGTCAGGGTAAAAGAAAGCGTGTCAGATACTCAGGCTTTTGGGACGACGGTTATTCAGGGTCATGGCAACAGAAGGCGTGTCAGATACTCAGGCTCTTGGGACGGCGATTTTTCAGGATCAGGGCAACGCTGACGCGCGTCATGAACACGGCGGTAAACATGGAGGCGGCCAGGCCGATGAGCAGGGAGACGGCAAAACCCCGCACGGCTCCGGTGCCAAACTGATACAGCACCAGACAGGTCACCATTGTGGTGACGTGGGAATCGACGATGGTCAGAAAGGCCCGATCATAGCCATAATCGATGGCGGCCATGGGATTTTTGCCCAGGCGCAGTTCTTCGCGGATGCGTTCAAAGATCAAAACGTTGGCATCGACGGAGATTCCCAGGAGCAGGACAGCGCCGGCGATACCCGGCATGGTCAACGTGGCCTGGAGCATGGCCAGGGCTGCCATGAGAATGAAGAGGTTGACCGCCACGGCCACATTGGCCAGCATGCCGAACCCCTTGTAATAAAAGCCCATGAAGAAGAGGACCAGGGCACCTCCCAGCCAGATGGCGGCCAGACCCTGGCGAATGGAGTCGTTGCCGAGGGTGGGACCGACAGTACGTTCCTCAAGAATGGTGATGGGGGCTGGCAGGGCACCGGCACGCAGAACGATGGCCAGATCGTGGGCTTCTTCAGGAGTGAAACCACCACTGATATGGGCACGTCCCCCATCGATTTTTTCGCGGATGACGGGTGCCGAATAGACCTTGTTGTCGAGGATGATGGCCATGCGTTGTCCGACACTTTCACCGGTCAACTGGCCAAATTTGCGCGCCCCCTGGCGATCAAAGGTGATCATGACGTAGGGTTCATTGTACTGCTGCTGGTCGATGCTGGCCCGGGCATCGGTAAGACGGTCACCGGTCAGGACCGTGCGCCGTTTCAGGAGGTAGGGCTGTTTGGTTTTGTGACCGGTACGATCCACACGTTCTCCGTAGAGAAGGAGGTCTCCGGAGGGGACCCGTCCGGCCAGGGCGGCATCCAGGTCGCCCTTTTCATCGACCATCTTGAACTCCAGACGGGCGGTGCGACCGATCAGGCTTTTGGCGCGACCTGGATCATCCAGACCGGGCAATTGGATCATGATGCGGTCTTCGCCCTGTTTCTGGATGGTGGGTTCCGTGACCCCGAACTGGTCTACCCGGGAACGGATGGTTTCAATGGCCTGATCCAGGGCCAGGCGACCGATTTCCTTTTTGTATTCCGGGGTCAACACCAGATGAAACGCTGTTTTGTCGGGCACCCAGGTCGCGACCACATTGGGGAGCTGTTTGGTCAGGGGTTGGCGTATCTTGTCCTGGTCGGCAGCGTTGCTCAACCCCAACTCCAGGGTATCGATGCCTGTTCTTTGCAGGGTGCGATGGGTCAGGTGTTCCGTGCGCAGGACGAGGCGAACTTCATCGATGAGGTTTTCCGTGGTTTGTTCCACGGCCTTTTCCACCTCGACACGATAGAGGAGGGCGAGACCACCTTGCAGGTCCAGCCCACGCTGCACGACCTGGGACGGCAACCAGCCGGGCCACCAGGCGGGCAACTTGCCTCCCAACATGGACGGCACGCAGTACAGGAGCGAAATCAGGGTGACCGCCAGGACCAGGAGGGGTTTCCAGAGGGGTAGTTGACGCATGCTGCTTCAGGTTCCCGTTGCAATTTCTTGATTTATGACTTGTCGATCTTGACGACGTTGCTGGTATTCTTCTCTTTGTCTTTGCCGTCCGGAGCATCTGCCGAAGGTGAACCGCTTTTGGCCGTCACGCTGGCGATTGTACTTCTTCGCACCCGGACACGCACGGGTTTGGGTGTCTTGCCTCCCACATCCACCTCACCAATATCCAACTGGACGACATCGTCCTCGACCCGATGAACACGGCCCATGATCCCGCCGCCGGTGACGATGGAGTCGCCGCGTTGCAGATTGGCGATCATGTCGCGATGCTGTTTTTGCTGTTTTTGCTGGGGCCTGATCAGCAAAAAGTAGAAGACCGCGAACATCAACACCATGAAAAGAATGTTCAGCATGGTGGCGCTGGCACCTCCCGGACCTGGTCCCGGACCACCGTTTTGGGCCAGTGCGGAATTGACGAGATCAAACATGGCCTCTCCCTTCTGCTCGTGATGGTGGCGGCTGCTGCCGATTGAACCGAAAGCCTGCACAGTCCGGTTCCTGGTCAGATCAACCCGCAAACCCTCATTTAAAGCACATTACCCGGTGCCACGTCAAACAAACTTCGGCAACCCGGACAAGCTTCCTGTGCTTGTGATTCATATGGACACGAAAAAATTTATTCTGGCCATTCATGACGCGGCACGTTACTATGGTTTCATGACTGGACGCCAAGTTACGTTATCAGACCCATGATCAAGAGCTTTCGCTGTAGAGAAACCGGGAGAATCTTTCGGCGACACCACGCCAAATCTTTTCCATGCGAAATCCAGAAACGAGCCAAAATGCGACTTGATCGGATAGACGCAGCCTTCAATCTCCTTGATTTGCGTGTACCCTTTTCACACCAACTCGAAACTCTACAAGGAGATCGGCTGGGACAACACAGCATCCGCATCAATGATCAGTGGCGCGTGTGTTTTGTCTGGAAGGATGGCGACGCATACGACGTAGAAATCGTGGATTACCACTAAGGGAACAAATCATGAGAGAGATTGCACTCATCCATCCGGGGGAACATCTTGCCGAATTTTTGGAAGAGTATCACATTACCCAATACCGTTTGGCCAAAGAGATCAACGTGCCACCACGTCGGGTCAATGAAATCGTGCATGGCAAACGCAGCATCTCTGCTGACACGGCCTTGCGTCTTGGCCGATTTTTCGGAACAACACCAGAATTTTGGATGAATCTTCAAACCCATTATGCCCTGGAAGCGGAACGGGAACGGTTGTCCGACGATTTGAACGGGATCCATTCCGTTCAGGAGATCAATTCCGCTGCCACACTGGCCTGAACATCCAGCGGATTGGGTATTGTCGGATTCACATCCCTACATTCGGATGATCTGGATGGCATCCTCCCGGTGGTGTTTCCGTGCCACTGCCCAGGAGTTGCCTCGACTTTGCCGACTTTGCCATAATTGGAATTTGCGTCGCATCAATGGTTCCTGTTCGAAAATCGGACATGATTCGGATGTAAACATATGGGGCAATCTGGATGAACACACGGATGGTGCAACTCTGGGGCAGACCGATCCTGGCTTTGCTGGCTGGCGTGGTTGGCGTGGGGGGATTTGCGCCTGTTTCCGAGCCGGTATGGCTGATTCTGGCCATGGCTGTTCTCATTCGTCTGCTCGCCGGACTTTCCTGGCGGCGCGGGGCAGTGGTGGGATTTTGTTTTGGCCTGGGTCATTTTACCCTGGGTTTTTCCTGGCTGTTGACGAGTCTGCATGACAATGGCGGCATCTCCTGGATTCTATCCTACCTGATCCTTGTACTGCTGGCTGCAGTCATGGGCATGTATCCTGCCTTGTTTGGGGGATTGCTTGCCGTGAGCGTTCGCCGGCCTTTGCCGACCCTGTTTGCCGCGCCGGCCTT
>JADFZF010000234.1 GCA_015232645.1 Magnetococcales bacterium | reverse complement strand
TCAATTCCTAATAAATATATCGCTGACGTGATGAATACGATGATGGAGAATGATTCTCACTTGGCTCCCCCACGAGGAGGTCAATGGACAGAGTTTTCAATTAGAATGTACATGAAGAGACACGGTGTAACTCTTGACGGTAATGATGAATAGTAAGTGCTGTTTCTTGTCACATTAAGGTATACCATGCTGCAACTCCGCCACAGTCAGGAAATATTGTTCCAGATGGGTTGCTTTTGTATTTATGGAACGCTTTAATATATGGGTCTATGATCCATATGGAGCAAATCCATGTTTTACGGTTATGCCCGCTGCTCTTCAGCAGATCAATCCCTCGACATCCAGATCGATGCCTTGAAGGCTGCCGGTTGCCAGATCATCAGATCGGAAAAGATCAGCGGCAAGAGTCGTGATGGTCGCCGCGAACTTGAAACCCTGCTGGAGTTCCTTCGCGAAGGGGATGTTCTGGTCGTCACCCGGATCGACCGGCTGGCCCGATCCATCGGCGACCTCCAGGACATCATCAAGGTGCTGAAAGAAAGGGGTGCCAGTCTGAAGGCCACCGAGCAACCATTCGATACCGGTGATATCTACGGCTCCCTGACTATTAATTTGCTCGGGGTGTTCGCCCAGTTCGAGACCGAGCTTCGGCGGGAACGACAGATCGAAGGAATCCAGCGGGCCAAGAAGGATCACCCGGAACGGTACCGTGGACGCCCCCCGAAAATCGACGCTGGTGAAATTCGGCGACTCAAAAATCAGGGCTTCAATGTTGCGGCCATCAGTAAGGAATTAGGAATCGCTCGCACATCCGTCTATCGGGCTTTGGAAATAGCCGGATGAATTTCCAAAGCTGATAATGAGAATGCCCCTGAATTTGCGTATCAGCCCAGATACGCCATTATAGGCATGCACAGCATGAGTCCAGATAATAATATTGTTATTATAAATAATTACTATTTAAGGTGAAAAGTTAATGCTCGAATCTAAAGCAAGGGAGTTAACAGCGGGCCGCGAAAATAAAAAACCTTGTACATAACGCACACCGGCATCACGAAGAACTTTTAATTCTTGAGTCCGCTCCACTCCCTCGGCGACAACATCAACGCCAAGCTCCTGACATACCTTTATCATTCCCAGGGCAATTGTACGGCGTCGTTGATCATGGTCGATATTGCGGACCAGGGCGATGTCCAATTTCACGACATCAACAATCATCTCTGCCAGCACATTAAGACCGGCATAGCCCGCCCCAAAATCATCAAGTGCCACCCTGAATCCATGGCGGCGGTATTCCTCGATGATGCCAAGCAGATGAGGGGTATCTGTGATCCTTTCGTCCTCAGTAATCTCAAAGGTAATGAGATCGAGGGGAAAGTTGACTCGTTCCGCAGCAGCCAAGGTGGCACGTATACATGCCTTGGGATCATAAACGGCATTGGGTAGGAAATTGATGCTCAGCCGCCGGTCCAAGCCCAAGCTGGCTGCAAGTTCGATGGCCTTGACCCGGCACGCCTGATCGAATGCGTAGCGGTTGTCAGCAGTCACTTGAGAAAGAACGCTCATAGCAGGTTGGCCCTCTGGACCTCTCACCAGTGCTTCGTAGGTCGATATGCGTCGCTCATGCAAATCCACAATTGGCTGAAACGCCATGGTGAAAGGAATAGCAAAACCCTTTCCCTCCAGGCACGAGTGGCAACCAGATTTTGAATGGCTCATGGCTTCCTTGGACCGTTCGTTCGCGACAGCGTGGATGATGCGAGATTTGCTGTCGCTTTGCTAATTTTCTGCCGCATTTTGAACCGTCACCAAGAAACTCTGAGTGACTTTTGAGGATGGCAGCGGGTCAATGTTCAGTTTCAGCGTGCCCGAAATTAGCGTCTAATTCCTCGTTGTTAGATGATGGGGAATGACGCGTTGCTGTGCGAGCAAAACTTGTTTCCAGCCGCTCGATCCGCAGAAAAAGTTTGTGTGAACGATTCAATAGTGATCGTAATTCATCAGAAATCACAGAATCATTACAATGCGATGTGTCCAAGCACACATCATGCCCAGATAGCCTAAATTGGTTTTCCATCGCATATTCTGCGGAAATCTCACCGTTATGAACTGCACGCTGGAACATCAGCCACGACATAACTTGAGTCAGACGGCTTGTTAACCGAAAAGTTTCATTGGTTATCCGAAGCCCTTTAACGCCATCGACTTTTTGCCGGTCCCACCATTCGGTTTCCATCATGAAGGTCCGAGCTTCAACCAGCAGAGCCATGGTTTCTTCAATAGGGCCGCGAAAATATGCAGTTGTTTGCATTCTCGCACCTCATGCCACCACCAAGACGGGCGAATGTTTCTTAAAATGCTAACATGCGAAGTTCCGCCATCATATGCCAATCAAAACCAAATGTCATACTTCAGCCCAGCCAGCCATATGCAGTATTGCGGTTATTTCCTGATAGATGGATCTCGATCATCGTGGTTCAATCCCCTCGTGGCTTCTTCCCAAGACGAACAGCCACCACCGATGTGGATGCCCCCCCCCGCCTTTATCCGGCCGTCGAACGGTTCCTCGGTCGAGTGCTCGCCGTTTCGAGGCCGCAAAACCTTCCCATTTAGTTACCTTCCAATAATCGCTATTTTGCGATATGGTATGTCCATGGAATGGAAGGTCGAAACCCTCAACGAAATCGTGGACGCGGAAATCGCTGTCTTGCCCAAGGATATGCAGGCCCGTTTTCTGCGGATAGCCGGGATGATTGAGTCTGCTGGGTTGGAAGGTATGGGGCATCCTCATGTGAAGCCGCTTGAGGGCAAGTTATGGGAGATGCGGCTAATGGGCCGCGACGGCATCGCCCGTGCCCTCTATGTGACCGTCACTGGTCGGCGGGTCGTGGTAGTGCGGGCCTTTGTAAAAAAGACTCAGAAGACGCCTCGCCAGGAGATTGAACTCGCATTGGCTCGGGCCAAGGAGATTTTGAAATGACCAGCCTGAATGATCTCAAGGCTAAAATGCTGGCTGATCCCGAGGTTAAGGCCGAATATGACCGTCTCGCTCCCGAGTTCGAGATTGCGGAAACCCTTATCCGTGCCCGGCAACGGGCGGGTCTATCTCAGGCCGAAGTCGCAAAACGGATGGGCACCACCCAGTCCGTGGTTGCACGGCTGGAAAGTGGCCGTTCCCTTCCTTCATCTACTTCACTGGCACGCTACGCCGCCGCCACAGGAAGCCGCCTTCGTGTTGAGCTTCTTCCTGGTCGATGAGTCCACTGCGGTTCCTGCGTTGGCTCCGTCACCAAGATGGATGCGATCTTGGGTTCATTTATCAAATTACGCAAACCGGGCAACGATTTCACCGCCCAAGGTTTGCTCGCCACCTTGGCTGAATGCTCCCTGGCTTGATGGACGGGATCGCTCTCTTGCCTATTGGTCCTCCTGCCGATCTTCTGGTGTCAGTGGAACTCCAAGAAGCTCAAGGCGATGGCCGATGACCTGATAGCCGTAATCTGCGGCGATCTTCTTTTGCAAAGCTTCGATCTCAACGCAGGAGAATTCGATAACTGCCCCTGAAGTTACGTCAATCAAGTGATCATGATGTTCACTTTCGGCCTCTTCATATCGGCTCTTTTTCCCATCGCCAAAATCGTGTCGTTCAAGGATGCCTGCTTCCTCAAAAAGTCGCACGGTGCGGTAGACAGTGGGAATGCTGATATGCCGATTGATCTCGACGGCACGGCGATAAACCTCATCGACATCAGGGTGGTCGGTTGCATCTGAAAGGACGCGAGCGATAACTCGCCGCTGGTCCGTCATCTTCATAGATTTTTCAATGCAACGCTGCTCGATACGAGACGGGGGCGATTCATCCACGGCTCATACCAAGGTTCATTGATCAGAACCTATGCGCCCAGTCGCGGAGCCCGATGGACATGATGGTCCAAGGTTGATCGGTCAGTTTGTTCCAGGCGTGGCAGCAGTGGTCGATGATATCCTCGTAGGATCGGAAGATCCGGTTGGACAGCCAGTTTTCGCGCATGAACTGCCAGATGTTCTCAACCGGGTTGAGTTCCGGGCATTTCGGCGGCAAGGGCAGCAGGGTGATGTTGTCGGGAACCGTCAGTTCGGCAGAGAGATGCCACCCTGCCTGATCCAACATGAGTACGGCATGGCTCCCCG
>JADFZF010000233.1 GCA_015232645.1 Magnetococcales bacterium | reverse complement strand
CCGCAGAGCCCAATCCCGGATGACTTGGAGACCGACACCGCCGATCCTGGCGGCCTCCGTCCGGCTCACTCCATCATAGATCGCAGCCAGCGACAGAAGCCGACGGGTATGGCCGCCATCCTTGCTTCGCCGGGCCAAAGCCCGCAAATCATCACCGTCAAAGTCATCCCGAAGTCGGATCGGTGCCGCCATGGAAACCCCCGTGCCGTTTTCCATGGTGAATCATATTTCGACCACCGTGGGAATCCCCTGCGTGAGTCTCAATCAATGAACCTTGGTATCAACCACGCGAACCCAGCCATCGGCGGATGACCGCCGCCTCGACGTATCCAGTTGGCAAATTGGACGTGGTCAGCGGAATGGTCGGTACCGCCATGACCGCTGGTGCAGGCGGGCAAACCGAAAGCCATTCCTCTGCCGAGAGAATGGTACCGGTCAGATGGAGGAACAGGTTTTCCGCCGCCGAGGAATATCGGGCAGGCTGGAATAGAAGGGCGTACATGGTCAGTTTACCCCGATCTACGTTCACCCCCAGGGTGGACTGCAAATGGAGGCAAACCCGCCGATAATCGCCATGATCGGTGATCGGACTGCTCAGTGGCACCATGATGCGGAATCGGTCGGCAGGCGGGACGTGACCGGCACTGGTGTAGACCACCGCTTCCAACCCAATCCCCCGCAGACCGTCAACCGCCTTTGCGAGTTCGTGCGGTTGACCGTCTTCGCAGTCGAGCCAAATGAACTCGGCGGCGGTGGCGTTGGCCTTCAAGCGGCGACCATCGCGGCTGAAGGTGCAGGCGGTCAAAGCGTAAGCCTTGCCCTTGCATTCATCCTTGTTCGCCCCCTGGATATCCTCCTGAGACATCTCATGGAGCAGGCTGACAAATCCCGGCCAGTCGTTTTCATCTACGACGGGGTAGTTATCCTCCTTATCTTTCGCAATTGTAAACTTCATTCATTACCTC
The DNA here is from genome assembly GCA_015232645.1 of Magnetococcales bacterium. Lineage (GTDB taxonomy): Bacteria > Pseudomonadota > Magnetococcia > Magnetococcales > UBA8363 > UBA8363. Next base: position 3,207 of record JADFZF010000233.1, on the reverse strand, counting down.
ATAAAAAATGCCCCCGGCGGGTTCCAATCGCCGGGGGCAGTGCCGAGAGGTAATGTTTTGGCACGAATCTTCTATATCGGATTTCTCCAACAATACTGCTTCAAACTTACCTCTCACGTCACCTTTGGAACCGACGCTATACCTATTTATACAGAATGTGGATTTTACCGGCCAATTTTTGAATTTGCATGATCCGCAAATAAGTAAATTGACAAAATCACCCCTGAAATGGGCCATCCCGCCCAGGAGGCTGGTGGGGCTGGCGGCACAGACCACCCCAATTTGCCCAATCTCAATGTTCCTGTTATGATCTCATTCGGCCAGAATGGGAGGAAGCATCATGACCAGCAAGACCAATCTTCCGTTCACCCTGGCTATCTGTGGGTTGGATGAATTGGCCGACGAGATCGTATCGTTTGCCCCATCCCACATCGTCTCAATTTTGGACCCCGGCGAAGATGACGGCGATCCCCTGATCTTCGATGAATCGATCAGGGTGTTGAGTCTGCGGTTCTACGATGTTCATGCCATGGGTGGGGTGGTCGGAACTATGTTGTCGGCGAGGGATCGGGCTGAATACCCCTGTGCCGAACACGCACACGCCATCCTGGAATTCGGGCGGAACATCCCAAGCGGCAGCAAGGTACTCATTCATTGCTGGGCCGGGGTTAGTAGGTCAACCGCAGCAGCGTTCGTTCTGGCCTGTCTGCACATGACCACAGATGAAGCCATGGACCTGATCCTCGGTCTTCGTCCAGGTGCCATGCCCAATCGCCTGATTGTCCGATTCGCGGACAAGATTCTTGGCTTCGAAGGACGGATGGTTGCTGCGATTGATGGTCATAAGCAGGGAGTTGATCGCCGATCAATCAGATCGAGCAGGCGTTGAGCATCATGTAGAGCACCTCGGAGTAGGTCAAGGACGGCCATTACCTCAAATCTAATAAGGTTCTCATCATAAACCGGCGGCAGTCTTCCTGGCGAAACAGAAACAGCATCCTCTGGTGAAATTGTAAAATCATTCAATCGCATAATACACCCCACATATATTGATAAATGTATTTATACAGTTATAATGGAATGGACGCGTATTCATGATTGCTTGGAGGGCATTATGCATTCAAGAGCCATCATGTTATCAGTCAGCTTGCTGTTCACCGCGACATTTGCCGCAAACGCCCAGGAAGGCGTCTTCTATTCGACGGACAAGGGTAAGGACGGTGTGGTGATGGCGGCTCCCCCGCCCGTGTATCAACGCGATCCCAACCTGCCCAGTTATTATTCCATCGGCTCGAAGCCCTCGCCGCCGCCACTCACATATGACGAAATCAACACCCCAGGATACTGGCACCGAGAAAAAGAAACCGTATTGGGCAAGGATGCGAATGGCATGAACCTGCATGATCGTGGGGTGTACTGCTCAGACCAAGAGGCTAAAATCAGGCAATTTGCAGAGCTATCTATGAAGTGGATAAATGATCATGACATGTTGTTCTCAACATCGGTCGGCTTTATCCCTCACGGAATAGCAATGTCACAATCGCGTGACATTCAAACCTTTGCTGAAGTCGCATTTCGTGACCTTAGGTACATCAAGCACGATGGGGCCAGAATCCAGCATTGTGATGACGTTGCCGCATTTGCGATCATGCGGATGCAGAAATTATTGGAAAAATACCCTGAAGACCCTGGCTGGGTTGAGCGTAATCGAAACTGACCGACCATCAGCATAATTGGACGCCATGACCTCCGATCACCTCAAACGCAACTGTATGTCCGAGAAACCGACATGGGCTGGCCATTCTTCGCCGGAGCGGAAGCGTTCAACAACGTTTCCGTGTTATTTTATACCTCCGAATTACACCTGGATCGGACTCTTGAATACAAAGAACGCACCTGCACAGATCAGGGCGAAGCCGATGGCATGATTTATGGTCAGTCGCTCCCCCAGGTACAAGACGGAGAATCCGGCAAACACGGTGAGGGTAATAACCTCCTGCATCGTTTTTAGCTCTGCGGTCGAATAGGTTCCATGGCCGATTCTGTTCGCAGGAACTGCAAAGCAATACTCCACAAATGCGATAAGCCAGCTAACTACAATAGCGATCCACAAGGCTCTATCTGTAAATTTCAAATGCCCATACCACGCAAAAGTCATAAAAACATTGGATATTACCAACAAACCTATTGGAGCAATGGCTGATGAGTTCATAACAAAAACTTTCATTTGCAAAAGGTTATTAATTATGACTCCAGAACCCAATATTTAAAGCCGATGCAAAGCCGACCCAAAGCAGATATGGAACCATGAGCATTCCGGCGTTCTTGTCTCGCATCAAGAATGCCACCGTGGTCACGATGATGGCGATCTCCAGAACCACAATCTCGACCGCCGCCACACCGTTCAGGTGGAACTTGAAGAACAGGAAGCTCCAGGCGAAATTCAACGCCAACTGGATCAGGAACAGCCGAATGCATGAGCTATCCCACTGGTACTGATCACGTCCCCAAGCTCTCCAGGCCGCCACAGCCATCATGATGTAGAGAGCCGTCCAGACCAGGCCAAAGACCGCATCCGGCGGCGTGAAGGATGGGTGAGACAAATCCTTGTACCACCCATGGACAGCGGGAATGGTAACCATGCTGGAGATGCCCGCAACGCCCAGGCACAACACGATCAAAACGACCAGATAGCCAAACCGGGGATTGGTCTTTCTGAACTTCATGCTCACGGAGCGGCCCTTCCGAAATTTCCTGGTCAACGTTCATGATGCCGGGCCAACCATAGCACCCCGATTGAATTCATCACGACATCGGCGTTTCCCCCGGCGGCCGGCGGAACTACACTGCGGCCACCAACCGCTTTCCGAACTGGTCACCGACCCAATGCCGCCGAAAATTCCAAAACTGGGACGTGAAGGTGCCGAAACACTGGCCTTGCACGCCGTCTCGGTAATTGTCGCTGATGACGAATTGCTGAACCAGTTCATGTCCCACACCGGCAGCGGGGCCGACGAACTTCGCACCCGTATCACCGATCCCGATTTCCTCGGAGCCGTGTTGGATTTTGTCCTCGAATCTGACATCACCGTCGAGAAGGTGGCCCAGGCGGCGGGCGTAGCTATGGAAACAATTCTGATCGCCCGTACCCAGCTTCCAGGAATGCAGATGGACTGGACGCCATGACCACCGATCTCGACAAACTGA
>JADFZF010000232.1 GCA_015232645.1 Magnetococcales bacterium | reverse complement strand
CGCCGGATCAACTCGCGCACCATGCTGCGGGTCCACAACGCAAAGGGAAAACGAAGTTGCAGAGGATTCTTGCCGACGATGGAGGTATAGAGCCACTTCATGTGCTTGCCGTTCAATTTGGGCGTCTTGCCAGGGGCCAACTTGGCGCGGAGTGCGTCGATGCCGCCTTCCCGGTATTTGGCAATCCACTCGTAGATGCAGCTACGATGAAAACCCAACGCCTGGATGACCGTCTCTGGAGATTCCCCGGCTTCAACTCGCCGAACGGCTCGGATACGGATCTCTTCCAGCGTTTTGTGGTTCAGTTTGCGCCCATCGGTATCGGTAGTGTTCATGCCATGGAGTATACCATATGTCGGCTATCCAATGCAAGGATTAGTAACTTGGTGATCCTTCTGGGTGGTGGCATAAAAAAGACCCAATCAACGGATATCAGGCAGGCGAAATCCCTCTGGGTGAAATACAAGAGAAGGAAAAAGCAGTGACCACGATGCTGACCAGAAATTTTCATGAAACCGTCATCAATCGGATACGGCAGGATGAATCCTTTCGGAGAGAGGTATTCATTGGCGCTGTGAACCTGCTTTTGGCCGGAGATATCGAGACGGGAAAAGCATCCTTGCGCGACTATATCGAGGCAACCATGGGTTTTAATCATGTGGCAGGTGCCCTGGGTAAAAGTACCAAAAGCATTCAGCGGATGTTGAGCGCCCAAAGCAATCCAAGGCTGGAAAACCTGCTCTTGCTCCTTCAGATGCTCCAGCAACGCGAAGGGGTGGAGTTGAAGGTGATTGGCTGATGTTCTGTTGTTATTGACCACTGTTTTAGTGGGTTGATGGTGGTCATGAAGGGAGGATCAAATCATGTCTGCGAATGTTGTGGTGCGTACCCGGATTGACGAACACATCAAGAAAGAGGCGACTGTCGTTTTGGCGACCATGGGACTTACCGTGTCGGATGCCTTTCGTATGCTGCTGACGCGCATCGCGCACGAGAAGTCGTTGCCTTTTGCACCCATGGTTCCCAATGAGGAAACCATTGAGGCCATGCAGGAAGCTCGTCGGGGTGGCTTGCCTGCGTTTACCACTGTAGAAGGGTTGCTGGCGGATTTTCATGCGGACGATTGAACGCTCGGGAAAATTCAAGCACGACTACAAATGCGAGATCACCTGAAATAACCCCTTGACTTCCATACCCGATTCTCCCGAAAATCCCCAGGGTGTACTGGATTCCTCCGCGATTGCCGAATTGCGGGGGATGAAATGGGAACACGGTCGTGGCCTTTGCTTGGCGAGGTACCATGCCGTGGCTGCCCCCGCAACTGTGAGCGGCGAGCCTGATCCAACAAGGCCACTGGGAAACCGGGAAGGCTGGATCCGGGCAAAGACCCGCAAGCCAGGAGACCTGCCAGTACCCTGTTGCAAGCGCGCTGTTGCTTCTTTTCCATCCGGGCGGGGTGCCCCGGTGGCGCGGGGTGGATTGATATTGAAAAAAACCGGTCGCTCCAGCGACCGACTCCTCTCCCCGGACCATCGCTGCACGACCTCCTCTGGATTTTATGGGGGGTGTTGCCGTATGCACATCATGGAAGGTTTTCTGCCCCCGCTGCACGCTGCGGTCTGGAGTGCGGCTGCCCTTCCCTTTGTGATTGCCGGGGTGCGCAAGGCCGGTCGTATCCTGCGGGAAAAACCGGAAACACGCCTGTTGCTGGGTGCCTGTGGGGCTTTTGCCTTTGTGCTTTCCGCCCTCAAACTGCCGAGTGTGACCGGGAGCTGTTCCCATCCCACCGGAACAGGTCTGGGCGCTGTCCTGTTCGGCCCCCCCATCATGACATTGATTGCGGCCATTGTGCTGCTGTTCCAGGCCCTGCTTCTGGCCCACGGGGGATTGACCACCCTGGGAGCCAACCTTTTTGCCATGGGAATCATCGGCCCCTGGGTGGCCTGGGCCGCCTACCGCGCCGGCAAGGCCGCCGGACTCTCCCTGCCCACCACCCTGTTTATTTCTGCCACGCTCGGTAACCTTGCCACCTATGTCACCACCGCCCTGCAACTTGCCATCGCCTTTCCCGATCCGGTATCGGGTGTGACCGGCTCTGCCGGCAAGTTTCTCGCCGTGTTTGCCGTGACCCAGATTCCATTGGCCATTGTCGAGGGGTTGTTGACGGTGGCCGTCGGCAACTGGCTGCTGCGCAACAGTGCCGATGAATTGCGCCAATTGGCCAATCTGCGCGGTCATGCCGGTCTGGAGAACTCCTGCCATGTTGCGTAACAATCGATTTGTTCTGACCCTGGCCCTGTTGATCGTGCTGCTTCCCTTCGTGCTGCCAGGATCCAAAAATGGCAGTTTTACAGGTGCCGACGATCAGGCCGGAAAAATTGTTGCCCGGTTGCAGCCAGGATACCACCCCTGGGTGACGGCATTCTGGACTCCGCCCAGCAACGAAATCGCCAGCCTGCTCTTTGCCCTGCAAGCCGCCCTGGGCAGTGGCCTCATCGGTTATTATGCAGGCCTGCGGCGCGGTCGTCGCCAGGCGAAAGAGTCCCAAACCAATCAGGATCATGCGCGTTCTTGACCGGATTGCCCACAACAATGCCTGGTCGCCACGCGGTACGGGAGGCAAAGCCGCTCTCTGTCTTGGCTTGATGGCCACGGCCCTGCTTGGATCCCCCCTGTTTGCCGCCCTGCTCGTTTTGCTGACCACGACGATTCTGGCCTGCATGTCGGCTCGCGTTCCTGCTGCCGTGTTTTTGGGCATGCTTTTGATCCCGGCCAGCTTTCTCGTGACCACTCTCCCCATGTTGGCCATTTCCGTATCCTGGCAGGAAGGTCTTCTCCTGACCTGGTCAGCCACCGGGGCACGGAATGCCGCGCTGCTTGGGCTGCGTTCCCTGGCCACTCTGGCGGCCATGCTCCTGCTCGCCTTGACCACCCCTCCCATGCGCCTGCTTACCCTCGGTAAAAAACTGGGGATGTCGTCGGTGTTCATCGATCTTGCCATGCTCACCTACCGCCTGCTCTTTGTGCTGGGAGAGATGGCTGCCACCGGCTTTCAATCCCAATCTTTTCGCCTCGGTTATCGGGGATGGCGGCGTTCCCTGCGCTCCCTGGCCCTGCTTGTGGCCGGTTTGCTGAGCCGCACCCTGCACCAGGCACGCCGCATGGAGACCGGATTGGCGGCCCGTGGCTATGCGGGAAATCTCCCCGTACTCTCCTCCGCTCCGCAGACCTTGCCTGGAGAGTGGTTGTGGGCCGTGGCCCTGCCGGGAGGCATCCTGCTGGTGAGTTGGGAATTGGCGCGTCATGGCTGAGGTCATTCTGGAAGCCTGCAATCTGGTCTATCGCTTTCCGGGTAACACCGACGCGACGCTGCGCGGCCTCAACCTGAAAATTGCCGCCGGCGAACGCCTCGCCCTGCTGGGGGCCAATGGTGCCGGCAAGACAACTCTCCTTTTGCACCTGAATGGTACCTTGCGCCCCCAGACAGGCAGTGTGCTGCTGGATGGTCAACCTGTTGGCCATGATCGCAACTCCCTTGCCGAATGGCGTCGGCAGGTCGGCGTGGTCCTTCAGGAATCAGATGATCAATTGTTTGCGGCCACGGTGGCCGAAGATGTCTCTTTTGGTCCCCTCAATCTTGGTTTGTCGGAATCTGAAACACGGCAGCGGGTCACGGAAACCCTGGGAGCTTTGCAAATTGCTTCTCTGGCGAACCGTCCTCCCCACCTTCTGTCACATGGCCAACGCAAACGTGCCGCCATCGCCGGTATTCTGGCCATGCGCCCACGCATATTGATCCTGGATGAACCGACCGCCGGCCTGGATCACCAGGGAAAAATCCACCTGTTGGCCATCCTCTCCCACCTTTCGGATACGGGTACCACCATTGTATTTTCCACCCACGATGTCGATTTTGCCTATGCCTGGGCCGATACGGCTGCCCTGTTTGCCGATGGTCAGGTCCTGGAACAGGGACCCATCACGACCATCATGACCCGCACCTCCCTTCTCCAGGCAGCCAACCTGGCACCCCCCATGGTTCTGGTATTACAGGATACCTTGCGCCACAACGGCATTGCGATTCCAACCAACCCGCCGGCACGCACGCTGGAAGCCCTGGCGGGCATCATGACCGATAAACTTTTCCAGATGGGTTGACCATTGCCCCCCAAATGCGGGATTGTTTG
>JADFZF010000231.1 GCA_015232645.1 Magnetococcales bacterium | reverse complement strand
CGCTCCGGCTTGAGGCAGGATTGCCTGGAAAGCCGGTTCGAGAAAAAATCCGAATCCGGCAACTATTGAATGTTTTTCTTGGCCTTGGCGGCTTTTTTGTGTTTCTTGGCCTTGTGCTTTTTTTTGGCCTTTTTCACTTGGCCCTGGGCCTTTTCAGGGGCACCGGAAGGGGAAGGCATGGGCTCCTGCGCCATGGCGCTGCCGGCGAAGGCAACAGCCACGAGAGAAGCGATGAGCAGATTTCTGATTTTCATTTGTATCTCCTTGTTTAGATTAAATTTTATTTGCATTGCACCTGACATGCCTTACGATCGTGCGCCCCGACCAAAAGCCTGAAAAAATGGTCCTGCCCGTGTCCTGCAATCGAAGCTGTTTGCCACACGGTTGAATATTTCCACCGGGTAATTCGAGTCACCGCCGCTCGGGAACAAACCACGCAGATGTGGATCGAGATGCGTCTCAATCGGAGGGAAGATTGGCGGATGATTTTTCAATCTGAACGGTTCGAAGCCGGAAGCGACCGTTACGGACGCTACAAGCTCCCGACTGCGGGAAGCGGGAGATGCGGAGGTATGGAGAATGGCCCTGTTCATGTCAACGTTCTGAAAAGCAATAAAAAAATAATATTTTGACTGTGTTGGTGTATCGACTTTCGCTTGCGAAAGTGTGTGACTTTACCATGCACGGTCCTGACAGGGGAACAATATATTTTAGCCATGAAAAAAAACGTTCCAGAAGTCGGAGGAAGGGGATGCAAATCAAATATTTTCGGGGTCGGCAGGGTGATTGTGGTCATTCGGGGGGGTGACAGTCATGAACTGGTGGGAGCCGTAGCCGTTGAAACGGGTTGCCAGTTCGAGGCAATAGGCACCCAGGCAACCGATTTCGAGCCAGTCTCCCTCCGCCATGTCATGGGGGAGGGAATAGGGGCCTGGGAAAAAGTCGTGACTGTCGCAAGTGGGGCCGGCCAGTTGAAAAAGGGAGTATGGGTTGCCGGTGGTTGTCCGGTCGGGCGGGTGACCTGTGTGGCAGAGGATACGTCGCATGGGGTGCAGACCGTGCATCCACCACAAATCCGACAGCAAACCATGCCTGCCATCGCTGAGAACGAGCAGGTTTTGTTTGCGGGCCTTGATCTGGACGGCGACACTGCCGGCATGGGCGACCAGACAGCGGCCTGGTTCACTCTGGACGGTCAGGGCGGGACCGAAGGTAACCTTGTGGCGGTCGAGTGCCTTGCGGATGGCCTTGCCATACCACTCCAGGTGGGAAAGAGTGTGCCGATGCCGGGCCGGAAAGCCGCCACCCACATCCAGAACGGTCAGCGGCGTTGCTGCGGCTTTGAGAATCCGGGAAGCCTCGGTGATGGCCTTGTCATAGGCAGACGGGTCCAGGCATTGGCTGCCGACATGGAAGGTGATGCCGGTGGCAACGCCATGCGCGGCCAACTGCCGGAGCAGGGCAACCGACTCTTCCCGGGTGGCCCCGAATTTTCCGCTCATGTTGTAGGCGGCGTCGGCCTGGTTGACGGCGATCCGGACCAGAAAAGTGCAGCGGCTGCTCTCCGGGAGTGCCTTGAGCAGACGTTCCATTTCCGCCATGGAATCGAGGGCAAAGGCGTTGACGCCCAGATGATGGGCAGTGCGAATCTCCTGGACACTTTTGATCGGATTCATGAAGGCACAGGTTGCGTCGGGCAGGATGGCCTGCACCGCCGTCAGTTCTTCGAGGGAAGCAATGTCGAAACGGGTCAGACCCAGACGGGCCATCTCTTCCAAGATACAGGGGTGGGAGTTGGCTTTGACGGCATAGTAGGGTGTTGGCAGGGTTTTCAGGGCAGAGTGGACCAGTTCGGACAACACCCGCAGGTTGAGGCAATAGAGGGCACCTGCTGGCGGATCGGTGACAAGTCGTTCGACGAGTGCCCGGCCACCACCCCAGACCAGATCCGTGGCCGGGAATAATTTCTCTCCTGCAACCGGACCTGGAAAAGAGTTGCCAATGTTGTTAGAGTGTGCCGCATGCATTGTTGGTGCCTGTAGGTTTGGATGGTTGGTGCCGTTTTGATTTGTCGATCAGGTTTTTCTCCAAAGGTGAGAAAGTTTCATGCTTGGCGTTTTGACCCTGAACATGCTGGCGACTTTTCTCCAACGAGCCGGAAACCGGGTGTGGAATCCCGGCCGGGAGAGCAGTCGGACCATGCAGGAGACGGCGCGCAGTCTCAACAGGACCGAGCGTTTTTTGCGACTCAACGGTGCCAGATCAAATCCGGCCATCTCGGATCTGGTCCAACAGGTGGAAAAGCTGCGGTCCAAATGGAACATGTTTGTGGTGGACTATGTCAGGCACGGCTGTGAACCTCTGTTTGCCGAGCGTGGCATCCATTTTGACCAGATGCAACAGCGTATCCAGGTTTTTCAGGATGATGGTACCGTCGTCGGCATTGATATCATGGCCAAGAGCAATGACTTGGTCGTCCTGGTGGAGGTCGAAAGCACCCTGCGGGTTGCGGATGTCGAAAAGCATATGGTCTGCCTGCAACGGTTTCGGGAGTTGTTTCCCATCTATGCCGATTGTCGGGTGATTGGTGCCGTGGCCGGAGTCCTGACCGAAGGGGATGTGGCGGAGTTTGCCCGCCAGCAGGGCCTGTTTGTCATTCTTCATGCCGGGGACAAGGTGTGGCTTGCCAATGACAAGGAGTTTGTTCCGCGTCTCTGGTGACCTGTTGCCGGTTTTTTTTAATCTTTCCATGGGTGACCAACGCCATGAAAGTTGAATTTTATCGGCATGCCCTGGGCGAGGAGGAGATTGCCTCGGTGGTGGAGACGCTGCATTCGGTGTTTCTGACCGCCGGTCCCAAGACCCGTGCCTTCGAGGCGGCATTTGCCGAATATCTGGGGGTACGGCGGGTGGTGGGGGTTTCCAGTTGTACCTCGGCCCTGTTGCTGACTTTGCGTGCCTTGAACGTAGGTCCCGGGGATGAAGTGATCACCACCCCCATGACCTTCATTGCCACGGCCAATGCCATCATTGAGGCCGGGGGAGTTCCGGTTTTCGTCGATGTGGAAGCGGCCACCGGCAACCTGGACGCCGAACGGGTCGAGGCTGCCATCACCCCGCGAACCAGGGCCATTTTGCCGGTCCATCTGTATGGGCAGATGTGCGACATGCGCCGTTTGCGGGTCATTGCCGACCGGCATGGTCTGGCCCTTGTCGAGGATGCTGCCCATTGTGTGGAAGGTGAACGGGATGGGGTCCGCCCGGGGCAACTGAGTGATGCCGCCTGCTTCAGCTTTTATGCCACCAAAAATTTATGTGCCGGCGAAGGGGGGGCCGTGGCCACGGACCGCGATGAATTGGCCGAACGGCTTTTTCTTTGTCGCTCCCATGGCATGGATAAAGGTGCCGCCGACCGGTATCACGGTCGCTATCAGCATTGGGACATGGTGTGCCTGGGACAGAAGGCCAACATGTTCGACATCCAGGCCGCCCTGCTGTTGCCGCAAATTCCGAAAATATTCCGCCATTGGCAACGCCGTTGCGAGATCGCCGCCAAGTATGAGTCGGCTTTCACGGGGTTACCAGGGTTGGAACTGCACCGGTTGCCGCAGGGTTCCCGTCATGCCCGGCATTTGTTCACCATTCAGGTTCCGGCGGCGACCAGGGACGGATTTCTCGGCAGACTCCAGGCATTGGGTGTCGGCTGCACCGTCAATTATCGCGCCATTCACCTGCTGACCTACTATCAGCAACGCTTCGGTTTCCAACGCGGTACCTTCCCTGTGGCGGAGGCGATTGGAGATCGCACGGTCTCCCTCCCTTTGTGGGTTGGATTGCAGGAACACGAAATCCGTCATGTCATTGACGGGGTGCGGGCCTGTCTGGAGTAAAAAAACTCCTACGCTAAATACCGATGCAATAGGTAAGCAAGCCGGTTTGATCGCGCACCTGGTCGGCAGCTGTCTTGGCCTCTTCCCGTTTGTTGAACGGCCCCACCAGGACCTGGATGAAGCGACGCCCGCCCACGTCAGCCTCTTTCAAGAAATATTTGACCCCTTCGCGAGTCAGTTGGTCCAGGGTGCGGTCGGCATCTCCCTGGTGGTTGAAAACGCCGACCAGAACGGCATACTGTCCCGTCACATCTTTGGCGACAGCCAAATCCGTCTCTTTTGTATCCCATGGGTTGGGTGCCGTCACAGGCGCAGGGACAATTTTTT
>JADFZF010000230.1 GCA_015232645.1 Magnetococcales bacterium | reverse complement strand
TGGATCTCATGACGGAGGACGCCGTAAGCGACACATTGGTTTGACAGACCCGGCACCGCAAAACAACCGATGCTCGCTTGGTGAACCGGTATGGTTCCCCAATGCTCTCGCATTTCGGGCACGTGAAACCGCTAGGCCATCGCAAATTCTCCAAGTATCGTGCGCAGGCTTCGTTATCGGGAAAAACCCGTTGAAACTCAGGAAGCGTTGTCGGAAAGCCACGTGGGTCCATAGTGGCAAGTTAACACCAATTCACCAAATTGGCAAGCAACCGGATAGGCAAGGGTGCAACAATTCTTCCACAGTCAGATTGTCCCGGATTTCAACCTTTCAGTCCACTGAAATTTATCAAGCTTGGCTTCCATTGCATCTAAAATCTGGCCGGATGGGCCAATCGGAAGGGACAGGATTCGTAGGAAAAAGAGCAACTCAGCATCTAAAATTGTTGCTCACAAGGCGAATTGCCAGATATGCGGTCCCCGGAGAGCGATGATTGAATTCCGCCTTGGTCATGCACGGACCCACGACACCCGCAGGATAAAAGGAAATCGCACAAGACCCACCATTGTCAAAGCAAATCGCCCTTTCGCAACCAAAGGTTTCATACAGACGTTGACCGAGTGCTTCCAAGGTATCCCGGTCGCCGATCTGACACAGGTTGCCATCCGGATCTACTCCGATCACTTGATGCAGATAAGTTCTTTCCCTTTCCAGTCCCAACTGGGTTGCCATAGTGGAGACTCGTGTGGCGACTGATTTACGTGATTCATTTTTCATGGAAACGAAGGTGTTTCTCAGGCTTTCCCATGCGGCTTCCGATGTATCGGTTTTTTCGGGATGTTTTCCGCGTGGCAGACGGAAAATATGGCTGGGATCGGCCGCCTCGCTCAAGATACACTCGAGCAGTTCATGGTCGGACAGGGGGATCCAACGTAATGGAACTCCAGACAGGAACCATTCATACCGATCCTGTAGTTTCCTGGAATCTCCATCCTCCTCCCGCATCTCGAATCGGCCGTCCCGAGTGTATCCCAATCCAAAATAGCTCCGGACCGATGGCATGGCCGACTCTTCCATCGTCGTCAGGATCCCTTTCCGTTGCGTATAGGCCCAACATCGGAGATTGGCCAATACGTTGCGCGTGGAAATTGTAAGTACCGGCTGATCGGAGAAGAATTCCCCGCCCATACGCTGAAGCAGCTCCGTCGATGTTGCCCGAGCTTTCTTTTGTTCCTCATTCATTCGAAGGCGCTGGCCATCCAGGACATCTAGTTCCTGAACATTATGATCGCTAGCCAGCAGCAGTTGCGCTTCCGCGATCCCTTTCAAAAAAATACGATGGCACATGGGGGCATTGCCGAGCGACTCGAAAGCAATAATATTGTTCATGGAACATCCTTTAATGTGGTTTTATCGTGTTGAAATGCTAAATGGCTGAGAAAAACTTCTGCGGTATGTCAACTTGAAGGAAGGACCGAAAACCGTGAGAAGGTACTCGTAGGGTTGGAAGGTTGATTGATAATGGCCAACTGAAGTCTGTTCTCTCCAAAGTACGGTTTCATGTTCGGTGACGATAAGTTTTGCTGCGACCTCAGGTCCCGCAGGGGCAACATGTATTGTAAAATCCTGGCTTAGAGGTTCGATTCCTATGGATTTGCAGGTTTCCAGCAGTTGCAAGGAAGTGCCCGAAGGGTTGCGGATCAGGTTTTCCATCTTGATTAGGTCTGCCGGGAAGAAGGTTCGGTCCCAGCGGCGGGCGAAGGGTTCCTGGCTCATTGCTCGAACCCTTTCGACGAGAAGGAGTGGCCTTCCTTTTTCCAGATTCAGGCTTTTGGCTGCCAGGAGGGTGACAGGATCATCTGTTGATTCCATTGACAGAAGCAACACGTTGCTTTGCAACAAAGTCATAGGGGTGCCTACGTCCAACAGGGCGTTTTCTGTGGCGCCAACCAGTTTAAGCGGCCTTTTTGAAATAATTTGGGCACGGCTTCCCTGGCTGAGATGCAGATAGCCCTCTGCCGCCAATTCCTGGAAGGCCCGGTTAACTGGACTGATGCTGATGCCGAGTTCCCTGGCGATCTCTTGGGCCGATGGCATCCTTTCACCCAGTTGACCCCGGTTGATTCTGTGTATGAGATCCAGTTTACATCTCTGAAATTTGGAAAGCATAGCGGAACTATTCATAACGGATCCATTCATCATCGTCACGATTGTTTCCGAAACAGGCAGGTAATCGCCGCCATATAAACTCCTCCGAGTCGTCCCAGTTCTTTTTGAGAGTCGATCAACCAGTTATTGTTATCATCTTTGATCAGATTACAATAGAGAGTGCTATATTCTCTTTTACCAACTTCACTATTATTAAGATCATGCTTGAACTGATTAAAATCTTTCAGACGAATATGGTATTTACGGTCTAGATGAAGTTCAAGGCTATCAATAAGACGTTTGGTTGTTTTTCCTTCTTGGAGAACGCCACCGGACAAAATGACCCCGGTGGCCTTGTAATAGGTTCGCATCAGGGCGATACCATCGGACATGAGGGAACCTGCCCGGTCGATCAGTTCTTTTAATTTGTTCTTGCAATTCAGGACAGATTCTCTAAGTATAGATTCGTTAATCTCCGTATGGCAATAGGCCAATCGTGCTGGAGATAGAGTATTGACCATGGAGCAGAACCGAAGATGGTCGATGTTTCCCTTATTCATACCGAATGCATCGCAGATCAGTGCGATACGAACTGTCCCAACATGGTTACAGTGGGAAGAAAAGCTTGATGTATCTCCGTAACGTTTCTCTACCGTTTCTTTGTCAAGAAAGGTCGAGAAATCGTGTTGGTAAACATGATCAATCCCGATATCTTTGACCAGATCATTAATATCGTTTTCTTCACAAAAAACGTACTCGGCAATCCGTCCTATCTCATAGCTGGATACAGTCATGGTAGATCTGGTCATCTCTGAAAACAATGCAGGAAACATTTTTGAAGATATATTTGAATTCATTCCAGGTCGGGTCTTGTGTTCGTCTTTAGGATCATCTGGATTGGCATGACGATCGATCGCAAAAATATTATGGGTAACTTTACCGAATTCCATAATGCCGTTCCTGAGTATCCCTTCTTCCAGAACACCACTGGCCAGTCCGGTACCCAATTTGAACAGCATCCATTTTCCTGTACCGTATGATAGATCTGACAGTATTGCCCCAATCAATTCGCTGGTGCCGTCATTGACCAGAGCGACGGTTGGCACTGGCGTATTGCATTTGTCTTTTAAAATTTTGTCGAGTGTCTTGGCAATATCCAGTTGCCGCATTTGTTCCACAGTAATCTCGCGCATCTTGGCGGATCCAACTTTCGACGAAAAATTGTTCATGATGGAGCTAGTTCCTGCAATTTTTCCAGATCGTAGGAGTCCAGGCCAGCAAAGCCCGAATAATTTCACCATTGGCCATTTCACTTTTCTTTTGGCGAGCAATTCGGCTTCACAATGTTGAACGATCCGCCTGAGAAATTCTTCAAGATTTTCATATAATTCAACTGAATTCCCTGATAATTTCTCCGAGGATAAACGTGAGGACTGCATATGATCAAAACCATAGAACAGTTCCATTTTGATAGATGAAGCACCGATGTCGATACCAATGGAATATTTTTGATCATCACCCTCCCATACTTTACGCAGATTTTCGATATTGCCCATATAATCTTTGATGAAGCTGTCGGGTACAATCGATTCATCCTGGGAAGTGACATCACGGGAACGGACATATTTTTCCACATAACCATGTAATGTTAATTCAAAGCCAGAGGTTCTGTCATTTAATAATATACGGATCTTATTAATAAGCTCATTTGCCTTATCTGTTTTTTCTTTAGATGAAAATCTGACATGAGTAATGCCGGCCATAACACCGAAATTGCAGATATGACTGCAAATGGCCATTTCGCGCATAATTTCGAATCCCTTGTCGGCAGCGGATTCCCCGGGTAGAAAATATTCCCATCGCCGGGGAAAGTGATTATCGCCATCTGTTTCAATTTCAACGACAATTTCAACACCAAAGTTTTTTCTATAGTGTTCTTCAACCTGCATTATGGCGTCGAACATGGCCAAAGGGAAATAATTCTTGATGGGGAGAATATACAAGCCGATATCGGACTCGCCGGATTCATGTTTTTGTGTGTCTCTGGCAAGACTGACTATGAATTCCCAGGGAGTTCTGTATTTTTCA
>JADFZF010000022.1:14278-25427 GCA_015232645.1 Magnetococcales bacterium | reverse complement strand
ACTTTCAACTGCCCGATATGCCGATACAATTCGGCAATCTTCTGCTCCGTCTCCTGCTCCTTGCCCTCTTTCCGGCCTTGATCAAAAACACCAGCCGCAGCTTGCTCCAACTGCTTCCGCCAGCCGTTGATCATCGTCGGATGAACCCCAAACCGGCTTGCCCATTGGGCTGCCGTTTCATCCCCCCTTATCGCCGCCAAAGCAACCTTGGCCTTGAATTCACCTGTATATCGCTTGCGTACTTGGCTCATCTCCATTCCTCCTGGTTGGGGAATGTTTCAGAGCTTATCATACTGTCCAGATTTTGGGGTCCACTATACGATCAGGCTACAAGAATTAATGAAACTATGGTAGGCCACCAAGATTTTTTCCAACTGATTGCTATTTGATTGCTGGAACAGAAACGGCCACCCGGAGGTTGATTGTAAGTATTTGTTTTCAATGGTGCCGATGTGGGGAATCGAACCCCAAGCCTACGGATTACAAATCCGTTGCTCTGCCTGATTGAGCTACATCGGCAAACATAATCGACCCTTGCAGAATCGTTATCGATCAATTTTCGGCCCGGGCCTGTGTTATTGATAACGACCCCCCTGGACGCCCCGGTGCGGCTGCCGGCATCATGCGAGTCATCCTTGGGTTCCCACTGCAATAGCACAAGATCAGGTATTTTTCCAGTGTCCGTGCCAACACATCCTTCCAGCATGTCGATGCTGTGTCTGACCTCTTAGACTTGGTCCGTGGTAACCCAGGTGGATAGAGGCTCGCCCAGGCGTGGGCGTAAAAAAGCTTCGGTACGTTGCGCAGCCTCCCGAAGGGCATCGATTAGCGGTTGGGCGCCGATGACGTTGCCGGTTTTGGCTGATTGTTCCAAGCTGAGACACAGTTCGGCCAGTTGTTGAGCCCCCAAGGTTCTTGCCCCTCCCTTGAGGCGGTGGGCTTTGTCCGCCAGGGATGTGGGATTATGCGCCGCGGCGATGATTTCCTCGATCCTTTCGGGAAGAATACGCAAGAATACCGTCAAGATATTTTCCAGTTCATCGCCGACTTCCTGACGAAGCCGCATCAATTCTTCGATATCGATGATGGCTGGCGACGGAGGGGAGAGTTTGGCATCGGCGGTGGTCGCCATCAATGGTAAACGGTCATCGACGGAAGGAGCCGGCTGAGGATTCAACTTCAACCCTGGAGGGCTGGCCGGAACCCACAAGCTGAGCATTCGGACCAGATCCCGAATGCGGTAAGGCTTCGACAGGTAATCGTCCACCCCCGCTTCCAAACATTTTTCCCGATCCCCCGACATGGCATCGGCGGTCACCGCGATCACCGGGATATGGGGACGGTTTTCATTGCGCTGCCAGGCGCGGATACGTCCAGTAGCGGTCAGACCATCCATTTCCGGCATATGCATATCCATGAAGATGAGGTCGTAGGGGGGATTGTTGACAACCCGGGTGACCGCCTGTGCGCCATTTTCGGCCCAGTCGACGACGCATCCCAACTTTCCCAGCATATCCAGGATCATCTCACGGTTGATTTCAAAGTCCTCCGCTACCAAGATCCGGACTCCGGGGAATTGTGGGTAGCGCGGCGTTACATTGGAGTTGGTCTGACTGTTCGTTTGAGGGGGAGAAGGCGGTCGGCGTTCAGGCATATCACCCTTGAGCAGGGAAACTTCGAACCAGATCCGGGTTCCCTTCCCGGAGATGCTGTTCAGTCCGTAGGTTCCTCCCATGAGCGTGATCAGTTTGGCAACGATGGAGAGCCCCAGGCCACTGCCGCCGTAGCGACGGGTGGTGGTGCCATCCCCCTGGACGAATGGTTCGAAAATATGCCCCTGGGCCTCCTTGTCGATGCCGATCCCGGTATCCTGGACTTCGAAACGTAGATTGACCTTGGAGGAAGAGGTCGATTGCAGCATGGTCACCACTTTCACCGAGCCCTTTTCGGTGAATTTGACCGCATTGCCGACCAGGTTGAGAAAAATTTGCCGCAAACGGATCGGGTCGCCACGGACGGAGGTATCCATGTTGACCGGGTGATAGCTAAATTCCAGAGACAGTTGCTTGCGGTGTGCCTGGGGAAACACATCACTTTGGATCTCATCCATCAATGAACGTAAATCCATATTGGTGGATTCAAGGCGGATCTGGCTGGATTCCATTTTTGAGAAATCGAGAATATCGTTAAGCAGGGCCAACAGGGACTCCCCCGAACGATAGATATTTTGCGCATAATGGCGTTGCCGGGTATCGAGAACGGTATCGAGCAACAGATCCGTCATGCCCAGGATACCGTTCATAGGGGTGCGGAGTTCGTGGCTCATGGTGGCCAGAAATTCGCTTTTGGCCCGATTGGCCGCGTCTGCTTTCAGTTTGGCGGCGTTGAGGGCGGTTTCGTAGGCCTTTTTTTCGGTAATGTCTTCCTTGATGGCCAAAAAATGTTGGATCCGACCGAAGTCATTGAAAATGGGGGCCATGAGGGTCGATTCCCAGAAGAGCGTACCGTCTTTTTTCCGGTTCAGCAGTTCGCCACGCCAGACGTTGCCGGAAGAAAGGGTTGCCCACATGTCGTCAAACACGACTGATGGCATTTCGTCCGCTTTGAGAAAGCGCGGATTGCGACCCAGTACCTCTCTTTGGCAATACCCAGTACTGCGGCAGAATTGGGGGTTGACGTATTCGATCTGTCCGTGAGGATCGGTGATGATGGTTGTGACCGGGCTTTGTTCCACCGCCAGCCAAAAACGGTTGCGTTCGTTTTCGATCAGTTTTCTCTCTGTTATATCCTCTTGGATTGAGATGAAATTCTTTGTTACACCATCGTGATCCGCCACTGGGGTGATGATGGTATCCTGGACGTATAACGTCCCATCCTTTTTTTTATTGATGATTTCGCGGTGCCAAACTCGTCCCGAAAGGATGGTGTTCCACAGATCATCATAGAAGGTCCGATCTTGTTCCCCAGACCGCAGTATATTTGTTTTTTTGCCGATCGTTTCCGCGGGGTCGTAACCGGTCAGGTTGGCGAAGGCGGGATTACTCCACTGGATGATTCCTTGATTGTTGGTGATCAGGATGGGGCTGGCGGCCGCTTCCAGGGCGGCTGACTGCAGGTGAAGACGGCGATCGGTCGCCTTTTTCTGGGAAATGTCACGGATCATGGCCGAGAAACAGCATGATTCTGACATGAAGGCCATGGTGATGGCGAGCTCGGTATCGATGATCCGTCCGTCTTTGCGTAGCGCGGGTAATTCAAGGCGGCTATTGATCACATTGCTGATATTCGTTGTCAAGAAACGCTGAATTCCTTGGGAATGACGTTGCCGCAGATGGTGGGGAACGATGGTATTTTCGAGTCGGGCCCCGATGATTTCGGTCCGGGAATAGCCGAACATGGCCTCCGCCGCCTTGTTGAATTCGATGATGGTGCCATGGGTATCAATGCTGATGAAGGCGTCCATGGTGGTATCGAGGAGGGATCGATAGCGGGTTTCGCTGTCGTGAAGAATGCGGATCGATCGCTTGATGTTGCATTCCACTCGGTTGAGACGGCGATAAAAAAGTAGGCCGACGACGATGGCCACGACAGCCAGGCCGACGAGGACCATGAGGATATGCTTGGCCTCGAGGGCGTCGTAGACTTCGTCCTCGGCGACGATTCCGACCCACCCGGTATCGGGGTTGGGTGGCGAACGGAGGGGGAACCGGAGGAAATGATCGTGTTCGGTGAGCCGGCTCCACCAGGGGGATTTTTCTTTAGGGACGGTGAGGTTGGGCGCGAGAATAAACGGATTGTTCAACCAGACGGGTGGCGGTTGGCGGGTCCCTGCGGCCAGGACCCAATGGTCAAGGAGGTCCCACGGGGTGCTGGTCGAGGAATGTTTCATCTTTCGTTCCCATTTCTGGCGGTCGACTTTCGCCTTGGGGAGGAATGGGAATAATTGGATTTGGAATATATTTTCCAGGGATTGAAACAAGGGTAAAGAATCCATTTCCATGACCACATGGCCGATCATGGTCCCTTCCTGGTTCAGCCAGGGATGTTTCATCTGTAAAACCAGATGTCCCTCGGAATTGGCGATCAATTCCCGGGCCGGGGCGTTCCCAAGGGTTCCTGGTGGGGGGGCATCGGGAATTGGGCGATCGGTTTCGGCCCCGGAGCGATCGACGTACAACAGGAAACGCTGGTCGGGAAGCCAATAGGTTATGGCAATGTCTGGTCCGGAACCGAGGAGTCCTTTGAAAAGGGATGACGTGGATCGCAGAAGTAGGGAACGATCTTGGGTGGAAAGGGCGTGGGCCAGCTCTGGGTGGGATTGGACCACCTCCATCAAACCTTCAAGTCGCTGCCACTGGTCCTCAAGCATGGTATTCCATGCCCGTTCCGTTTCCACCTCGAGATTTTTCAGCAGCTGGGTTTCCAGTGTAAAATGCATCCATTGAGTCGAGTAGATGTTCACCGCCACCAAGACAAAAATGGCAACGGCGAAAACATAAAGAAGCGGCCTTTTTATGGAAGTGTTCATGAGGTCAAGAATACCAGCCCCTCGGCAAGATTGGAAGCGTAACTCGTCCTTCGCGGGCGGTGGGGAGGGGGGAAGTCTTGGGGATGGGAAGGGGGGGATGACCCTACAATCATATCGTTTGGAAATGCCTGGAATAATGTCGAATGAATGACATAAGCTCGGGTGACAATGGGTGATCGATGTGCCATCCTGACCCCCGTGACGTCTTTGTTCTGGCTGCAGTCCCTCCCCGGGCCGATAGGGAAATCAGGAAACCGTGAAAATTGCGCGGCAGTTGGTTGTGTTGAATGCGGGCCTGGTGGCTTTGGTCTCCGTAGTTTTGACGTGGCTGGTCTATGTCAATACCAGTCAATCCGCCATGCGGGAGGTGATGGATCGTTTCAAGGAACGGGCGGGCAACCGCATGTTGGCGGTGGATGCCATGCTGCACGATCACATCCGCGATGTGGAGGTGATCGCCGGTGATGCCATTTTTTGTGGTACCGATCCCTCGGCGCAAAAGATTACCTTTCGGCTGACGACCTACCGTAATTTAATGAAAATATATTTAAGTCTTTCCTACACCTCCGCGGAGGGGATCCGTTTGGCGGATACCGCGGGTCAGGGGATAGGCCTGGTTGAGGACCCAAGGAATCCGATAGCGAAGCGATGGCCGCAGTTGATTTCGGGTCAGCTCAACCATTCGGTGGGGTATTCTCGGCTCCTCAACGACGATTTGATGTTTTTTACTTACCCGGTCAAGTGTCCCGGCGATACCAAACCTCGCGGGATCGTCATCGCCCGGGTGAACCTTTGGCGTTTGCATGCCCTGTTTCCGGTGGCCAACAGCGGCGATTTTTCGTTTCCCATCCGCGTCGTCCTGTATGACGATGACGGCATGGTGCTTTATTCCAATCATCATCGTTCCGGAACCGTCCGCCCTCGCGCCGATCAGGACAGGGCACCTGCCGGCGACAAGGGGCCATCCCAGGAGCAATCAAGCCGGGAAAGTAAAAAGAACGATGGCGAATTGTTGAGTTATTCGGCCCATGGGACCGGTACCATGGACTTCAAGGGGAGCAACTGGTTGTTGCAGCTGTCGGTCACCCGGGAGGCGGTTCTGGCACCGGTGCGTGAATTGCTCTGGCGTCTGCTGGCCTTGGCCGTCCTGGGTAGCGCCATGTCGGCATTATTGACCTCGATTTATGCCCGACGTCTGGTGCAACCGCTACCGGCTCTCCTCGATACCATCCAAAGTATTGAAAAAGACCATCTGGATCACCTGCTGCCCGAGGTCGAGAAAGTGCAACGGACCAGCGTGGCTGCGTCGGTTATTGACAACGAGCTGCGCCAATTGACCCAATCTCTCGATCATTTGGCATTGGGCCTGGCCAGTTGGACCCGTCACCAGAGTGCAGCGGATGGCCACCCGAACCTGGCCCGGAAAATCGACCGAAATATCATTGATTCCAGCCATCGTGGCATTCTGGTCTTCCTGGTTGAGGATGGGCAATGTGTCCGGGCCAATCCGGCCGTACAAAAATTGTTTCGCCTATGGTCCAATACGGATTCCTTGCATATCAATTTTCGTCAACCCGATACCTGTCCCGGACCCGAGGCCCTGTGGAATGGGGTCAGAAAGTCGGTGGCGAGCGGCATTGATGCGGAGTGGGAATTGTCCCTGGCGAGCCAACCCGATCAAGAGCTTTGGTGGCATGTCGCTTCGACCTATTTCTCCACCCCCGAGGGAAAATATCTTTCACTTTCCATCAGTGACATTTCACCACGCAAACAGGGGGAGGAGGCCATGGCGCGGGCGCGGGAAATGGCGGAACACGCCAACCGCGGCCAAGGGGAATTCCTCGCCAGGATGCGTCATGAAATTCGCCCCCCCATGAATGCGGTGATCGGCCTGGGCCATTTGGCCTTGCGGATGGATATGTCGGCCGAGTTGCGAGATCATCTGGAAAAAATCATCACCTCCTCCCAATCCCTGCTGCAAATCATCGACGATAGTCTTGATTTTTCCCGCATCGAGACGGGCGGACCGAAACTGGAGCCGGATTATTTCCACTTACGGGATGTCTTTGAGCGTCTGGTGGAGATGTTTCGCTATCAGCTCAGTGAAAAACATCTGGAATGGGTTCTGTCCCTGGCGGAGATTTGCCGGCTGGAAGTCTACGGTCATCCCCTGCATCTGGAACAGATATTGATCAACCTGGTCGGTCATGCCATCAGGTTGACCGATTCCGGGGAAATCGAAACTCAAGTGAAAATCATCAGGGAAACGGTTGACAGCGTCACCCTGGAATTCATCATCCGTGACACCGGAAGGGGGCTGAGCAGGGAACAGATGGACCACCTGTTGCGACCGTTGACTCCGACTGGCGACGGCACCGCCCGAACCAATGGGGGAACCGGTCTGGGGTTGTCCCTATGCCGCAAGCTCATCGGTCTGCTGGGGGGGTGGTTTTGGGTCGATTCCCAGCCGGGCGAGGGGAGTCGGTTTCATTTTACCGCCATCTTTCCCCGCCGCCCGCCGCCCGACGAGACCCGGGACTTGCTTCTCCCCGAGGATATGCACCTGATGACGGTGCTGATCGTCGATGACAACGTCGCCGTGAGCCGATCGCTGTTGGAAACCATCCAGGGGTTCGGTCTCGCGGGGAAAGCGGTAGATTCGGCATCGGAAGCGGTTGCGGCTGTGGTGGCGGCAGTCGAATCGGGCCGACCGATGCAACTGGTGCTCATGGATGGCATGATGCCTGAAATCAATGGAATCGAGGTTGTGAACCGTATCCGGGCCGCTCTGGCCGCGGAAGACCTTCCCAAATTTATTTTGATGCAGCCCTCCGGCGGCGACAACGCTGCCCTGGCGACCGATGCTCGATTCGATGCCATGGTCGTCAAACCCGTTCACTGCTCGTCGTTGTTCGACAGCATCATGGGGATCTGGGGCCGTCAGGTCACCCATGAGCCACATGCCAACAAGGATAGTCTTGATCTGGCCGCGGTGGCGGAGCGTCTCAAAGGGGCCAGAGTCTTGGTGGTGGAAGATAATGTTATCAATCAGCAGGTGGCTGAAGGGATTCTGGGGGCGATCGGTCTGATGGTGGAGATGGCCTGGGATGGCGAGGAGGCCATTGAGCGGATACGACGGCAAACGGATGGGGCCTTCGATGCGGTATTGATGGATATCCAAATGCCGGGCATGGGTGGTCTGGAGGCGGCCCGAACGATTCGTCGCGAATTTCCCGATCGGCCTCTCCCCATCATCGCCATGAGCGCTCATGCCCTGGAAGGGGATCGCCGACTCTGCCTGGATGCCGGGATGAATGACCATGTTGCCAAACCCATCGTCAGGTCGGTACTCTTCTCCAAGCTGATCGAATGGATCGGTCGCAAGGACGCCCGCGGCGGCTTGTCCGAGAGCGTCTCCGTGCCAACCCCGTCGGTTGCCGAGGCAGCCCAGGGATGGACAATAGCGGGGTTGGACCTGGACCAGGCCTTGCACCGCCTTGATGGCGACGAACGCCTTTTGTTTTCCGTGTTGAACGAATTGGTCCGTAATTATAAAGATTTTCCCCGGGAGCTGTCCCGGTTGTTGGCCGGGAACGAAGCCGGAGATCGGGAAAAGGCGACCGCCATGGCCCATGCGGTACGGGGGGTGGCCGGAAATCTATCAGCGCAGCGGTTGTTTGCCGCCGCTGCCAGTCTGGAACAAGCCCTCCGGGACCAGGCGTTAGATCTCGCCCCCTGGTTGGCCGAGTTCGATGTCGCCTTGACCGAACTGGTGACTGCCATCGAGAATAGGCCCGAACTGTCGGAAGATCCTGGTCTGCCAGCCAATCCGGGCCCCTCGCCAGCCAGGGATTGGCCCGGTCTTCTGGCATTGGTGCATGAGCTGGGACGTCAAATCGATGCCCATCACTTCGACACCGATGAACTCTGTGCCCGTGTGACACCCTTGTTGTTGGCGGAGGGAGATGAACCATTTCGCGCGTTGGTAGAGAGGATGCGCGATCAGATCGACCGCGTCGAGTTCGAGGAAGCACGCCAGTCCTTCGACGCCGTCATGCAAGTTTTGCTCGCGACAAAAGGTAGGGAATCGAATGGAAGAAAATAAATTCCGACCCAAAGTGCTGGTGGTCGATGACGTCCCGGCGAATGTCAAGATGTTGGCCCGCGCCTTGGGAAACGGTTACCAGATTCACATGGCGATCAATGGTGAAGATGCCCTGCGCATCGCCCATTCCCAGGAGGTGGAGGCCATCCTTCTGGATGTGGAAATGCCGGGCATGGACGGTTTTGAAGTCTGTCGGCGGCTGCAGGAAGACAAGAAGACCTGCGCCGTGCCGGTGATTTTTACCACCGGCCGCAGGAGTGCCGATGACGTCGTTCTGGGTCTGTCGCTGGGCGCTTATTATTATCTCACAAAACCTTTGGATATCAACCTATTGCAGGCTGTTGTGCAATCGGCCATCTCCCGGAATAACGCCCATCAATCCCTCCATGGTCAGCTTCAGGTGACCCGGTGCCCGATATTCCTGCTGATGGACGAGGCTCGCTTCAGTATCCAATCCATGGAAGAGGCTTTTGAACTGGCGGTGCTGTTGTCATTGACCTGTCCGGATCGGGAGCGGGTGGCCATCGGACTGCGCGAAATATTGATCAATGCCGTGGAACATGGCAACCTGGGAATCACCTATGAAGAAAAAACCGTTTTGACCCGGACCACCAAGCTGGATCAGGAAATCAAATATCGTTTGACTTTACCGGAAAACCGTTCGAAATCGGTGACGGTGCATTTCATACGCAGCGAACGGGAAGTCCGCTTCAGGATCAAGGATTGTGGGCCGGGTTTCGATTGGTTGCCGTTCATGGATTTCAGCCCCGAGCGTTTGTTGGATACCCACGGTCGGGGGATTGCCATCGCTTCCAGAACCAGCTTCGACCGCATCCAGTTTCTGGGGACCGGCAACGAAGTGGAATGCGTGGTCACCCTCCCCACGATAGCGTACTGACCCGCCATGGAACCGGGGTCGATCGGTCGCCGACGGCTCCTGGCGAGGGCAACGGCCACGCCGACATCGACGCAACAAACTCCGGAAACTCCGACCGCGGGACGATTTTTGGTTGCCTTCCGGGGATAATTCGTTCATTTTGTGGCGGCATCATCGCCAAAGCGCGTACATTCAGCGGATCCAACTGGAAATAAACCATCTTAACAAAGAGTGAGGGTGCTTTCATGTCGAGACGTGGTCTTGTTGCTGGAAACTGGAAAATGAACGGGTTGATCGAAGTCGCCGACGCCCTGGTGGGCGGTATCCTCGCCGGACTCGAACAGAGAAAAGGCAAGAATGTGTGCGAGGTACTGGTTTGCCCTCCCTTCACCGCCATTCAATCGGTGGGAAAACGGATCGCCGGCTCGGCCGTCAAACTGGGTGGACAAAACATGTCCGAGCACAAACCGGGGGCCCACACCGGTGAGATCACCGGGGAAATGCTGACCAATATCGGCTGCTCCTATGTCATCCTGGGGCATTCGGAACGTCGTTCCATGCACGCCGAGGACTCCAACCTAGTGGCTCGCAAAATGGCTGCCGCCTACCGCGATGGGCTGACTCCCATCGTCTGTGTTGGCGAAACCCTCCAGGAACGCGAGTCCAACAAAACCCTGGACGTCATCCGTGAGCAGGTCAGCGCCATCTTTCCGCATCTGCCTGCCGATACCGCCAAGCGTCAGCAGCTCGTCCTGGCCTATGAGCCCGTCTGGGCCATTGGGACCGGAAAAACCGCTACCCCGGAACAGGCTCAAGAAGTTCACGCCTTCATCCGGCAAATGTTGGTCGAGCAACTGGGGAGCGATATCGCTTCCAAGATCAGAATTCTCTATGGCGGTTCCGTCAAGCCCGATAATGCGGCTGTCATCTTCTCCAAACCCGATGTCGATGGTGGCCTCATCGGCGGTGCCGCCCTGAAGGCAAGCGATTTCCTTGCCATCATCGATGGGTTTCCCGGTTGATGCCCCGTAACCCATTCTCATCCACGGTCATTACCGAACCCGAGGATACTTTGAGTCCAGCATGATACTGATCATCACCGTCGTTCATATCCTCGTCTCCATGGCCCTCATATTCGTGGTACTCCTGCAAAAAGGGAGTGGCGCTGATATGGGGGCCGCGTTCGGGGGAAGTTCTCAGAGTGTCTTCGGGGCTCGGGGGTCCGGCAGTTTTTTGGGTAAACTGACCGCTACTCTGGCCACCATATTCATGATTACCAGTCTGTCCTTGGCCTTTTTGAGTACCCAAAAAGGATCGGGTGTGTCGGTGATGGGCGTACCCGCTGCTGGTTCCCAGGCGACCACCAGCAGCAAGGAAACCCCTGCGACCGCGGAAGAGCAACCCATACCGCCGAAAACCCAACCGGCTGCCGATACCGGCCAAACCGGCAAGCCATCGGTGGACGTTGGTTCCAAACCCGTTCCCATTATGGATGCGACTGGAGCTGCTGACGTCTCGGTCCCTCGCAAAGCGGCGCCAATACCCAAGGCCGATCCAGCGCCCAAGGCCGATCCAGCGCCCAAGGCCGATCCAGCGCCCAAGGCCGATCCAGCGCCCAAGGCCGATCCAGCGCCCAAGC
>JADFZF010000022.1:0-14180 GCA_015232645.1 Magnetococcales bacterium | reverse complement strand
GGCCGGGTCACCAGCCAAAGAGGCTCCATCCAAAGCCCCAGCCAAAGAGGTTCCATCCAAAGCCAAGGAGCCCCCGTTTCCAGAGTCTGGTACCGTCCCGAATGCCGAGGATGTCAAGCCAGCCACCAAGGTAGTGCCCCCGGCCCAGGAAACGGCGGTCTCGGCGACCAAGGAGTCCTCCGCTCCAAAGAGGGAGGATGCACCCCAGAGTGATGATCCCAAAGGCACAACCAAACCTCCGAAAAAATTGTCGAAGCAGGATCCCAAGAAGGGGACCGCAGCCCAAATGGATGAAGTCAAAGGCGAGGCCAGGGGTACGACCGAGGAAGGCAATGGCGCCGAGGCTCCCCATTCCGATTCGCCATCGGCGCAGTAGCCCGCTGGAGGCGATGGTGAAGATCGATTTCCGGGTTTGGAAGCGGCGAACCCAAACCTTTCCCATTGTTTTGATCGGGTGAATGGTTCATACGCTTTGCCAGGTCTGAGGTCTGGTCCTTCCTTCCCAAGCCCCATCCCATTCACTCACGTTCCAAGTCGTGCTGTCGAGCACCTTATTGTCGCCGACGCGACGGAGAGAAATGGGTAAGCATTTCCAGCAGCGCCTTTTTTCTGACGGGTTTGGCAATGTGAAGGTCGCACCCCGCCTCCAGGCATTGGGCGATATCTTCCTGAAGGGCATTGGCGGTCAAGGCAACGATGGATACCCGGGGGAGACCTTCCTCCCGCTCAATGCGCCTCCAGGCCTGAGTGGCGGTGTAGCCATCCATTTCCGGCATTCGCATGTCCATGAGCACCAGATCGAAAGAATGCTGACGCATCTTATCCAGGGCGATCAGGCCATTTTCCGCCATATGCAGCTCGATGGCGGTATGGTTCAGGTAGGCCTTGATGATCATGCGGTTTTCTTCGGAGTCGTCAACCAATAGGATGCGCCAATAGCCGGAGTCATCCTTGATCTTGGGATCGGCCAACATCGCTGCCGATGCACGTTTTTGCACTAGGCGGAGGGAATCCTGGACCGCACGAATCAAATCGGTACGTCGTATCGGCTTGGTCAGGTAATGGACGACTCCCATGGCCCGGCCCGGTTGCATCTCGGGATCCTGTTCCTCGGAGGTGAGTATCAGGATGGGGAGGTTGGCATGACATGTTGCATGCCATTGTTCCAGCATTTGAAACCCGCTTAGAGTCGGCATATGCATATCCAGCAGGACCAATCGGTAGGGACGTGCATTCGTCAGGGCATCTTCCATCATTTTCAAGGCTTCGACGCCATCGATGGCCTCATCGACCTCGGCATGTACCTGCTGGAGATATTCCCGAAATACCAGACGATTGGATTCATGGTCATCGACAACCAGCAACCGTACGCCGCTAAGATCGGGGGGAGAAATGGAGACGGGCAGATCTCCAGGGGTGAAGGGAATGGTACAGGTGAAGGTGGTTCCCATCCCCAGGTGGCTTTCAACCCGTATCTGGCCCCCCATTTTTTCCACCAGTTTTTTGACGATGGCCAGCCCCAGACCGGTACCGCCAAAACGACGGGTGACGGAGGAATCGGCCTGGACAAAGTTGTCGAAGATGGTGGCCAAACGTTCGGTGGGGATCCCGATGCCAGTGTCTTCCACCGAAAAACTGATGCTTACTTGACCGTCGGTGGAATCCTTGGCGGATGTTTCGCACTTGGCCTCGAAGCGAATGGTACCGCTTTCAGTAAATTTGACGGCATTGCTGAGCAGGTTCAGAAAGATTTGCCGCAACCGGGTGGGGTCTCCAAGAAGGAATTCTGGAATACCCGGATAAATTTTCATCAATAGTTGCAGACCTTTGGTACTGACGCGCAACGCCATGATGTCGCGGACGACGTTCATTTCATCGGCCAGACTGAATGGAATGCTTTCCAACGATAGATGACCGGCCTCGATCTTGGAGAGGTCGAGGACATCGTTGATGATCCCCAGAAGATTTTCTCCCGCGGACCGGAACACCTGTACAAATTTACGTTGTTCCGACTCCAGTTCGCTTTCCCAGAGGAGATCGGCCATTCCCAAAATGGCGTTCATGGGGGTGCGGATTTCATGACTCATGTTGGCCAGGAAGTCGCTTTTTGCCCGGCTGGCCTCCTCGGCCTGTTGCCGGGCTTTTTTCAGTCCATCCTCAGCTTGGAGGCGCATCATGATTTTTTGCACATCCTCGGCAATCAGTTCCAGCTGCAGGACGTCGTTGTCATCGTAGGGGACTTCCTTGTTGGCTACTCCGATGACCAGGATCGCCAACCCATCGTTCAGAATGGGGGTACTCATGTGTCTGAAAATGGGAATATGCCCTTTGGGGCAGTTGTTACCCATTGTCAGGTTGTGCCGGTCATTCTGGACCACCGTCCTGCGGGCGCGTACGGTTTCCAACCAGACGCCGGTCTGGGAATGGACGTGATGGTTTTCCTGGACCACACGGCAGTGTTGATGCACACCGTCACTCCAGGTCCCTATTCGGATTCGCGGATCGTCGCCGTCGTCCACCAGGTGCAGACAACCCACCTTGCTGCCGGTGGCCTTGACCGCGAGATTCAAGGCACGGCGATGCAATTCCGGTTCTGGAAGACTCGGAGCTTCACGATGCAACTCCAGGAGCGAACGGATGCGTTGTTCGTTGACCAGTTTATAGGTTTCGGCCAGGCGGCGTTCGCTGATATCGCGGGAAAAGGAAAACAGTCGTCCGCCCGAAACCGGAGAGAAGGAAACGGAAACCTCGACATCGAACACGTTGCCATCCTTGCGCCGGTGCCGGGTTTCGAATCGGTCGAAGCCTTCGCGGATCACCTGTGGTATGCGCAACATCATGGCATCATTGGCGCCGGAAGTTTCCAGGTCCGCTACGTTCATGCCCAGGAGTTCCGTGCGACTGAATCCGGACATTTGGCAGACCGTGCTGTTGACCTCTAAAATCTTACCGTTCAAATCCATCATCAGGAAGCCGTCACCCGATGTCGCCAGTGCTGCTTCGTGCTGCATTTCGCGCATTTTCATTTGCAGGTGGTTTTGTACCCGGACCCGCACCAAGGGTGGACTAATGGGTTTATGAATAAAATCAATGGCTCCCAATTCCAGTCCGCGGGTTTCGGAATCGATATCGGTCTGAGCGGTCAGAAAAATAACCGAGGCATCCTTCGTTACCTGATCGGCTTTCAAGGCGGCGCAGGTATCGAATCCATCCATACCCGGCATTTGGGCATCGAGAAGAATAATATCGGGTTGTTTTTCGCGGGCCATGGCGATGGCTGCTTGCCCGTTGGCGGCATAGTGCAATGTTCCCAGGTCCACCAGAATGGGCATCAGGCAGCGGATGACGATGGGATCATCATCGACCAGTAATATTTTTGGCTTCCATGTAATGGTCATCGTCCTACCATCTTGATGATGATTCCCGCCGTCGGTGCCAGGGGCAGGGCGTTTTCCTGGTTCAGGAGAGATCGAAAAATCGGCGTGGCACGCTTCAACCCCGGGTTTTCGGGGCGCCATTCAGGTTACCGTCAAATATCGAGAAAAGCAATCAACCCCTTGTGTTCTTTTCCTTCTGTCTGGATCAATCCTGGATTTTTCCGATAAAAAAATGGGGAACCGTTTGCTCCCTGCCGTTGGACATTTCCATTCCAAGTCGATTGATGGCCAGGTTAAGATCGCAACTTGGCCGGTCAGGTGGGGTCGGGTTCATGGGATGGGTCCAGGCGAGGATGCCTCCCTTTCCACGTCGGGGATTCAGGGCAGGGGGGTAACATATGATGATAATTATTTTTTTTTGGCCTTGCCATTCCATCGTTTCCCTATTTTATCCCACCCTTGACCCTCACGGTTGGGAATCCTTATCATAACCACTTTTGTGGAGTCCAAGCCTGTGCATCCCTCTCTTCCCGTGACCGCCCTCGCCAACACCTTTCCAACTCCCGTGGAACTTTGGGTCACCTTCATGACCGCCTTGTTTGCCAGCGGTCATTGCATCGGCATGTGTGGTGGCATGGTCACGGCTCTGGGGTTGGCGACGGAGCCAAAGGGGTCCTTGTTTCCCAGGCCGCTGACCGGGATAACCCGTCATCTCATTTATGGGGTATCCCGCCTTTTTACCTATCTGTTGATTGGCGGGTTCAGTGGTTGGTTGGGTTCCCTGGCCCCCACCATGGGCAGATCGCCCTGGTTAAGTGCCTTGCCGTTGTGGTTGGCTGGCGTGGCGATGATCATCATGGGGTTGGATACTCTGGGGATTGGTCGCCTTCCCCTGGCCAGCGGTAGGCTGCAACGCTCGATCAACGGAATGATCGGTCACGTCTCCTGGAAAAAACCGTTGCTCCTCGGGGTCCTGACCGGATTGCTTCCCTGTGGCCTCCATTGGGCTTTCCAGGCCCAGGCTTTTGCCACGGGCTCGGTGGCGGGAGGTCTATTGATCATTGCGGCTTTTGGTTTGGGAACGCTGCCGGCCTTGATGGGTTTGGGGTGGATGATGGCCATTCTGGACCAGAGAGCCTGGCAAATCCTGCAATCCCTTGCTGCCCTGATCGTCATGGCCATGGGGTTTTTGGCCTTGACGAAGGGTTTCCACAAAGCAGGTCTGCTCTAGGGAAGAAAGTTCCTGGGAGGGGATCGGGAAGGAGGGGATCTGCCTGGGCCCTTTTCTTATCTGTTTTTACAGCGGAATCGCATAGAACGCAATCGGGTCGGGTAACTGATCCAGGGTGAGGCCGGAAAGGCTGAAAATGGTGTTGTCAGCATTGTTTTTGCCAACTCCCTGCAGGCGGCCACTGCTGACGTCGCTGTTGTCCATAATCCGGTCCACATCCATGGCAATATCTCGAGGAAGATTGGCGAATTCGATGATATGCATGGGGTTGCCCGGGAGGGTGATGGTGCTGAAATTGGAGGCTGCCGTGGCGATGACCCGGACACTACCGTAGCGCGAGCTGATCGAGGCGGCGCCCCATTTGATGACCCCGGCGTGATAGAGGTGATTGCTCACGCAATCGACTTCCGTGGTATCGATGTTATTGCCGGCAATGGCGCCGATTTGACCATCTCCATGGGTCCCACCGGAATAGTGACAGGGAGAGGCTTGGCCAACTGCCGTTATATCATTGGCGGCATTGGGAAGATCCCCGGGGAAATAATGGAAACGTTCCTTGAAGTTTTTTATGGCAATATTCAAATCGGTGGCCATGGCCACGATTTCCTTGGCGTGGGCATTGTTGATCAACGAACGCCCCATCATGACCCCCGAACCCAGCAGCAGACCCATGATGGTCATGGCAATCAGCACTTCGATGAGGGAAAAACCGGCGTTGGATCTTTTCATTTCACATCCTGATGGGTTGCGTCGGTACGACCGCTGGGGATAGGTGCCAATCATTCCTTCCCGTGGGAAATCTGTCGTTGCCTTGGTGGACTAGCGGAGATTAAGTCAAATCATGGGGTTCCTTTTTCATTGTAGACCATGACCGGATTGGCATCCAGTTTCTCTCGTCATTTCTGTTCATTTGTAATGATTCGGATCTCCCCCGGTTGGGAAGTATTGACAAGAAAGGGGGGCATCTCCAACCGCATTCTGACCCTGGACGACCAGGGCGTTACCTTCCGATACAAGGACCGCAAACAGCGGCGACCACGCACCTGCACCGTGTCAGGCACCGAGTTCATACGCCGATTCCTGCAGCATGTCCTGCCACAGGGCTTCCACAAGGTCCGTTACTTCGGCCTATGGAATCCCCAAAAACGGTGCGTCGTTCAGCGTGTCCGGCTCATGTTCGCCCCGGAACCACTCCCCGCCCATTCAGAGCCCGCACCCGCCAAAGCCAACCCCGTCAAGGTGGGACAGGGGGCGCCATGTCCGTGTTGCAACACAGGCGTGCTTATTCTTGTCAGGTGTCTTCCTCGGCCTCCCGCCCAGGCGCCCTGATTTCCAGGGTTGGGAGCACTCTTCCGATGGTCGCCGATCCCTGATGGCCCATCAGCAGGATCACGATGTCCCCTTGCTCAAACGACCGCAAACCGATTGCCGCAGCTCTGAAATGATCCAACGACCACGCCCAATCCATGTATGTTTGGCCTTACCACGCGGGACTTCCCTCTGGGCCAACGGCCCAAGACCACTTCCCGCTACTGTCACGTCCCTGCTGTCAGCCTGAAAATTCCATACCACTGCCCCTGGGTGCCACCGCGCTCAGTACAACAAGGTTTTTGCGTCGGCAAGCGACGTAAAAAGCCTTAAATCGTTCCACGTCGCCCGACGTCTGTTCCCTGGCCATCTGTTTCCTGGCTCGGGTTCGGCCATTCTCAAGATCGGTTCCGAATGCACGTTGCGAGATGCGCAAGGGAATATAGACCCGCTCCAGATCCAGTGGAATATCTCCCCCCCTCCACCCCAGGAGCGACAAGCGGCCCAATTGGGCCAAGGCCCATTGGGAATAGGCATCCTGTGTCTTGGGTTCTGGATCCAGAGGGGCGACCAGTTCGCGGATACGGCTGGCCAGGGCTTGGAAAATGATTTCTCGTTGAACAGGCTTCATTTGCGCCAATGTCCGCTGCGGACTGGCGAACCCCTTCAGGGTGGTCAGTGTGATGGATGCATTATTCCTTGGATTATTAAAAGGCGGGCGGGTTTCTTCAGCACCTGAAGGCCGAACGAAGACGGGAAGAATCGTCAGCGTCCCCCGTTCCCAGGCTTCAAGCAACGGTGGCAGCTCGTTTCTCCAGATAAAGTCCGAGGCCAGGAAGGTTTGGGATACAAAAAGCGTGGCGACGTTGGCCTCACGAATGGTCCGGCTGATTTCCTCCTCCCTGTCCTGGCTTTATTTAATCATGTCATCATGCCAGACCGTAACCAGACCTTCGCGTTCCAATGGCTGTGCATGGGGAAGGAAATGTTGAATGGTTCTGGCATCGCGACGGCTGTAACTGATGAAAACCTTCGCGCTCGGCATGCCCGTGGGGGACTGGGGTTCTGACATTGCATCATCCATGGCTTTGGGCGGTCCTGTTGAGTTTCACCAATTACCCTGGACAGTCACAATAGCCAAATTTGTTCCCTTTGCCAATCTGCGGATGGGCTCGTTTTCAAACTTGACCCTCGGGGTACATCATGGAGATCGCGGCCTGCTCCAATGTCAAGGGTGTGGAGCGATGATTTCGCAAACGTTTCACTTTGGAACAGGGTGAAGTGTGGAATCAGACGGTCGAAACCGAAAAGCTTCGGGTTTGTTCGGCGCTTAGCAAATTTTTCATGAGTCTTGGCGTCTCCCCCTTGAAAATAGCGGCTCAGTCCCTATTTCCAGTGCAGTAACTGGTTGTTTCTCAAGGATTCAATCATCAATCGTATTCGTGCAAGGAGGGTATCATGTTCAGTCTGTCGCCTGGGATTTTTGCCGGGTGCGGAGCCGATTTGGCCGGCCCGGTGTGGGATATGTGGGTTCGTTCATCCGGCATGGCCAAGCCATCGAACCATTGGGGCGTTGCCACTGACGTCACGGAAACCGAGGACGTCTTGACCCTTTCGATAGACGTTCCGGGCATCGATCCTAAGGAGTTGCACGTCTCTGTCGAACCTGGACGGCTTGAGATCCGGGGAACCCGCATCTCCCATCACAAGGGGCGCCGTGGGCGCGCCGAGTGGGAGGGTCGTGCCTTTCTGCATGCCTTCTACCTGCCGGATGGACTGAAGCTGGCCCAGGCTGGGGCGTCTGCGAAAAACGGGGTGCTGAAAGTGACCATCCCCAAAACCAAGGAAACCCGATCTCGCCGTATTCCGGTCGATGGGATTCAACTCACTCCCCCCCCTTCCGATGGAGTACGAGTGCCATTGCAGCAAACGGGTGAAGGTTGGCTGAACAGGGCCAAATCATTCGTGAGTGGCCTGTTCGTGAAGCGACTTCTCCCTGTTTTCAAGCGAGGTACCTGAAGAGAGGCCATCATCGGCATGGAGTTCATGGATGGTTACATCACGCTGGACGTCGATCACTGTTGAACTGACCCAACCACAGAAAGGAGAAGTAGGCGATGAACGTCAAATTGAAAAGCGCGTTGGTTTCCGCCGCAGTGCTAAGCCTGATGGTCGCCCATGCTGTTCCTTCCCTGGCCCAGGAGCAGTCGCCGCCGAACACTCGGCAGGAGCAGTCGGCCACTGCCAATTCGGCCCAATCCCAAGTCGATCAGGATGTCACCAAAAAGGCCAAGGAACAACGTGACAAGGTTATTGCGGATGCCGTGACAGCGCTGAATGAAACGAAAAAGGCGCTGGCGCTTCTCGAAGACAAGAAGACCGATGAAACGCTGGCCGCACTTGAAAGGGCCACGGGCAAGCTGGAGCTGATCCTGGCGCGTGATCCAAAATTGGCGCTGGCGCCGGTGGACACCCGCGTCGTCATCCGAGATCTGTACTCGGAGCCTGATACCGTCAAGGACATGATTAAGAAAGCTCGCGAGTTGCTGGATGGCGGCGAGGTACAAAAGGCCCGACCCCTGCTGGCCGGCCTGGTCAGTGATGTGGTTTTTGAGACCGCCAACCTGCCGTTGGCCACCTATCCCGAGGCCATCAAGTCAGCGGTGCGGCTGATCGACGAAGGCAAGATGGACGAAGCCAAGGTCGTGCTGCAGTCGGCTCTGAACACGTTGGTGGTCGTTGCCGATGTGGTGGTGCCATTACCGGCGGTGCGCGCTCAACATCTGCTCAAAAAAGCGGAGAAACTGACGGAGAACGATAAGCGCGACGACAAGATGAACGAGGAACTCGGCAAACTGCTGGCCGAGGTCCGCAAGCAGATCCAATTGGCTGAGATATTGGGCTATGGCAAGAATGGCCACTTCGAGCCGATCTATGAGCAGGTCAAGCAGATTGAGGAGAAAACGAGCGGCGGCAAGAGCGGCAAGGGATGGTTGGATAAGATCAAGGAGCAGATTTCGAACCTGTTCTGATGCAACGCAGGTTCATGAGGCCATCACGGCTTGGCTGATCTTCGGTTGAGTCCAATGATAGCGCAAGGAGCTTGGAGCATGAGCGATCAAACGCAGACCACGGCGTTGCAGGAAGAGGCGTTGGGAACGCAGTCCGTCCCCCCCGAGACGAAGTCGGAAATGACGACGAACGTGCAGCCTAATGTGGAGAAAGAAGTCGAACAAAAGGCGGCCGACAAACGCAAGCAACACATCGAAGAGGCCGTCGCGGCTTTGGCGCAAACCGAGCAGGCGCTCGTGGCGTTGGGTGAAAACGACGCGAACCGCGCCCTGCGGGCGTTGGCCGAGGTGATCGGCAAACTTGAGTTGGTGGTAACGCGCAACCCACGGTTGGCGCTCGCACCCGTGGACGTGCGTACGACCGTGCATGACTTGTTCGCCAACACGGCGGCCATCAAAGCCCAGATTGATGAAGCCCAACGCGCCCTCAAACACGACGAGATTCAAAAGGCGCGCCGCTTGCTTGCCGGCATGGCCAGTGAGGTCATGATCACCACGTCCCACATTCCGCTGGCCACGTATCCGCAAGCCATCAAGGCGATCGTGCCGCTGATTGATCAAGGCCAACTCAATGAGGCCAAGGCGGCGTTGCAAGCCGTACTGGGTACCCTGGTCGAAACGATTGATACCATTGCTCTGCCGGTGTTGCGCGCACGACTGCTGCTCAAGCAGGCGGAAGGTTTGGCAGAGAACGACAAACGCACGGAGCAAGACAACAAGCAGTTGACCCAACTGTTCGGCGAGATCCGCAATCAACTGGAAATGGCCGAGTTGCTGGGTTACGGAAAGAAAGGCGACTTCAAGCCGATCCACGAGCAGGTCAAGGAGATCGAAAAAATATCCAGCGGCGGCAAGAGTGGCAAGGGATGGTTCGACAAGATCAAGGGCCAGGTCTCGAAACTGTTCTGACACCATGCTGACGTTGAGGTTGACTTTCGGTTGGGGTTGGTGTCGCAACCTCTCCCTGCTCCAAAGCCTATCCGGCGATCAGGGGGTGTCTCCAGGTTGGTGGAAATATGAAAAGCGACGTCGGCTAGGGGTCTGATTTTGTTTATCACGCGTCCCTTTATCCGCCGGGTGTGTCAGGTTGACAGCCGGCATGGCGTTGGTCTTTCTTCGTCAACAGCCCGAAGAAAGACCAACCAAGGGGGGCGAGACAAGCCAAACCAAAATCAATACCCCGGGGGCAATCCTCCAGCCCCTTTTTTTTCAATCATTTTTGAATTATTTTGAATAGTTACGTATTTTCCCCTCTGTCCAGATTGATATCGTCCCATGAGGAGGGGTCATCCAAGGATTCCAAATGAGTGATCACAATCGATCTTGGCAGTGCCTTGCGAATATCCGCCTCAATACTTTCCAATAGCCGATGGCCACGTTGAACTGTCCACATACCAGGTACAAGGACATGCAAGGACACGAATTGTCGTGCTCCAGATTGACGGGTGCGAATTGCGTGACACTGTAAACCATCTTTGGTATAATAATTCATCACATTTTTAATTATATTTTGTTGCTCAATGGGTAGGGCTGTATCCATCAAACCAGACACAGATTTTTTTACAATATGAAATCCAGACCATATGATATTTCCGGCGACGATCAGTGCCACGATGGGGTCCAATCGATTCCAATCGGTAAGCATGACCCCGATAACGCCAACAAGGACCCCCACCGAGGTCCACACATCCGTCAAAAGGTGATGAGCATTAGCTTCGAGAGTGATGGAATGATATCGTTTTCCGGCGCGTAACAGAACCAGGGCGACAATCGAATTAACCAGTGAAGCTGCGAGGGAGATTCCCAGACCCAGCCCGATCTGCTCAATGGGTTTTGGATCAAATAGCCTCGGGATGGCGGCAGCGATGATTCCGATGGCGGCAACCAAAATCAAGGTTCCTTCAACGCCACTTGAAAAATATTCTGCCTTATCATGTCCGTAGGCATGGTCATCATCGGCTGGGCGCGCAGCGATGCTGAGCATGGACATCGCCATGATCGCACCAACGAGATTGACAAAGGATTCCATGACGTCTGAAAGCAATCCAACCGAGCCGGTTAAGAAGTACGCGGCGGCCTTGAATGCGATGGTAACGATGGCCGCCGCCATCGAAAGCCAGGCAAAGCGGGTGAGAGAGGGTTGTTTGATAAAGTTTGCCGTCATTATCTGAAAGATCCCTCCGACTGGATGATTTTAATTTTTTTTAGCGCGCAATAGTGTGCGCTGGTTGGGGGATCACAGGGCACAGGAAACGCGGCAGGTAATTGTTGTTGATGATTGTCCAGTTTACGTCTACAATCACTTCATTGAAAAGGGCTTATGAGCCGGATTCTTAACATTTGACGAGTGTTTTTTCATCCATTTCTTATAAGGTGTTCACTGGAGTATCCATTGAAACGGACCGACGCTTTCATTGGCTGATGGGCTATCCTCGTGCTGGCGCATCCTATCCAGGATGCACTGTCCATTTTCAGGATTGGTTCTCTACCGATGCGGATTGTTTCGACTGTCTGGAGTGGTTACGTTGGCCTGATGGATTGATCTGCCCAGGGTACGGCCTGGACAGTGGTTGGTCCCCAGGCGACGGTAGATTCAAGTCCATGATGGTCCGTGTCGATCCTGGCGTGAGGACAATCACTGAAGGCCGGAAGGGCGACCATGGGGTGGACAAGCTCGATTGCGTCCACGAGAATCCCATCCGGCGACCAACTTTCGGCAGGGGAGATGATCCAGGT
This sequence comes from Magnetococcales bacterium, assembly GCA_015232645.1. GTDB lineage: Bacteria > Pseudomonadota > Magnetococcia > Magnetococcales > UBA8363 > UBA8363. The sequence continues at coordinate 2,457 of JADFZF010000022.1, read as the reverse complement.
CAATTGTCTTTGGCAATCTCTCGGGCTGCCTCTCGGACCAGGACCAAACCGTGGCATTTGGATACATATCGAGATTTGATGGGTGATGCGCATCAGCCCAACGATCGCGCGCTTGAGCTTGCTGTCGCCCATGCGGCCGTGCGATACAAGGAACTCGATGCCAGCCGACGCCCCCGAGTCATCTTTCCCGTTTCTCCACCGAAACGAGGCCACTCCCCAAGCCTTCAGCGACCGCCGGTGAACCGCCCGTGGTCAGAATCGGAGGCGGTCCGGTTCAATGAATACTCCGGAGGGGTTGAATTGGGTGATATGTAACTAATATTTGGACGGATATTGTTCGGTTGCAAATTTCATGAGGATAAATTGATCAGGTGTCGTCAGAGGTCTTGATTCCGGTTAATAAAAGTACCAATTGGATTCTAAGTTCCACTGAGCCGGTTCGACTTAATCGAAGTAGAGATCTGGCTCATAATATTTTATATCATGAACGTCACCATAGATAGGACAACGTCTACGTTTTGAGCCCGGACCGATGGCTTGGGACTCATTGTGTATCCACTGGTCGAGGAGAGAATTTATGTATCGAACCGTATCGATTGTTGCTTCAATCATTGTATTATTCCTATGGACTTCTGCATCAGCAGAAAACGGCAAATCCACGATCGTAAAATTTTGTGGCGGTCCCAAAGGTCTGTCGTATGAGAAGCTCCCAAACGCTCTTAAACCAATCGTTGAAGGTTTTAATCTCGGATTTACCTTGGAAGCGGTGGAAACCAAAGGTGGCGACGAAAACGTCGAGAAGGTTGCCAAGGGGGAGTGTGATTTTGGTATAGCTCCCAATAAACTTGTGAACAAACGCAAATTACCGATTGATGGTGTGGTGTTTCATTCTTATGCCCACCTGGTCTGTAATCAAGAACGTACCAAGGGAGCCAAAGAAATCTCAGACCTTCTCAAGCAGGGGCGAAAAATACAAGTTGCGGTTGGTGATATTGGCTCTGCAAGCAAGATCGTCTGGGACTCACTTGTTGATTTGGACGACGATTTTGGCCCGAAAAATTTTTCCACGATGCCCCTTGGCTTCACCAAAGCCATTCCGCTTGTAATGAATGGACAGTATGATTGTGCTTGGACCGTCAGTGGAATCGGATCGCCGGCAATGAAAGCGGCGGACTATCCTGATTCGTCAAAAATATTAAGGCTTGTTGAGGTCAACGATGGTGATTTCAATGACGATGATTACAAATTTTTTGTGATCAAGAAGGCAACCTATCCCAATCTTCAAGCGGGGTGGTTTAAAGATGTCAAAACCATCGATATCCCCGTGGTTCTTTTTCATCGAAAAGAGATACAGACCCAGAACCCCGTGGCCTATGGCGCAGTATCTGGCGAGGCCCTTCGAGTGGGCCCAGGTCTTTTCAAAGAGTAAGGGATTTGTGCGAAGCGAAGGAGTCTGCTGAAAAAAGTCGGATCAATGACTCGCCAGTCCGCATCACACCTCCTCGGCAACAGTCTCGAAGCGGGGCAGGGGGGCGCTTTCATGAGTATCGTTTTTGGGCTGGTCGTCGTCCTTCTGTGCCAATGTGAGCGAGACACCGCACCCTTGATGGTTTTTAGTGTAGGGCGGGGAGGTGAAAAAAGATGGATGCCAAGACGACGGATTTCTCGAAACCGCAAGAGAGTCATCCTGACCCAGAGGTTGAGGGGAAGGCGCGGCGCAGGACATTTCCAGCGGCCTACAAGAGCCGGTATTGAGGAAGGCGGACCAGTGCACTCAACCGGGTGAGTTGGGTTCTCTTTTGCGTTGCGAAGGTCTGCACTCTTCACACCTGACCAAGTGGCGGCGGCAGCAGCGGGAGAAAGGGGGGCTGAACGGACTTGCCCCCCGCCGCGCGTGTGTTGGTTCGCGTGAATGTTACAAATAGCCCTCGCGGACAAGTCACTTTTTGGTGCATTCCAGACGCCCTCACGCGTCGTCGGACTGCGTTTTTTAAGGCATAGCGCGGCAAGCCGCAACCAAATGAAAGGACAGGCGTTCCACCTTCCGTCCGGTTATGCGGAAGTTTCCAGACACTAGGGTGTGTTGACATTCGATATGTTTATTCATTCATATCCACACTTATGCAAGCCAAATCATCGCAGAGACCAAATTGATCATGGCCATGAAAATAATGTCCAATTTCTCGTATCGCGTAGCAATGCGTCGAAACTGCTTGATACGATTAAAGAAACGTTCAACTAAATTGCGATCTTTATACCAATGACGATCATACTCGCGCGGAGTGAGACGGTTACTTCGAGGTGGAATGACTGGTTGTGCTCCTTTGGCCTCAACAGCCTCCACGAAGTGATTCGCATCCTATCCTTTGTCGGCAATAACCATGTCAGAGTCGATTCCATCTATCAGAGCATGGGCTTGGTTGATGTCGGCCTCCTGCCCACCGGTCAAAAGACACC
>JADFZF010000229.1 GCA_015232645.1 Magnetococcales bacterium | reverse complement strand
GACTGGAATGGTCAAATCGTTGGTGGTCGAAGGGGAAGGGGGGGCGTTTCAACTGTTGTTGCGGGGAGATCATGAGCTCAATCTCGTGAAGGCGGCCCGGGCGGTGGAATCCGCTTTCGTGCAATTGGCTGAACCTGAGCGGGTGCGGGTATTGACGGGTATCGGGGTCGGTTCGTTGGGTCCGGTCGGGGCGAAACTTCCGCTTGTTGCCGATTTGGCCGTCGCCGATTTGGCGGGGTTTGTCTGTGGCGCCAACGACGATGGCAAACATCTGCTGGATGTGGTGTTTGATCGGGATCTGCCCAAACCGCGACTGGTCGATTTGCGCAACGTCGTGGCGGGGGATGGATGCCCGTGTTGTCAACGGGGAGCCCTGCGTCTGGATCGGGGGATTGAGGTGGGGCATGTGTTCAAACTGGGGGATAAATATACCAGGGCCATGAATGTGACGGTACAGGATGCCGATGGCCGCGAGCGGACTCCCATCATGGGATGTTATGGCATCGGGGTCTCCCGAATCGTGGCGGCGGCTATCGAGCAGAACCATGATGAGAACGGAATGATTTGGCCAGTCGCCATCGCACCGTTTGCGGTGGAAATTTTGCTGGTCAATCCCAAGGAAGGGGAGGCAGTGCAGATGGCTGAGCGGTTGCTGAAGGGGTTGAAGGCGGTCGGCATTGAAGCCTTTTTGGATGATCGAGATGAACGGTTGGGCGTCAAGTTCAAGGATGCCGATTTGTTGGGGATGCCGTGGCGGGCGGTGGTAGGGGGGCGTTCCTTGAAGGAGGGGACGGTAGAGATTCAGCGTCGTGCACATCCTGACAAGGTGCGTGTGGCTACCGATGAGGTTGTGGGGTGGTTGATCAGTCGTCTGCAGACGGGGGAGGGGGCATGAGTCGGGATCTGGAGGTTTTGGCGGGGATGACGACGGCCGCGGTTTTTCCCGAGTCCACCCGGGAAATGGTACGTCAGTGGGTTCGGGCCATGCTGCCGCGGATTGCCGAACCGTTGATCCGTGAGGAGATTGTTCGGTTGCGGGAGCAGGAACTGGGACGGGTAGCTCCCGAGGTGATGGCCGAGGCGATTCGGGCCTGGTTGGAGCCTCGTATCGAATCGGTGGCGCGGCAAACGATTCGCGACATGGTGCGGGAGGTGCTGCCAGAAGTTGCTGAACGTTTGATCAAGGAAGAAATTCAAAAAATCCGTGGGGAATGAGACGAGAACCGTATTTTTTGTAGAGCGGGTCGGATCCTGGTCGATTTTTTCGCCAGGGGAGGGGGCAGAAATCCATGATCGGAACCGTGGTTTTTTTTTGTCCTCAAGTCCGCACTGGAAAGCGACCAGTACCTTCCCAGACTCATCCCATTGATGGGCAAAGGTCGGCCGTCCAGTTGGGAATGTCATTTATTTTTCAATTCCCGGGGACATTGCCATTCATTCGATCACTCTTCGCTCATGTGCCGGGCCATGTAAATTCCTTGCAACAATACAAAGATAAATGTCATCCCCATCAAACCGAACAATTTGAACTTGACCCATATTTCTTCACTGAACCCCCAGGCGACGTACAGGTTGAGCCCGCCGCTTACCAGGAAAAATACCACCCAACCGAGATTGAGTCGGATCCAAACGTCATCGGGCAAGGATACTTTGCTCTCCAGCAATCGCCGAATCAATACTTTGCCCCCTGCCACAAAATGGCTTCCCAGAAACACCATGCCCATGATCCATTGAAAGATGGTGGGTTTCCATTGGATGAAAAGGGCGTTCCTGGTCAAGACAGTTGCGCTGCCGAACACCATGACCAGGGCCAGAGCGAGAAGACGAAAACGTTCCAGTTTGCGTGTTGTCAGCCAGCTCCACAAGGTTTGCACTGCCATGGCGGTCATCAGCGCCAGAGTGGCCAGCACCATATCGGTCCATTGGTAGACTAGGAAAAATATCAATACAGGAATCAATTCAAACAACTGTGACATATCTTGCCCCGTATGTTCGCTTAACGAAACCCTTTGACAAAGCCCTTGGTCATACCTCACCATTCGCCTGAGTCGTGGCCGGGTGAAGGAAGAGAGCATTCCGCGACCCGCCGTTCATTTTCGACAGTACCTCAGGCAAGTGACCATTCCACGAGCCCACTCACACCCCAATCCAGATTAAGGTTTGCCTGCATGTCTCCGCATGACGAAAAGAAACCGACCGATTTCATCCGTACCATCATCGAACAGGACATTGCCCGAAACTTGAACAATGGGCAAGTCGTAACCCGTTTTCCGCCGGAACCCAATGGTACCTTGCACATCGGCCATGCCAAATCGATTTGCCTCAATTTTGGCATCGCCGAGCAGTATCCTGGCAGCCGTTGTCATTTGCGTTTCGACGATACCAATCCGGAGAAGGAAGAGGTCGCCTACATCGAAGCCATCAAGGAAGACGTGCGTTGGTTGGGCTTTGATTGGGGGGATCATCTGTACTTTGCCTCCGACTACTTCGAGCGCCTTTACCAACTGGCCGAGGTTCTCATCGAGAAAGGCAAGGCCTACGTGTGCAGCTTGTCGGCCGACCAAATGCGTAGCTATCGCGGTACGTTGACGGAACCAGGGAAGGAAAGTCCGTATCGTCATCGGACGGTGGAGGAGAATCTGACCATGTTTCGAGCCATGCGAGCCGGTACCTATCCCGACGGGGCCCATACCCTCAGGGCCAAAATCGACATGAGTTCGCCCAATATCAACATGCGCGATCCTACCTTGTATCGGATCCGCCGGGTTCCCCATCACCAAACCAAGGATCTCTGGTGCATTTACCCCACCTACGATTATACCCACTGCATCTCCGACGCCTTGGAAGGGATCACGCATTCACTGTGTACCCTGGAGTTTGAAGATCATCGCCCTCTGTACGATTGGATCCTGGACGAATTGAAGGACGAACTTCCCTGCCATCCACGGCAGATTGAGTTTTCACGTTTGGAGTTGGATTTTACCGTCATGAGCAAACGGGTCCTCACCACCTTGGTGACGGGTCATCATGTTTCGGGCTGGGACGATCCACGTCTGCCTACCATTGCCGGCATTCGGCGGCGCGGCTATACGCCGGCCTCCATCCGTCATTTTTGCCGCTTGATCGGTATCACCAAGGCTCCGAATCATGTGGAAATGGCGCTATTGGAAAATTGTCTGCGAGAAGATCTGGAAATCAACGCCCCCAGAGCCATGGCGGTGCTCGATCCCGTTCGCGTCATCCTCGACAACCTCCCCGAAGGGTATCAGGAGGAAATTACCGTCGCCAATCATCCGCAAAACCCTGGATTGGGATCGCGCACCATCGTCCTGACCCGAGAGATTTTCATTGAACGCGATGATTTTGAGGAAACTCCACCCAAGGGATTCAAACGGTTGATTCCAGGTGGTGAGGTCAGGCTGCGCCACGCCTATATCATCCGTTGTGAATCGGTGCTCAAGGATCCGAAAACCCAGGCTGTCACTGCGATTGTGTGCCATGTTGACAAAGATACCATGAACAGAGCCCCCGAAGGTCGCAAGGTCAAGGGAGTCATTCATTGGGTTTCCGCTCAACGTCATTGCCAAGCGGAAATTCGTCTTTATGAATCACTGTTTCTGGTACCTCATCCCTTGGACCACAAAGCCGGGGGATCTTTTTTGGATCATATCAATCCAGATTCTTTGAAAATATTAAATCATTGCCCTGTGGAGGAGAGTCTGGCCCAATGGCAGCCTGGACGACCGGTTCAATTCGAACGTTTGGGATATTTTGCCTTGGATCACCGTGATTCCAATCCGGGTCGACCGGTTTTTAATCGTAGTGTTTCCCTACGGGACAGTTGGGCCAAGGAGAAAACAAAGAGTCAATGAAAGCTAGCACTGCGGCCGGAGGGAAGGCCATCGTTATCTCTTCTCTCCTGTTTGCGGCCGTTTCGGCTCCTCCGCACGAAGTTCAGCAAAAGGGCGTGGGAGTGAACGATGACTCAGAAGCGAAACCTTTGGGCTCTGCCCCAAACCCACCGAAAGCGCAGGGATGGTTGACTTCCCAGACACCTTCCATTCACCGAATGGACCTTAGAAAGCGAGGTGTTTTAGACAATCTCTTGAACGGATGGCGAGTTCCATATAGTGTTCGGAGCATGGAGGAGGGAACCGGAGCCACGGAATCGTTCCTCCTCTCCAGAAGATACGAACCGTCAATGGGTCTGTGACTGATCGTCCCAGCGGTTTTGCCGCCCGAGAGCGTCGTCAAGCTTCGTGATGGAACATGGGCGGGATCGGA
>JADFZF010000228.1 GCA_015232645.1 Magnetococcales bacterium | reverse complement strand
GTGCCATTCCCATCGAAGAGCGCCCGCAGATGGAAGTGACCCACATGGGAGGCCGACGGGTGGCGGCCCCTCAGGTGGCGGTGCGCAATCCCGCTTTCGACGTCACTCCGGCAGAGCTGATTTCCTGGTTCGTGTCGGAAAAGGGGGTCATAGTCCAGCCCGATCAAGAAAAAATCCAATCTCTGTTTGAAAATTGACGGTCGCTTCCGGTTTCCTCGCAGTCAGCGAGGGGCGGGGGAAAGCACTTTTTTGGTGGCTGGTTTCCAACCCTCCCTGGAACAGACCCCCTTTCCCAGCCCATCCGCACATGGTTTCCTGGGGAGACTGAGCGGTTATTGTCCGGGAGTCTGGAGAGATGAATCAGATTGATCTGCTGGGACGTTATCATGCGTTGCCGCTTGCGGCCAAGGTGATCATGGAGATCAAGGTTCTGCTTGGTGAAGGCCAGATTGTCAAAACGGCATTTTTGGAGGTGGTTAAGGCGATCGGGGGACAAGCCACCGAGGAAAAGGGGTGGACCGCAAGCCATGTCGATTCGGTATTGATGGATTTGCGCAAGAGGGGTTTGTTGGACAACAAGTGGGACTGTCCTCCAGAATTGTTGCACCCGATTACCGCCGAGGTGGCCAGCCGCCCCGGATGGTCGGGATTATTGCAGTTGATCCTGCTGAAATTTCCGGTGGAACGATCCAGATCGGGGTATATTCTCTATATTTCCCAGAGTGGAAATCTCAAACGCGCCCTGCGCCTGTCCATCTACTCCGACAGTGCCACTTTATTCCAGGAATATATGACACTGTATAACTCCGTATTCAAGAGTTCGAGAGTTCATCAGGATGACCTCGGTCAGCATTATTTATATTTTTTGTTTCAGAGTACGCCACTGGATATCGGTTGGCTGTCCCGCAGGCCGGACACGATTCGGAGGGTTCTTTTTCAGATCAAGTTGGATGCATTCCATGTGAAGGGTGTGGTTACCGAGGATTTTCCAGCCCTATTGACCTACTTTAAAAATAGGGATGAGGGGGCGACGGATGAAAATGGAGACAATTGGACTTATTTTTATTGTTTGTTCTCGGGCGAATTGGAACTGTTACGCCGGGCCACGGCCACGCTCCCCGATGAGCAGCAGTCTCTTCGATACACGTTTCAAGGGGTCATGGATTTTCTGACCGGGGAGAATGAATCGGCCCTGGATCATTTCCGAACGGGCCTCAAGGTCCTCCGGCGCCAGACGGGAAGGAGGAAGTTTTTTTTTAATAATGCCACTTGCTTGTATTTCTTTTTATCTTTGCTCGCCTGACACAGGGTTCCTGATCGGGTTCATGGGAGGGATCTGGGAACGAAAAATCCCCCCCAACCCATCCCATGAACTGGTCCACACTTATAAGGAATGCCATGAAAATAAGCATTTTTGGCATGGGTTATGTCGGTTGCGTCTCGGCTGCCTGCCTGGCTGCGGAAAATCACCACGTCATCGGAGTGGATACCGCCACGCAAAAAGTCGATCTCCTCAACACCGGCCTCTCCCCGGTCATCGAAGCAAAACTACCCGACCTGATCCGTCGCGGGGTGGAAAATGGCCGCCTCTCCGCTACCACCCATGCCCGTGAAGCCATCGAAACCACCGAACTCAGCTTGATCGCCGTAGGAACCCCATCCAGAGAAGATGGATCGCTGGAATTGGGATATCTCACCCAAGTCACCCGGGAAATTGCCCAGGCCTTGAGAGACAAACATGGGGCTCATACCGTTGTCATCCGTTCCACGGTCCCCCCCGCCACCACCGAACAGCTCATACTGCCCATCCTCCTGGATCTCTCCGCGCGCACCTTGAACCGGGATCTGTTTGTTTGCTATAACCCTGAATTTCTACGCGAAGGCTCCAGCGTCGATGATTTTTTCAATCCGCCATTCACCATCCTGGGCACCGATGACGACCAGACGTTCCAACTGCTGACGCAACTGTATGCCGGCGTCCAGGGGGAAAAAATACGCTGTACCTACCAGGCGGCCGAAGCGATGAAAACCTTATGTAACGTCTTTCACGCCCTGAAGATCACTTTTGCCAACGAGGCCGCCTCCATACTGCATGCCTGCGGCACCAGCGCCATGGAAGCCATGACCCTGTTCCTCAAGGATCACAAACTGAATCTCTCCTCCGCCTACCTCCGGCCAGGGTTTGCCTTCGGTGGATCATGCCTGCCCAAGGATGTCCGGGCTCTGGTCCAATTGGGAACAAGCCATGGCGTTCAGACTCCACTCCTGGAGGGCATCCACGCCAGCAACGAGGCCCACCTCGACCGCGCCCTGGCGCTGATCGAACGCCATGGAGCCCAAAAAATCGCCCTTCTGGGAATCGCCTTCAAGCCGGGGACCGACGATCTGCGCGAAAGCCCGGCACTACGCCTGGCGGCGCAACTGGTCCGACACCAGTACGACCTGCGCATTCATGATCCCATCGTCCGTGTCCCAGCGCTGCTGGGCGCCAACTGGGCCTATGCACAACGCCTACTGCCCGATCTCGCCCGCTTCCTGGAAAACGATCTCGACAAAGTCCTCGATCATGGATCAGTATGGGTAATCGCGCACGCGGCGCCCGAGGTCCGTCAGCACCTCCTGAACCGCCCCTGCAAAGCCCCCGTCATCGACCTAGCTGGACAACTCTCCCGATACTCGGGACAGCTTTCCTATACCGGTCTGTGTTGGAACCCCGGCTCATGACCGCTGCCAATCTGCCAAAAATCCTATTTGCCACTCCAAGATTTCTGTTTCCCACCGATACCGGCGGTCAGATCCGAAGCGCTAAAATATTGCATGCTGCGCACGGAAAACTCCTGGATGTCACGCTGGTCTCGCCGGCCACCCCGCGGCAGGTTGAAACCTACCGTCGGGAACTCGATCAGGTCTGCAGCCGCTTCATCCCTTATCCCTGTCGCTGGTCCAACCCGCTGCTCCGCGCCTTGGGACGGTCTCTGTCCCTATTCGGATCCCTGCCTGTTTCAGTGGCCGCCGATATTTCCCCGGAGCTGCAACAGCTCCTGGCCCGGCTTCGCCTGCCGGGGGACCTCCATGCCGAAGTGTGCGACTTTTTGCACCTCGCCATCAATTATACCACTTTTCCCAAAACCATGCCGACCATCCTGTTCACGCACAACGTTGAACAGGAAATCTTTCGTCGCCGTCTGGAGGTTTCCCGTCACTGGTGGCAACGCCGGCTGTGGCAAGATCAATATCACAAGATGCAACACCTGGAATCGATTCTGATACCCCGATTCACTCGCATCCTGACCGTGTCGGATCGTGATCGACACTTTTTCGCCCACAGCTGCCGTCATCCCGATATCCGCACCATCCCCACCGGGGTCGATTTTGACCGCCTCCCCTGGCAACCCCCGGCAGAAACCAGGGAAGTAGTCTTCATGGGCTCCATGGATGCTCACCAAAACATCGAAGGAATACAGTGGTTCCTGGAGGAGATCTGGCCCCTGCTCAACCGGAAGGTCGCCAACCCCCGACTCAAGATCATCGGCCGTCACCCGCCGCCTTCGCTGGTGGCGGCCCGCAAACAGGATGAGAAAATCACCTTCACCGGGTGGGTCGCCGATATCGTTAGCGCCTGCCGCAGCGGCCAAGTTTTGGCCGTTCCGCTCAGGGTAGGCAGCGGAACACGCATCAAAATCTACGAAGCCATGGCGCTGGGATTGCCAGTCGTCTCCACGGCCGTGGGCGCTGAAGGGTTGGACCTGATTCCGGGAACCCATTATCTCCAGGCGGACCAGCCCCAGGATTTCGCCGCGGCCTTGGCCTCTCTCCTCGACAACCGGAATCTGGGTCTGGAACTCTCCAGACGGGCCCGCTCCCAGGTCGAAACCTGTTGCGGGTGGTCCCGGGCCGCCCAGGTTCTTGCGGCGGCATGCCTCGATCCGGTCATCCCTACTTGAACAGGGCCTCGGCCGCCTTGCGGGCATCCTGACGCATGCTGGCGACTTTATCCACCTTCTGCAACTGCCCCGGCTTGAAAAAATCACAAAAGGTCGCCTTTTCCTTGTCCACCACCCGCTCGCTTTGGGGTTCGCGACAGGCATTGTAGGCCCGGGGATCATAGTAGAGACAATTTTTACATACCCGCACCGAATACCCACATCCTATGCAGGTCTCGCTTCTGGAAAAGGAACTCTTTTCCAAGGTTGTTTGACATTTCCAACACTTTTTGAGAATGACATCAGCCACGACACTAACCTCGGTTTGTTGCAGTTGCGCCCGCCATGAAACAATGGTCATGACGACAATGG
>JADFZF010000227.1 GCA_015232645.1 Magnetococcales bacterium | reverse complement strand
TGTGCCGCTTTCCGGGCCAGGTGAAGGGATGCGTCTTGGGGTAGCAGGCGATATGATCGACTCCGGCATTGGTGCGCGAATCGGAGGCCAGAACAATGCCATCATCCAGTAGAATGCCGACACAATAGGTCATGTTAATTTTCCTTTTTTTATTATATACTTAGGATCAATGCGCCAGGATCGATCATTACCCTCGGGAGGTTTCCATTGGTGACCCACTTTCCTCAACCCGGGGCCGCGGGCTACGACGAAGCCTTCGCCGCTCCCGCCGAGCCTCGGAGTCATTGGCGTCAATTTTTTGACCATCTTTATGCCGGCGGTCCCGAACGACCGGGGCGATTGTGGGATGAAGCTAAACATTTGTTGCGTGAATCGGGAGCGGTGTATTCGGTCCTGTCCCAAAGCACGATTCAACGCCGCCCCTGGCCGTTCGATCCGGTGCCGCTGATCCTCGACGGCCTGGATTGGCAACAACTGGAAGAGGGATTGATCCAACGTCACCGGCTGCTGAATCTGCTGTTCCGCGACCTGTATGGGATGCAACGGACCCTGGCCGAGGGGATCCTGCCTCCGGAATTGATTTTTGGCAATGACTCCTTTTTGTTTCCCATGTGGGGCGGATCGACACGCAAGTTGACCCTGCCCCTCTATGCCGCCGACCTGGTCCGTTTGCAGGATGGTCGATTCCAGGTGGTTTCGGATCGTGCCCAGGCCCCCTCGGGTCACGGTTATGCCCTGCAAAACCGTCGCCTGTCCAACCGTCTCTATCCTTCCCGGTCCGCCTCCGGCCCCGTGCAGCCGTTGCAGCCGTTTTATCGGGGGATGCGCAACGCCCTGGTGGGATTGACTCCGCAAGGGGCACAAACGGCCCACATCGTCCTCATGACCCCGGGACCCGCCAACGAAACCCATTTTGAACATTCCCTCCTGGCCCATTCCATGGGTTTGACGTTGGCCCAGGGCAATGACATGACCGTCCGCAATGGCCGCCTGTGCCTGAAAACCCTGGGGGGCCTGTTGCCGGTGGACGTGGTGCTGCGCCGCGTCGATGAATCCTGGTGCGACCCATTGGAATTGCGCGAGGATTCCCTGCTGGGGGTCGTCGGGCTGGTGCAGGTGATCCGGGAAGGGCATACCGTCATGGCCAATCCCCTGGGGGCCGGCATCCTCGAAAACCTCGGATTGCATCCGTTCATGCCGCAACTGTGCCGGTTCTTCCTGGGTGAAAATCTTCATCTGCACAATCCTGAAACCCTGTGGTTGGGACAGGCTTCCTCCCTGAGGCGAATCCTGGACACCTGGGACCATGATCCTCCTTCCTGGGCCATTTTGCCCTTGCAGCCCGATCTGTCGCTGCCCATCAATGGCCTGCCTCATGACGAATCGTTGCGCCGTCGCCTCCATGACCATCCTCATCGTTACGTTGCCCGGCTACCGATGCAACCGTCGGTGGTGCCAGGGATTGATGCCCAGGGAATGTGTCGCCGCCGGCTGCTGCTGCGGGCTTTCCTGCATTACGACGGCAACCATTCCCTGGTCATGCCCGGGGGTTTGGCCCGGGTATCCCCCTCTGAAGAACGCAATCCGGAAGCGTTCGCCCCCAACGATTATCCTTTCTCCCCCACCCAGGGGGGGTCGACCAAGGACGTCTGGATCCTCGGCAACAAGGATCCCTCTCCGGGGGAAACCCAATCGGGTGCCCTGGTTCAGGATTTGGCTCCCCACGCCAGCCTCCCCAGCCGGATCGCCGAAAACCTGTTCTGGATGGGCCGTTATGCCGAGCGGGCGGAATGCGTCATCCGCCTGTTTCGTGAGTCCATCTCCCACCGCGACGAGGAAGAGTTCGGCCTGAATCGGGAACAACGGCAGCATTGCCGTCAGCAGCTGTTGACCGCCCTGACCCACGTCACCGGGACCTATCCCGGGTTTACGGGAGATGATGCCCATCAGCTCCTGGCCAATCCGGAGTCCGAACTGCGTTCGGTACTGCTCGACAGCAATCGGGTCGGCTCGCTGGCGTTTTCACTCCAGGCCCTGATCCAGGCCGGTTTTTCGTTGCGCGACCGACTGTCGTCCGATACCTGGGGAATTCTTGATAATATCAGCACCTACCTGGGACGCTGGCAACGACAGCGTACCGATCCCATCAATCAACTGCTCTGGGGTCTGGGACCCCTGTTGCAGGGATTGACCGCCCTGGCGGGTCTGACCTGGGAAAACATGGCTCGCGATCAGGGATGGCTGTTCCTCGACATGGGACGACGTCTGGAACGGGCCATGTTCCTGGCGCAACTCCTGGAAACCTGTCTGGGCCATTCGGCCTCCCGGGCCGATGAAATGGCCATGTTGGAACGTCTTCTGGCGCTGAACGACGGCCTGGAGAGTTTTCGTCTCCACTTCCAGACCCGCCTGGAGGTCGAATCGGTACTGGCCAAGTTGCTCCAGGACGACACCGATCCCCGTTCCTTGGTGTTTCAGTTGACCTTGATGGAAAAACATGCCCGTGAGATCCCCCGTTCGCCTGGTCGAACCCTGTATCGTACCTCCCTGGGGCGGACGGTTTTTGCCAGCCTGGCCGCCATCCGCCTGGCCGATTGTCCGACCCTGGCGGAAGTCGATCCCGAAACCCGGAGTCGGGAACATCTGATGCAATTGACCGAACGGATTCGCAATCTTCTACCTCTATTTTCCGAGACCGCCAGCAACAACTATTTTCGTCATGCCGATTCTCCCTATCCTCTCTATGGCGGCAAAAGCTGACAATAAGGGACCCTATGCGCTATCTGGTTAGTCATACCACCCGTTACCATTATCCGGAGCCGGTGACTTTGTGTCATAATCGGGTCCAGTTGCAACCGGTGGAGCGGGACAATCAACGCTGTCTCAAGTTCCAACTCCGCGTGACCCCGGAACCGGGTCTGGTCCGAACCTTTCAGGATTTTTTTGGTAATTGGATCCATTATTTTGAGATTCATAAAGCCCACAGCAAACTTGAAATCACCGCCGAAAGTGAAATATCCCGTCTCGCCCATCTGGATCCGACGCTGCCGCCGTCCCCCCCGTGGGAGGAGGTACGGGCCCGGCTGCAGGACAGGGATGCGGGCCTGGAAGCCAGGAGTCATGCCCTGTTTGCCCTGACGTCGCCTCTGGTGGAAACCCATCCCGTTCTCGAAGCCTTGGCCGACCAGGTGTTCACCCCGGGCCGGGCTTTGCTGGAAGCGGCCATGGATCTGACGTTCCGTATCCATGGAGCCTTTTCCTATTCTCCCGGAGCCACTTCGGTTTCCACCCCGTTGACCCAGGTATTGCATCAAAAAGCGGGGGTCTGTCAGGATTTTGCCCATGTGGCCATCGGGGTGATCCGCTGCCGGGGGTTGGCGGCCCGCTACGTCAGCGGCTACCTGGAAACCCGACCACCCCCGGGTCAACCCAGGCTGGTCGGCACCGATGCCTCCCATGCCTGGTTTGAAATGTTGTGGCCCGGAAGGGGTTGGTACGGTTTCGACCCCACCAATGCCACTCTGGCGTTGGACCGGCATATCGTCCTGGCGGTGGGACGCGATTACGCCGATGTCCCACCGGTCAAAGGGGTGGTGACGGGCGGACGGGAACACAGGTTGAGTGTTGCCGTGGATGTCATCCCGCTGGACGAGTCGCCGCTGGCCTTCGGTTCGTCGGCGGATGGCGGACCCTTCGTCACCTGTTGATCGAAATAGGTTCGGGTGATGGTTAGATGCAGCTCGCCCAACAGGATTTGCAGCCCGTCGAGGAAGTCGTGCAATCCGGTATTGTCGGCCAGTCGGGTGATATCGGCCAGGTACAATCGTTCCTCGATACGGGCGATGATTCCCTGGGCCAGATGGGCGCCGCCGATCAGGTCCAGGCATTGGGCCACCCCGGCGACCCCATAACGAAAGGATCTGGGAAAGGCCTGATCCTTCAACAGGAAGGCCAAGACGTCCACCCCGCGGATCCGCGGACGCACCCGTCGGCGATACATCTGCACCCCCGAGAGCGAATTCAAGACTGTCTGCCAGAGGGCGTTGCGGATGGGGCGATCCACGGCATCTTCACGGTTCAACATCAAGGCGCCGCGGACATCCAGGATACGGGTCACCATGTCGGCCCGTTCGAGATAGCGCCCCAGGCGGAACATGCTGAATATTTCATCGCGGACCATGGTGGAATCCAGCAATCCGATGATCTTCAGGCATTCGTTGATTACCATTTCCAGGAATTCCAGACGGTTGGCCGCCTCGATATCGGATTGGCCCAGGGAGCGGGTGGTTAGGAACAG
>JADFZF010000226.1 GCA_015232645.1 Magnetococcales bacterium | reverse complement strand
GGCTACCAACTCATAAATCAAGGATTTTCACAATTATCGCAAGCATTTGCCCTGATTTAGGCACCACAAAAAAACGTGAATATTTTTTACGCTTTTGATCAGCAAGAATTTAATGCTCTATAGATTTGGAGTTGGAATTATCTATTCTCTACAGGAACCAATTACGAAAAGTTTCGGTATCACCTAGGTTTTCGGCCACGTGATGGGCATGGGTGGCATCATTCAACGAGATTTCGTAACCGCTGTGGACCAGGACCAGATGGCCGACTCCAGCACGGCCACCCGCCATTATATCGCTCAGTTTGTCGCCGACCATGATGGATTGACCCAGATTGATATCATGTCGTTGGCCCGCCTCCAGGATCATTCCCGGCTCCGGTTTGCGGCAGGCACATTGAATCCGATATTCGGGAACGATGCCGTTGGGCAGGTGCGGACAATGCAGGACATCGGTCAGGGGGGCTCCTGCTTCGGTAAACTTTTGCATCATCCAGCGGGTCAGAAGGTGGTAATCGTCTTCGGTATAGTATCCCCGTGCGATGCCCGATTGGTTGGTGACGACGATCAACGCAAACCCCGCCTCCAGAAACATGCGGCAGGTATCGAACACGCCGGGCAGGAAAATGAAATCTTTGACTCTATGTAAATAGTTTATTTCTTTGTTAATTACTCCGTCGCGATCGAGGAATAGGGCGGGGCGTTGTTGGTGACTGATCATCATAGCAAACTTTCTGGCGGCGGTGGACAAGGGTTGGTGGTAATTATAACGGTTTCATTGGTGGAATCGTAGGGAAGGGCATCAAGTGACGAGAGCCGTTTTGCGTTTTTACCTTGCGTCTGATGGTATTGGGAGGTGGAATCAATGTCACTGTTGTGCGAAAGTTGTTTCCCAAACAGCCGGAGCATCCGTGGGGGATCGCAAGTCACCAATGAGTCGAGGTGATTGTCTGAGGTGATGATCATTTATTTAATCATGACATATTGCCGCCGCATGTTGGCAATGTAAACAAATGGTTTAACAATAGGGGCTGCTTGGCCAATGCGCCGCCATAAAGTTGTCGCCATTTCTTGTTTTTTTACAGTTTATGGCAAATTCATATTAATATCATTATCCTCAGGGGGGGGTACGCCACTTGACAGCATTAGGATCGATTGGCCTTAAGATATTGCGGAGATTGTGGCATGGGAATGGGGGCGAGATCAGGAGGCGTGCGAGGCGGCTGACAATGGGCAAGTGAAACATATCCGTATCAAACGATGGAGAGAGATCAAGAATTTGAATATCGGTTATTCTTCATTAATTCCTAGTAAGTTGGCTGAGGTAATACTGCCGAACCCGACAAACGTTGCAAATATCAAGAAGACCAGGTAGAGCATAAGCATATGACCAGTTCGATGGTCTTTTGAAATACGAATAGAATAATGATGACTCAGTGTGTATGTCAGTAATATGGCATCCAATGGCCAGATATAGGCATGTATTCTAGAAAATCCTTCTGGTATGGAAACCATCAGACAAAGCATGAAGAAATGCAATTTATATATGTTAAATAGATAAGAAAACAATGAATCAAAGTGCGAAGAATTAATTAGATGAAACAAGAATATAACAGAACAAACCGACAACCGTAGGTTTGGAGAGAATCTCGGTTCCAACATGTCTGGGTCAAAATATCCTATAACATTTGATAGATATGATAATGGATTGGTCGATGACGATAATAACGCCAAGGATAGACCGATAAATATATTCAATATTAGAGAATTTCCAATTCTTATTCGGGTGGCGGTTATGAATAATATAAAAAGAAAGGCGGAACTCCAATGGAACATAGCTCCGATAACAAATCCAGGAATTGCACGAAATATCATGCCGCGTAACCAAGCTGAAAGTCCATACCAAATGAGGAGTGATGCAAAGCCTTGCCTCATGGCATTGCATGAGTAAGAAATATACCATACTGAACTCATCCAGATAGCGATAAGCAATATCTGCTCCCGTTTTCTTTTAAATAAATTGTGCCCCATGAAATAGAATATAACAACATTAATAACAGGGATAAAAAACAGGAATTTGTTGCTATCAGCGCCAAAAAATTTGAAAATATCAACCAAGAGAACGAAAGAGGGTTCATAGATCTCGTGATAGCCGTTATAGATATTAATATATGAAATGGAATCGTAGGCAAATGTTCGGTCAAATATTGTAAAGAATCCAGCAAAAATAGATATATACATTAAAGTCTTAGAGTTGACCAGCCATGCCAGGAACAAGAAGATGCTCGGCACGGCATAATAGAATGTCATCTCAGTAAGATAGATCATGGAATTATCTGATCCTGGCCCGATGATGGACAATCAGAGAAGATAGAACGTAATTGACCCAGAACCAAAGTGCCAGTGGCAGCGGAATTTTTTCCTCAATATAATAAGCTCGCCAAACCTCGACTGCGGCCCGAAGTTTGTTACGAGATCTTGAATTTCTCGATACCCGGTATCTACCCAAATCACGGTCGAGCAGATGGGAATTGCTATGTCGAAGTATATTGGCAAATGGGGTAAAATCTTCGGCGATTTTAATTTTTCTATCTTCGCGAAAAATTGGTACCAATCCGGGAATGTTTCTGGTCATGAAGGTGAGGCAATAACCGATGCCGCGACGTTGATGAAATGTGCGCCAATCGACGATTTCTGGTCCCCGCAACAGATTGCTGACGGTTTTGGTATCGTAGGACATATGTCGGTAGGCATGGTGGGATATTGAAAAATTGTTTTCGATCATGAAGGCCAACTGTTCGCTTAATTTGGTGGGCAGCCAGACATCGTCAGCGTCCAGAAAGGCAATATAGTCCCCCGTGGCGGCCTTGATAGCTGTATTGCGTGCCACAGAAGGGCCAGAATTGGCCTGGAGCGCGATCACCTTGAACCGGTGATCGCCGCGGGTCAATCTCTTGATCAGTTCGACACTTTGGTCGGTCGAACAATCGTCCACCAAAATATGTTCCCAATTGGGATGGGTTTGATTCAAGACCGATTCAATCGTATCGGTCAATGTCCTCTCACCATTGAAGACTGGCGTTATGATCGAAATTTTTTTATCTGCCGTGTCCATGGTTTGCATCGCCCAGTTCCCTGTTGGACCAGGTTTGGAATGCTCTGATAAGAAACATGGGAAATATGGACTTTATCGTTGCAATAACGAAAAAAGATAAAGATCGGCCCAGGCCATCGGTTTCGGTGATGACTTTGAATAATTCCTGGTTGCGAGCCCGTCTCTTTGTTGACGATAATCCATCAGAATCAAACAATACGGCGGCGTCCTGCCTGATGCGATAGCTTCGAAATCCTTGGGGATACACCTTACGCATCAAATAGTAATCGGCGGCGATTTTGAAGCGGAGATCATAGGCCTCATGGTGCGAGGGAAACAACATTCCTTGATGACAATAGAGAGTGTTCCAAAGTTGTTTTTTCCCATATCCCAGACTGGCTTCCGCGCTTGATAAGCGTACTTCCAGCAGTTCATCGTCATCCCATTTCCAATAGGGTTCGCCAACGACCCTGTCGCCGGAATTTAGGTAGTGAACACAGTCTCCCTTGGCCATCTGCATCCCTTTGTTCATGCCGTCGTAAATACCTTGATCCGGTTCGCCGAAATAAACAATATTCATGACATTGTTCATGTTAGCACAAATTTCTTTAGCCTTTGGTGTCGCGGCGCCATCAACGACGATCACTTCGTAAGGTTTATACGTCAGGCGGCCTAACGAAGATAAGGTGGCTGCAAGCTGTTCCTCATTGCGGAAGGTCACGGTGACGACGGATATGCGTTTGCAGTTCATTGGGGGACGGTCCACCTCATGACCGGAAGGTTCTGCGTCGCTGAATATCTACTTCATTTGTTCCAGATTCTTCAGAGTGGACAATAGGCACAGCCCACACAGAAAGCAACATAAATATTAGTACGCACGATGGAAAGTGATAAGAGATACATCCTTGTCTGGAAACCGGCGGCGGAAAGCCGACCGCCTCGGTCCACTTTTTCCCGAGATTGGGTAGCGTTTCGGCCCCCCTTGTACAACGGAAAGTCTGCTGCTCCCAGACCGGCCACGCCGGCGCTGTCATGCTGCGGACCGTTCATCAACAATTTCTATTTCGGTGGTTGAGGGTCAAAATACGCGGTTTTGTTCAATCAACCACCAACCGAAGTAAAAGGTTTGTGAAAAATTAACGAACTGAAGTTCAAAATTAGCCAAAGATCTTGATTTTACCTCAGTTTTATTTCACGATACCGTTATCCAACC
>JADFZF010000225.1 GCA_015232645.1 Magnetococcales bacterium | reverse complement strand
ACCTCCTTGGTAAAGCTCCGCAATCCTTGATCATAGTACTCCCGTTGCCGGCTCCCCTGGGCGGTGACTCGCGTTCCTCGACGTTCTACCAAATCCTTCGGATAATATTCCTTGATCGCTACATCCCGCTTCTCCTTCCCGTCCCAGGCCAAATACGTGATGCCAAAGGTTCCTCGGCCCAGAATCCAGGGTTGCGGTCTTCCGTCCTTGCCCATGACCTGCCGGCCATCGGCATCCTTCTGCGCCTTGATCTGGAATTCCTGCAACTGGTATCCCGCCGGCAACGCGTTTGCCGTCCAATTCTCCGCCTCTTCACCAGTTCTGGACTGGATCTCTTCAGACATGACTATCCTCCAAACCCTCTCCCGTATCTTCCCGTCCCTCCAGGACTCCATTCATCGACTTTTCCTTTACAACTTTGTCACTCCAATCAAAATAAGACCCGCAGAATGGCACAAAACACAGGCGCGTCTGCCCAATACCGATCTCCTGTCTGCCTTTCAGCGACATGGGCTTATTAACCAGTTCCTGGTCCAGATACGTCAGGCCGACTCCATTGCCTTCCTGAATATAATACCGGCCTCCCTTCGGATCGTAGGTGACAATAGCATGATCTTTGCGTGACATGGTCATGTCCCCATAGTCCAGGCAAATTCGTGAGTCCGGACCGCGACCGATACCGTTACGACCCCTGCCCAGGGGATGGGCCGTTCCTCGCCCGGGGCCTGCGATCACCACCAACCATCCCACCACCGGATCATTCATGGGATCCGTGCGGCTGCTTTCCCGGTCCGATGTCTCACCGGCACCCTCTGGCCCCAAAAGCACAGTTTCCTCCCCAGTGGACGGCTGTAACGTTTGTTCGGAATGGATCTCCCCGGTATCAACATGTTCCGTCTTATCCTCTGGCCACCATGTCGATACGACCGGCTCGGTTCGCATCGAGCCCCCTTCTCCCCGGACCAACGCCACCTGCATGCCGGTAATTTCTTTCACCAGCATCAGGGTGACTACGTTGACGCCGATCTGGGCAGTATCAAACGCAATGGCGATTATCAGGCCATGTTCCGATGCATATGTCGATTGAATGGCCCGGCCAAGAAACGCATCCAGCAAAGTCAACGCCCACCAAACCTCCACCATGATCCCCGGGTGTTGACCTCGCCAATTTTCAGGGTCACTGCTGGCCCTCCAGGTCTCTTTCATGACCTGATAGGGACGGAAAAGATTGAGAATGGGAATAAAGTAGTACCACACCACCCAACCCGGATCGAAACGCAATCCCTTTGCCCCAAAGCCCCAAACATTGCGACTGGCCAGATACTGCCAACGCAGAAACACGCCGAAGGTGAGAAAAAACACTACGGCGGACAGGTAAATGAGCGAATCAATCCATGCTTCACCCATTCCGGCAAAACCGCCAGGAAACAAAAAGCCGAGGGTCAAGGCTCCATCATGCAGCAGGGCCAAGCTATTTACAGCCACACTCACCCACAAAAAAACGATGAGCCATCGGTTCAAACCGGTAGGATCCTTGTTGAATTGGTACATTTCCCACCTCTGAAGAAAAGTTGATATTCGTTTCTGTGCGCCATTATCCTATCTGGACGGCAACCGGGGGAAAAAATGTCGAAAAAAAAAGAATAAAAAAATAATATCAATATTTATCATGCAGTTGCGCCTTAAATTTTTTTTAGTTCCAGGGTGAGCCTCTTGGCCAGTTTTCACCTTGCCGACAATGCTGGAAAGACGGCACTCTGAGGTTGTTCGGCTCTTTATTATTCGAGTTATCCAGCAACAGTGACTTCATCCGAAAAAAAATTCAACAGGCTCTTTTTCCAGCAATGGTCTCGGCTGGAGCGACTCGCCCAACGCCGTTTCAGAGATACCAATCTGGCCGACGAGGCCATTCTCTATGTTCAGGACGCCATGGCCCAGGATGACTGGGCAGCGTTGCGGGCCTATGAGGGACGCTCGCAGGCCTCCTTCGCCACCTATTTCAACCGGATCTCCTGGCGCCTGTTGGAAGATTTTGCTCGAATCCGCATTGGTCGAGCGCATGTTCCCCGCTGGATTCAGGACCAGGGCCCCCTTTGGGAGCAGATATTTCGTCTGCTCTGCCTTGAGCGGATGCCTACCAGGCAACTGATTGCGTCCCTTGTGCACTCCTCTCCTGGAGAAAACCGGGAAGTTGCCCTATGGGCCGCCATCAAAACCATTGCCCAACGGGAAAAAGATTGTGGAAAAAACAAGGTCGAGGAAGTTCCTACCGATCCCTTGGACTTGGTGGAAATGGTCAATCTCAATCCCGACCTGCACCACCTTTCTCCGGAACAACTGCGGGATATTCGGATGCGAGAGGAGATACTGACCGCTTTTCATCGTTTTTTGACCGGTTCAGAAAATCCCAGGCAGCAGGAGATGGCTGAAACGCAGCATGCGTCTCTGGCCAATTTGCAGCACCACCTGACCATAAACGACGAAGAGCAGCTGCTGTTAAAAATGTTCTATCAGGATGAACTGCCGGTCCAGACCGTCGCCGCTCTGCTCCACAAGACGACGGATCAAATTTACGGAGAGCGCAGACGGCTATTGGAAAAAATCCGTCGCGCCCTGGAAAAAGCTGGTCTGACCAATGACTTGATGTCCCTTCTTACCGAGTGACATTTTTTTTTCAAAAAAAACGACAATTTTTGCCAAGATTGCCGTCTATGGTTCTTGAGACGGTTGCGTGACGTTGGCGGTCGCTGAACGATGCCATGTCCTTCGAAATCTTTTTAGCCAACAAGGGTGACGCGATGTTTCCCTTTGATAAAAGAGTCCCAATGAAAAAAAGGCCATCCAAACAGGAGCGCCTGGAGGTGATGATTGCCCTTGCCGCCAGCAGAAAAAAAAGGACGGGACAATCCTGTCCACCAGCACACAAACTGGCCGCTCTGGTCGCAAAGCGTGTCAATCCCAAAACACGCGCCCATCTCTTGGAGCACATCAATGGGTGTTCCGACTGCTACCAAGCCTGGTTGGCTATGGCCGCGATCAAGGAGCCCCAAAAGGCCAATATTTTACATTTTATCCGTCGGTCTCCATCTCTGACTGCCATCGGATCCATCGCTCTGGCCGCCAGCCTGATTCTGGTGCTCTGGCCTTTTATTGCCAATAAACTGGAACCACAGGCGCGCTTTCCTGAACAACTGTCCAGATCTGTCTATTCCCAGAAGATGCTTTCCTCCCAATTGAGTGGGGACCCGCTCGCTGCGGCAGCGACAACCAAATTTAAAATACCAGAAAGCACCACGGACCAATCAGTAACAAAGAGCGCGACCATCATCCTGCGGGAAGAGCATTCCCGCTTGACCATGAAACTTATCATCAATGACATAAAGGTAACACGATTCCTCTCCATGACCATTGAAGAAATCATATCTTTGGCTGGCACCTTCAACAAAGCGGTCCAACATTGTCAGTCCAACCCGTTTCCTCAGGCAAGGAGACTGTATGACCAACTAATTGCTCCCATCGCACCCGATTTGACTCGGGCCGGCATCCACCACCTTATTTTTGATCTGCCCGAATCCTTGAAAAACCTGCCCATGTCGGCCCTCTACGATGGCCACGAATTTCTCGCACAACGTTTTTCCATCACCCGGTTGATGCCGCCACCCCGCGGGGATCAAGCCGTCAAGGAAGAGATCCTCACGCTCTGGCCCGTTGCCGAGGATGTTCGCACAGCATTTCTGCAACATTTCCAAAGCCTGTATAAAACAGGGCATATGGTCCAAGCGGAAGCCTTGCGTCAAACACAGCAAGAATTCATAACAAAAATGGCCAATATGAAAAATGACATTGCCCATCCCTGCCATTGGGCGTCCTTTATCCTGGTGGAAAACCGGCCATGAACCTCACCGTTAACGCTATCACGTTTTCCCACAAGTACCGGCGGTTCGCAGAGAGACCGCTCCTTGTCATGCTCCAGTTGATCGTGATCCTGTTGGTCTCTGTCTGGACGATTCCATTGGCTGCGGATTCCATCGGGAAAATAAAATCAGAATTCCTCCACCCCGGGATCGATTTCGAACTGGAAGACAACTCACCCAATCCCTGGGCGGAGGAACAGAACCAGGCCGATTCCAAAAAAGAGGCCGATCGGCAATATGATCAGAAAAAGGCATTGGAAAAGGAGGATGAGGAACGAAGGCTTAAGCGGGATCTGGAAAAACGTCAGGATCAACGTCGGCAACAGATCGAAAACTATCGAAAAAAACAGGAAAACAAATCGCAGGACCGACAATTTTTCAATAAACAAAATGAAGAACAAAA
>JADFZF010000224.1 GCA_015232645.1 Magnetococcales bacterium | reverse complement strand
AACAAAAATCGATCCATTTGTCACCTCCAGGAGAGAGATAATGATGGATCAAATTATCGAATGTCAACACGCCCTAGCGACTGGGCATCCTGTTCGTGGTGCGAATCAGCGTTCGCACCCTGGTCCGAAATTGGGGAAGTACCATCGTTCCCATCCAGAAGGGATTGGATGAAAAGGGTCACCCGGTTTACCATGGACAGTGCCCGTTCTCTCTCCATATTCACATTGAACTGCAGGGTCCATTCCATCAGTCCGCGTTTCTGCGTCACGTAGAATTCCGAATCACATTGTTCCCTCACCCGGGTCATGGCCTCCGGATAAACATCCGTATCGGATTCCATACCGATCATGGGAAACCGCTCATGGCGGCGGAACCCCTCGTCGATTCCACCACGATAAATCAATTTCAACGGAGGATACCGCAAACGGGCCATGGCCTGCCGCACCTCCGGATCGGGGAACACCCAGGTCAACAATCCGTATCCTCCCCCTCGGTCCGGCATGGATTCCCGGATGGTGCGGACGGTTTCCAACCAGGCTGCGTTGGAACGCTCCGGATCATAAAAAATGCGCACCGGAAAACGGTTGACGAACCACCCGAAAGCGGTCCATGGGGCGGCTTCCGCGCCAAAGGACCGCCGGCCATGGTGTTCCAGCAGCACCAGGGCATGGTCCGTGCCGCACACCTCGCACCAGGCCCGGGCCAGGGCGGCCAGAAAAAGATCATGCCGTTGGTCTGCTGCGGGAAACTGTAAAAAAAGCTGGCGGCTCATCCGGGGGTGGAGGCGAAACGGGGGGATGGCCTGCCAGCCAGGGCGTTGATTGCCGGAAAATTGCTCACCACCGATAGCAGGGCCGTTATGGTTTCGGACCCCTTCCGGATTTTCACCACAGATATGGCGCCAATAGGCGACCTGAGCCGAATCCATGTGCCGGGCATGATGATCCATGGCCATCAGCCAGCGACCAAAAAAAGGGGGCACCTTTCCAGGAATCGACCTTCCGGAAAGGGCATCGGTATAGGCTTGTTGCAGGGCCGAAAGGAAGATCGATACCGAAACCACATCCATGACCAGATGATGGAAACTCAAGCCGATGATGCCGGTCTCAAAAGCTCCCCGATCGAAGAAACAAGCTTTCAGCAACGGCCCTTTGCCAAGGTCCAGCCCGGATTTCAAGTTTTGGATCATCGCTTCTCTCCGTTGCCGCACCTCCTCCTGGGACAGGTCCGCCACATCGATTCGTTCGAAAGCCCAGCCAGACCCAGGCGACGCATAGATTTGCCGCCATCTTCCTCCCTGGCGATGAAAACGCAATCGCAGGGCGTCGAAGCGCAACTCCAGGCTGGAGAGCGCTCGTTGCAGGGCATCCGTATTCAAGTTCAGCGGAGTTCGCAGGTAGATGATGACGACGAATTGATGCGCCCGCTCATGGTTGGCGGCCAGAAACGCCCGTTGCAAGGGGGTCATGGGCACTTCCCGCCCCGGGGCGTCCAAGGCTTGTTCCTCCGCAGTAGCCCCATGCCCTGACCCACGCTCGGCATCGGTTCGAAGCGTTTTAATCAGGGTTGCCAAATCGGCCAACCGCAGGTCGGCAGGGAACCGTTCCGGGTCGATGGAACGACCTGCCAAGGGTTCCAGGGTCAGGGCAAGCTCCACCCGCTTGAGCGAATCGATCCCGAGTTCGCCCAGGGTCTGATCCCGATCCAGGGAGGCGGCCTGGACCTGAAGCAGTTGAGCAAGATGCTCCAGGACTTGGGACAGCCAAGCATCCTCGATGCGTTCCGACACGGAGACGGTGCCGCATTCACCCTCTGGATCCACCAACGGTTGCCACACCTCGGACAGATACCGTTCCCGGCACCAGGCATGACTGATCTTGCCGCTGGTGGTCCGGGGTAGGACTCCGGGCCTGAGCAGAAGGATTTCATGGGGGCTCAAATCGAAGGATTCCGACAGGGCGTGACGGATGACCCCCCGAATCCGGGAGACCGGCAGATGACGCCGGGCCTCCCGACGCACTTCCGCAGCCACGATCAGTATTTCCTCGTGGCCAACATCCACCCCGAAGGCGGCACATCCATTCAGAGCCAGGGCAGGGTGGCAACTGGCGATGATCTCTTCCAGGTCCGGCGGATGAAAGTTGCGCCCGCGAATGATCAAGAGTTCCTTGAGCCGACCATTGATGAAGAGTTGGCCGTCATGGATGAATCCAAGGTCGCCGGTACGCAGCCAGGAGGTCTCACCCTCGCCCAGCAGGCGGTTGGCGAAGGCGGCACGACTCTCCCCGGAACGGTTCCAATATCCCTGACCGATACTGTCGCCAGCCAACCATATTTCACCCACCTCGCCCTCCGCAAGAGGACAGCAGGAATCGGGATCCACGATGCCCAGGGAGGTTCCCAATCCGGGGGAACCGCAACCGGTCAGCATCCGCACCTCCCCGGGACCGGAGGCCAACACCGCCTTTCCCATGGCCAGGGTGGCTGCATCGAACGTTTTGATGCAAGCACCCCGTCCCCGTCCCACCCCGGTGGCCATCAACGTCACCTCCGCCAAGCCATAGGTGGGAAATAGGGCGGAATTGGGAAATCCCGACCGGGCAAAAAACTCGGCAAACCGCCGCATGGTACTGGAACGGACGGTCTCGGCACCACAAAAGGCCAGTTCCCAGCAGCTCAGGTCGAGGTGGGAGAGTTCCTCCGGGGAAATGCGCTCCACACACAAGTCATAGGCAAAATTGGGGGCACCGCTGGTATCGGCCCGATATTGGGAAATGGCTTGCAACCAGCGCCTGGGTCGTTGCAAAAAATGACGCGGCTCCATGATTACCTGAAGATATCCGTTGAACAGGGCCGAAAGGATCCCCCCGATCAACCCCATATCATGGTAGGGCGGCAGCCAACTTACGAAACGGGTTGCGGTCGTAAAGGCAAACCGCTCGGAAATGGCGGCAAGATTGGCCATCAGGTTGGCGTGATGCAACATCACTCCTCGAGGTGTGCCGCTGGAACCGGAGGTGTATTGGATCAGGGCCAGCGTACCCCCCTGAATGCCGGGCAGCGGGATCCCGGAAGAGTCGATTTCCCCGTTGGTGGTGAGCAAAGGGATGCCCTGGTTCACCCAATGAATCCTGGCCCGGGCAAGGTTGTCGGAATCGGTCAGGCCCAACCCGGGTCGGCAATCTCCCGCCAGGCGCAAGAAGCGGTCACTGGCCCGGGATTCGGGTCTTCCAGTGGGGGGATAACAGGGCACTGCGGCCATGCCCGCGTAAAAACAGGCCATCAACCCCACGACGAATTCCAGCCCGGGTGCCGGGAACAGAAGTACCCGACTGGCGTCGGGTTTCTTCTCGATCATGCATTGCGCCAATCTCCGTGCCCGGACATCCAACTGACCATAAGTCATGGAAACGGTGTCGGTCTCTCCGTCGCGCAGAAAGATCAAGGCGGTTTCATCCGATCGTTCCCCGACATGTCGGGCCAGGGCTTGCGGAAGAGTCGCAGGAAGATCATGGGGCATGGTTCGATCTTTTCAAATCCGGGGTCTGCGGATAACCCATCGTTGACAACAGGGCACGCCAGGGAGGTTGATGGCCTACGGTAACCCAGGCGGTCACCGGGTGGCCGGAATGCGATTGGGCGATCATACCGATCCGACCCGGGATTTCACCATCCAGTTCCATGATGATTCGGCTTCGGCCTTGAAAAAGACCTGGCACCACACGGTTTATTAAAGCCGGACCTGAAAGCGAAACCACCCGGGTGGCAATCGTTGGCAGCGGGTTGGGAAAGCATGAAAGATGGACCGGTTGGCCTGTTCGGATGGAAGTGGGATCCCCTTCTCGAACCCACCCGGTGAGGTATGGGTTACCCGAGTCGACGCCCGCCAGTTGTCCGGTTACGGCGACACGCATAGGCAGGGAGCCCAGTATACCCCAAAGCATCAGGCTTCCAAGCACCAAAACGATCCACCACCTCCATGCACGCACCGGAAAGGGGGTCAGCAATTCCGGCGTGCTGGCGTCCCCGAAAGCACCGACGAAGCCATCCAGTGCCTGGCGGCGAAACAGCCGCCTTTGGCGAAATCGCAGCGGATCCATGGCGGTTCAACGCCCTGTGCCATCAGTCATGATCGTCCTCCCCGGTTTCACTTTATCACGTTCATTAACTTGATCGGATGGCCAACCATTTATTGGCACTTGACGACCCCTTCGGGGGCAATTGGTGCATACTCCGGGCTCATAGTGTAGACTCCTGGCACCATGGAGACCGTTGGCCCAAACCGCTTTACGCTTAAGTTTATTTTTCCGATACATATATGTTCTTGCTGATCAAAAACGTAAAGAATATTCACGTTTTTTTGTGGTGCC
>JADFZF010000223.1 GCA_015232645.1 Magnetococcales bacterium | reverse complement strand
TGATGAATGCCTTTTTTTTTTTTTTTTATCATGTTCTGGGAATCTTCATTCCACTCATCGTGGTCAACTGTGCCATCCTGGGCCGCGCTGAAGCCTTTGCATGCAAAAATAACGCTGCATCCTCAGCGTACGATGGCTTGGCCACCGGTCTGGGATTCACTTTGGCGCTGGTTATCCTTGGCTCCGCACGCGAACTGCTGGGTTCGGGTAAGTTATTCGATGTGGATGTCATGGGACCCTCGTACCATCCGGCGATCGGCTTTATTTTGCCTCCTGGCGCCTTCATCGTTCTGGGCTTCATATTGATGACGGTCAGATGGTTCAATCTCAGGCGGGGCAATGTCAAACAGCAGGACTCTTCCGGCTGCCACACATAATTTCGCCTTCCCTGGTGAAACAGCGTCAGGCAGCGTGTCCTGTCAACCCCCTCCAGAAAAACCACAATGCCCAACCCTTTGCGGAGCGTTTTCAATGAAAGTCGCGGTAGCTTATGCAGAAGCACAAAAGCAATCGGTCATTGAGTTTGAAGCCAAGGATGGCATCACTGCGACCGAAGCGGTGCAACTTTCAGGAATTCTAAAAAAATTTCCTCATATCCAACTGCAAAGTTGCAAGCTCGGCATTTTCAGCAAGATTATCGACTCTTCCCATGTGCTTGGGGCAGGAGACCGCGTGGAAATCTATCGCCCCGCCTTGGGAAAGCCTCCTAAAAAAGATCGCACAGCCAAAAATGCAGCGACTGATGATGCTTCAGAAGAGTCTTGACGCAAAACAAAGATGCCTGTTTGAACTGACCATTGTTCAAAACTTCACCTAAAGTGGAATCTCATCGTCGCTTCATCATCTGTTGCAGTGAGCCCGTTGCTCTCTTCGAATGGTTTGGCCAAAATCAGGAGCATAAATCATGCGCGAGCAGGCTTTGGTGATGCGTCTGGATGGTGACCAGGCATTGGTTGTCGGAAAAAAAAAGAGCGGCTGCGGTTCCTGTCATGCCGAAGCGGGATGTGCCACCCTCTCCATGGGGGGGGCAACCGAGAGGTGCATGTCCGGGCGGAAAACCGGATCGGTGCCAAAGTTGGCGACTTGGTCGTTCTTGAACTTTCCGATTCGCAATTTTTACGCTCTTCTTTCATGGTTTACATCGTTCCGGTATTGGCACTTTTCTTTTTTGGATTCTTATCTAAAAATCTTGGACTGGCGTTAGGTTTTTCACCTGACGCCGCGGAAGGACTGGGGGGTGGGGCGGGAATATCATCCTTGGCGCTTGTCTTTTTCTGGCTGAAAAGGCGTAACCGGCAGATGGAAACGTCCGGTTTGGGATTGCCAATCATCACCGCGGTCGTGCCAGAGTGTGGCGAGGAGCCTTCGAAGGCCGGACCAGGACCCATCTAAACATACAAAATCCCTGGCTTAGCAACCTTCAGCCACACACAACGCCAAGAACAAGCCGATGATCCAAGTCCAGGGAAAAACGATTGCAAAAGTCCCGCGGGACCCTTCCCCTTCGTGAGGGGGAACGAAGCATTCGGGTATTTTACCACAATGATGTCTCGCTCATGTTTTCTCAATCGTTGTGATCCTCGCAGCCGCTTGGCAGCTTTTATCATCGCTTCGCTGATTTTTGCCCGTGTTGGCCAGGCCGTGGCACTCTGGTGGTTTGTGGCCCTGATAGTACTGTTCTTGCCCTGGATGGCAGGAATGCGCTGGCAGGATTTTTTATTTCCACTTTGGAAAATGCGCCTATTTTTTCTTTTCTTGTTCCTTCTGCACGGTTTCTTCATTCCGGGAAGTGCGCTGCTGCCTTACACACAATGGCCCAGTACGGAAGGGTTGATCATTGGTGCCTACCAGTCGCTCCGATTGGGGCTGATGGCTTGCCTCGCCGTCGTATTGGTCCGGGTATCTTCCACCGACGAATTGATCATGGGATTATCTGGATTATTTTGTTTTTTCAAAAAATTAGGGATCCCCGTGTTGCATTGGGCCACCTTGTTGTCATGGACACTGGAATGTGTCGATCGCCTGCTCACTTTGACCGATGCAACGAAATACAAACTGACAATGGACGCGGATAGACAGGGCTGGGCGCCAACCATCACGCTCTTGAGTCAACGGGCCAGCTTGTTCATAACCGATATGATGGCCGACATGGTGCATCAGGAACGACAGCTGCGCGAACAAGGAATCCCCTTCGGGCTACCGCCTCCCGCTCCCTTGGCCTTTCATCCCGGATGGCGCGATATCGTATTGGTTGTCTATCCGTTCTGTCTGCTTGTCATACCCTGGATCAGTACCATGGATCAATGAAAGGTGGCTTGGTGATGCGGGATCTTCACTTCAAACCAATCGTCCCTCTGCTGCTGTTGCTGGCCTTTCTTGGTTTCTGGCTGCTATGGAAAAATCCGTCACACCAGGAACTACATGCAACCACCCGTCTGGCGATGGGGACCCTGGTGAGCGTTTCCACCTGGGGGGCCACTGAGGCTGAAGATGAAAATGGGGTCAATTGGGTATTTTCCAGGATCAAGGAGGTGGAATCGTGGGCCAGCAAACAGATTCCCTCCAGCCTGGTTTACAAGATCAACCATTCCCCAAAGGGGACGTTGCTGGAGGTTCCGGAAGAATTGGTCACCGTTGTTCATACCGGCTTGGAAATCAGGAATCTGTCCGGGGGGGCCTTTGATCCCGGGCTTGGCTATCTGGTGGATCTGTGGGGATTTGGCAATGGTGTCGCGGAAGAGGGGAAAATCCCGGAAACCCAAAAAATCGCCGCTTGGTTGGAAGAACGAAACAAACACCACGATTTTGGCATACAATGGGTCAAGACCGCCAATGGCGGCATGGCGATCCAATGGGGTGGTTTTGCCTATGAATTGGATTTGGGGGGCATTGCCAAGGGATATGCCATGGATTTAGCCATGGAAAGCTTAAAACTTTCAGGCATTCCCAATGCCCTCATTGTCGCCGGTGGTGACATGATCATTGCGGGCTCGAAGGGCGGCAAACCTTGGCGGATCGGCATTCAACATCCCAGGGACCACAACAAGGTCATGGCTTTTGCCGAAATCACCGGAGATATGGCCATGTCAACTTCGGGGGACTATGAACGTTTTTTTATGGCCAATGGGGAGCGACAACACCACATTCTCGACCCAAAAACCGGCAAACCTTCACGTTCGGGCTTGATATCAGTTTCGATTCAAACCTCAACGTCCATCAAGGCGGATGCATTGAGTACGGCTGTTTTCGTCTTGGGGATGAAAGAGGGGAAGGCACTCATTGAAAAACTGGACGGGGTCGAAGGAATGTTGGTCCATGAAAATGGCGAACGCTGGAAAAGTCCTGGGTTCAAGGGACAGTGGCTGGAGGGTTCATGAGGCCGGGGTTGGAAGCGTGGCTCCAGTGTATCTATGTTACCGATCGGTGGTTGGCCCTGATTTGCGCCTTGTTGGTCATTGGCGCATGCATTGGAACACTTGGCAATTCCGGGGAAGAAATCGTCGTCATCCATGATGCGCAAGCGCAGGAAAAGCTGTGGCCACTCAACCGCAACCTGTTGCTGTCGGTCGAGGGAAAATTGGGACCGGTTCAAGTCGAGGTGAATGACAGACGTGTACGATTGCTGGAATATCGCAGCCCAAGACTGGTTGGTACCATGACCGGTTGGATCAACAGAACGGGACAAGTGACCGCTTGTATTCCTTGCGGGGTAGTTATTCAAATCAAGGGCAGAGGCGCTGGGACTATGACGCCATCCCACGAAGCGTATGATGGAATCATCCGATGAAATCGGATTCAGTGGAGATCGCTTTGACGGTGCGTCCCGAACTCCAGGTGGTGTATTGGGCCGCAGCCGCGGTAACGGCACATTTGTTGGAAAGTGGCTTGCCCTATCCCGGTCCCTGGTTCAAACCCGGTTTGGCCAACATCTTTGTTTTGGTAGCCTGGGTGCAGTTGGGATGGCGTGCAGCCATGGGGGTGTCGGTACTACGTGTCTTCGCCTCATCCTTGATTCTGGGGACATTCTTCTCTCCGACCTTCTTTCTTGGTTTATCGGGGGCATTCGGGGCCCTGCTGGCCATGAGTGTGCTAGGGGTCACCGGGTTGCGACTTGGCCCGGTAGGATTGTCCATTCCCGCTTCCTTGGCTCATATGACAGCCCAGGTTATCGTCGCGCAGGAATTCATGATCGGCCATCCTGGGGTATTGACCGCGTTGCCCTGGTTCTTGATCGGCTCGTGGATCACCGGGCTTTTTAATGGCCTGGTGGCCTGTTTCATACTGAGACGACTTGAACGTGACGGATTCATCAACCAATAAAAAAAAACTGAAGTGGACCCCGTCGTCAAGACAATTTTGAGGCACGGATAAGCTCTGAACCTGGTTGATTGTTGTTTCCGAG
>JADFZF010000222.1 GCA_015232645.1 Magnetococcales bacterium | reverse complement strand
TGCAGAAGGTGCATCGGGCGGGGCACCCACGAGTGGTGGTCATGTTGATGGCAGGCAGCCTCTTATAGGCCCCTGCGACGGGTTGATCGCCGTTCTGGTTGGGAAATAGCAATCGTGGGTGCTTGTGGGTTTTCCAGAGTGCCCGCAAGCTGATCAGAGTGGGTGTCGGGAGCGGAATGAGCCGTTCTTTGTTACCCTTACCGATGATGCGTACCGTCCCTTTGGAGCCATCGATATCTTGAACGGTGATGAATTGAGCCTCGCTGATACGCAGTCCGCAGGCGTAAATGAAGGCAAAGAAGGTGCGGTAGACCGGACTTTGAATGGCGCTCAGGAGTCGCTGTATCTGCTCGTGGGAAAGGACGCAGGGCAGACGTTTCTGGGCCGGCTGTCGAATCTTTTTTTTGTGAAGAGGTCCCAGTTCCGGCCCATGACGTGATGGAACAGAAACTGGATACCGAACCAGGCCGTTTTGAAGGTGCCGCGAGGTCACCCCTCTGAGTCGAATTATCGGTGGATAGTGGATGGGATATGGGGATGGAAAAAATGGGAAATTGATGCAAACCGCACAGAAGGCTCTACACTGCTTTCTGTGCGATTTTCTCAGCTGTCGGCGAATTAAGAAAGACAATCTCAAGCCAGGAATTCCATGATATACATGGTAGAGTTATCAACCCAGTGGCAAAGGAGGCAAGCCAAGCTCCTCAAGGAAACCGTTGTGCTTTTCCGTGGCGGCTACAATGTCCTTTTCCAATGCCACAAGCTCATTATTCACCATGTCAAGATCGATCTCTTCCTCCGACTTGGCCGTGCTGACGTAGCGAGAGATATTCAGGTTGAAGTCGTTCTTCGCGATTTCCGCCATGTCCACCCGTCTTGCAAAGCGCTCTTCTTCCTTTCTGAATTGGTAGGTTTCGACAATCTTGTCGATGTGCTCCGGCAGGAGCTGATTTTGCCGCTTGCCCTTCTCGAAATGTTCACTGGCATTGATGAAGAGCACGTCATCCGGTTTTTTGCACTTTTTCAGCACCAGGATGCAGACCGGTATCCCCGTTGAGAAGAAAAGATTGGCAGGTAGGCCGATCACGGTATCGATATGGCCGTCTTTGAGGAGCTTGGTGCGGATGTGGCTCTCGACACCACCACGGAACAGCACGCCGTGGGGCAGAATGATCGCCATGACGCCCTCATCACTGAGGAAATGAAGGCCGTGCAGCAGGAAGGCGAAATCGGCGGCGGATTTGGGTGCCAGTCCGTGGCTTTTGAAACGGAAGTCTTTGCCCAACTCTTCGGTGGGGTCCCAGCGGTAGCTGAACGGCGGATTG
The DNA here is from genome assembly GCA_015232645.1 of Magnetococcales bacterium. Classification (GTDB taxonomy): domain Bacteria; phylum Pseudomonadota; class Magnetococcia; order Magnetococcales; family UBA8363; genus UBA8363. The sequence goes on along the minus strand of JADFZF010000222.1, from coordinate 3,139 downwards.
GCGACTACGGCATCGCATTTGAGTTTCTTTGCCGGGTTCATCTCGCTGAGCATGTCCCAGTCGTTGGTTAGGGAGTCGCCGTGATGGATCTGGAACTCGCTGTCCTTCACTCCATGCAAAAGCATGTTCATGCGGGCCAGGTTGTAGGTAGTGATGTTCTTTTCCTGGCCGTAAATCATGCCGATGCCGTGCGGCCCCATCTGGTTGCGCACGTTAAGCAGCAGCGAGCCGGAACCGCAGGCGAAGTCGAGCACGCAACTGAGCTTCTTCTTTTTGCCGGTGGCGGGCTCCTGGCTGTCCAGTGTGACGATGCGCGAGAGGATGGTGGAGATCGTTTGCGGGGTGTAGAACTCCCCGGCCTTCTTGCCAGAGCCAGCGGCAAACTGGCCAATCAGATACTCGTAGGCATCGCCGAGGATGTCGCTGTCGGTGGAAAACTGGGCGATCCCTTCAGCGATCTTGGTGATGATGGTGCAGAGTTTCTTGTTGCGGTCGGCGGGGGTTCTGCCCAACTTCTCCGAGTTGAGGTTGATCTCGGAAAAGAGACCCTGGAAGGTGCTGGCAAAGGATTCGTTCTCGATGTATTTGAAGCCCCGCTCCAGGGTTTGCAGCAGCTCGGCATTCTGGGTGCGTGCCCGCTCGTTGATGCTGCTCCAGAGATAGTCGGGGTGGATGCAATAGTGCATCTTGCGGCGCATCTGCTTTTCGAGGGCGGGAATATCTTCGGCATTGTCTGCGTACCATACCGACAGCGGCGCACGGCGGTCGTCCACTTTCAGCCTGGGATAGTCCGGCCCCAGCTCCTTCTGGGCTGCGGCCTCGTAGTTGTCCGACAGGTAGCGCAGGAACAGGAACGAGAGCATGTAGTCGCGGAAGTCGTCGGCGTTCATCGCACCGCGCAGCTCGTCGGCGATGGCCCAGAGGGTCTTGCCCAGTTGGTTGAGTTGGTCTTTGGTCATGGGGTCGCACTCTCTTGTCGCGGTTCCGGGAAGAGTTCCGGGTTGAACCGGTAATTGTTCATAAAGTCCCGCAGGATCTTGCGGAAGTATTCCTTGTTCTCCGGCAGCATCTCCTAGGGCTCAAAGAGGGAATAATTCCCGTGGCTGAGCACGTTCACCAAGCGGGTGTGCAAAATGCCGTCCGGGTCGTCGCTGTCCCTATTGATGCAGTCGGAGAACCTTCGGAAGCCGTGAAAGGTGGCTGTCTTTTCCAGAAGATTGCGCAGGATATTAAAATGGTAGGTGTAAATCTGGCCCGATTCCGCCACTTCATGCAGCTGTTTGAGCAGCGCTATGTGGTGGAAGCGCGGGGTGTCGCCGGTGTCGGTCAGCAGGAATTGATCCGCCTCCTTGCCCAGGAAGTATCGAGCGGCGTTGCCCAGCTCGTTGCACATGACGTTGAAGAACAGATGATGGTGGGTCGAGATCACTGTTCTGATCTGTCCGTTGGCACTCTTCAGCAGTTGCGACAGATGGCTGGCCACAGCGATGGCGTTGTTGTCATCCAGCGAGGAGATGGGATCGTCGATATAGAGATATTTGACCCAGCGGTAGACCTCCTGCCTATCCACCGCCAACTGGGCGACGGCGAGGAAGAAGCACCAGACGAAGATATTCTCCTCACCACGGGACACCTTGATATGCTCGATAGTCTCAGTATTTTCCCCAGACTGGACTTCTCGGACGAAGTTCACCGCACCTTGCTCGTAATCGATCAAAAAATCGATGTCGGCATAGCGGCGTAATAGCGGTCGGATGCGGTTCTCCATCTCAAGCTCTTGCAGACCATCGAAGAAGCGCGAATCCGTATTCATGCGCAGCACGCGCCGGGAATCGCCCTCCAGGTCATTGTCCCAATGGAACAGGTCTTCAGTGAAGGCGTTGAAATAGAGGGTGTCGCGGGTAGTCTCTTCGTTGCCCTCATCATCTTCGACAGTTTTCTTGCCCAATTCCTTGAAGACCATGGAAAGGCGCGTTTTGCCTGTGCCGTTGAAGGCAAAGAGCAGGACATACTTCTTCGCCAACCCATCGCGCAGATGCCGAGCCAGTTCGTCTAGGCTGGTAAAGGTTTGGGGGGCAGTCATGACGCTGTCCCTTTGCGATTCTTGATCTGACCCTCCACCTTCCTGCTCACCGCACGCGGCCCCTCGGTTTGAACTGTCAAGGATTCCTTGACAGTTGCCTGGGGGTCCAACTCACCATCGGCAAAGATGTTGCGCAGATGCAGCGAGATGTTCTGCTTGGTGGCGTTGAACAGCTCGGCCATTTCCAAATGAGTCAGCCAAACGGTTTGACCGTCGGCCCGCAGTTGTATCCGGCTCTGGCCGTCTTCCGTGGCGTAGAGGATCAGGCCGCTCATGCGCCCACCGCCTCCGGGTTGGGGAACAACTGCTGCATCAGCCCTTTCTTGTGGGTCTTGAGGGCGTCGAGTTTTTTGGTGTAGGCTGTGATCAGCGTGTCGAGGGAGGAGAGGCAATCGGCGATTTTTTGTTGTTCTTTGGGATCAGGGACTTCCACAAGGATCGTCGAAAGTGCGCTTGAATTTATTGCTGGATAGTTCGATCCTGTGCACTTCTCCAAAACCCTGTTAACAAATCTATCATGATGTAGATATTGAAACAAATACCTGTTCGATTCGTTCGCCCGCAGTTGTGCGTATCCTGTTGATGCAACATAGTCAAGGTCATCATCTGGCATGAAGAAATAGTTGTTTTTTTGGTAAGGCCTAACCATTTGAAAAACACCTGGATCCGTGATTTCCCTCGCGAAGCACTCTCAAATTGCCTGAGCCGCGAGCGGAGGCCAGTCAAACATTGTTGACGAGTAGCATTTTTCCTGACCGTTCTATTAGAAACAGCCAAAGAAATTCAAAAACAATAAAATGAATTTTGTGCAACACCTCCAGGACAAGCCCTTCGCGCCTTGTTCTGAGAACAATGCGTTTACCCCTTCAAAACACCTCTGTGCCAATCAGCCGTAAGCAAAACTGCCGTACAACCGATCAAACACCGAAAACGCCGGACAAACACACCCGAACCGCAATTTCAAACGGCGACCACTTTTAACCAGACGGGCTGCCGTGTAAATCAATTCCTGAAGAACTGTCTTGATGCGGCGACGTTTCGCGGGATGACGCACTG